>JACPPP010000096.1 GCA_016190935.1 Armatimonadota bacterium | reverse complement strand
GGGAGGCGAGGAATCTGGAATTCCCCGTCTCAGATCATTCCCCGCTTCCCCGGTTCTGGTATCATGCGTTGGACGGGCGACACCCGAAATCCCAATAATCTGGGGAATCTGCGGTTCTAAATCCGCAATCCGAAGACGCGCACCGGGGAGGAATCTCCCCGGCGATCAAAAAATAAACCTGGTAAAATTACCAGTTTTTTACCCAGGGTATTGACATTATTGGAAAAGTGTGTAATACTACGGTGAGGCAGACGGGCAGACGGTGCTTACCACACTACCGGAAGCGGTCAAGGCCTCCACAGTAAAATCGCAGTGATCACGCGAGATCAACGCTGAAAGGAGGGAAAAGTGAAAAGACTAGCCACAACTGTTGCTGTCCTGGCAGGTATAATCCTGCTCGCAACATCGGGCCTGGCGGGTGTTGACTTTAATGAACTGGTCAACCCGTCGTTCGAGCAAGGCGGTGAAGGCTGGGAATTCGGCGGAAACGTGCTATTCGACGCAGGATTCGACAGACAGCACGTCGCCTACGACCAGGCCAACCAGGGCGAAGCGGGGTATCTCCGCCAGGTCATAGACAACAGCACCTCACCCTACTGGAATCCGGACTACAACCACAAGATCATAGACCTCTCGTTCTGGGTCTTCACAAGTGGTACGGGGAGCCTGCAGGTCGGAATCGACTGGTGGGACAACAATGATCAGGAAAGGCCTCGTCCAGGCACACCCGCTGATCATCAGGAGATACTGCCCGACAGATATGTTTCCGAAGGGCAGTGGACTCAGTACACTCTCACGTACGACTTCCAGGGCAAGCCTGGAAACAACCAGCCCAGATGGGTCAGCCTCGAGTTCTATTTCAACGGTTGTACGGGAACGGGCAATGCAGCCGCATTGGACGAGATCGTTTTCCAGTCTCGCTGCGTTCCAGAGCCTTCAAGCCTAATCGCCATGATGAGTGGCGTGGCGGGGTTCGCCGGATTCGCGTGGAGGAGAAGACGGACATCTTAACGTCCGTGTGAACTTCAGACTTTGGCCGAAGGCGCAAAGCCGTCTTCGGCCTTTTCATTCTGTGTCATAGATTTACGACAACCGACTCAAACAGTATCAAACGTTTGTTTTACCTCCTGAACCGCGGAAGAGAGGAATGATCTGAGACGGGGCATTCCATATTCCTCGCCTCCCCATTCTCCCCGTCTCCCCGGTTCAGAAGTGTTCTATGCCTCCTGAACCGTTGAAGGGATGAAGCGAGTATGAAGGATACAGACCCGGTAATTATACCTGTTTTTGACAATCAAGGCGTTTTTTCGGCCTTAAACAGTTGACACATCTATGTCTGTGTGCTACATTGAATACTGAAGCTTGTTTTCGGCAAAATCATGGCCGGATTGTAGTGTTGTCATAAAGTAACAAGAACTATACTGTCAAATTTTGACAATGAACGGGAAGGATGGAGTGCGATAGCTATCGCATTTAGGGTGGGGTCATATGAAGCATCCCTTAGCTGTACTGGCCGCAGCGTTAGCCGTGTACTTCTGTTCCGTTGGAGGATCGGAAGCTGCTGTTAACCTGGAGTGGAGACCTGCGGCACAGGTCGTTCATGCGGGGAATGCCGTGAACCTGGGGCTGTACCTGGTCCCCGACATCGCGGACTGGCCCGTGTCCGCGATGGATGTTATTGTAATCCACAACACAACCCACCTCGAGTTTCAAAGTCTGAGCGCAGCCGGAGCGCCGTATAACTGGCTTTCATCAGGTTTTCCAAACGACCCGGACAACATTAACAAGAATCGGTACGATGGCGATATGTTGTACCAAGCGTTGGCCCAACTTGGCTCCAGTAACTCGGCTATCGTGCCGCTATCAGGCCTGTTGGTCACGACTTTCCAGTTTACCGCGCGGACTGTTGTTAACGAAACTGCGGTAAATATCGCGCCTACATTCGGAAGCAGCGCCAAGACTGCGGTTTATGAGGGAGGCACACCGAACTCCGACGTCACCGGGACGCTTGGTACGGCGAGGGTGATGATCGTGCCGCTGGGAGTGCAGATAGTCCTGACTGCGGCGGACGCGCGTTCACTGGCGGATGGAGCGCAGGTCGGGGTCGTCGGTCCTGTCGTCAGCCGCCGCTTTCAATCGTATTTTTACATCCAGGATGGCAGCCGGGCATCCGGCATCAGGGTGAACTGTGCGACAGCACCGCCGGCTGAAGGCAGTATTCCTATGGTCTCAGGGACTCTGAGCATAATTGACGGAGAACGGGTCATAGACGGCGCTGTCGTCGGGACGAGTACACTCGCGTCGGTCCCGAGGCCGCTCGGAATGAACCTCTCGTCATTGAGGAATGGACTGAGTCCCCAGGGACTCTTGATTACCTTAGTCGGACGCGCGAGTTCGACACCTGGAACTTCGTCGTTCGTAATGAACGATGGTTCGATCAATTCGGTGACGGTGGAATTGCACGGGTTCGGTGCGCCGGACGATGCGGCCTTTGTCGCTGCAACAGGTGTTTTGGGCGCGGATTCGAACGGGCCCGTGCTGCGCGTCAACAAACCCGCCGATGTGCGAGTTTTGCAAGGTTAACGCTTTTGGAGTTATGAGTTGTGAGTTGTGAGCAATCATGTCATCTTGATATAACCGCGCCACCTATGCGGTCGGATGCTCAGAATGACATGACTTTTGACTTCAGACTTTTGACTTGAGACTTGACACTTGTCACTTGACACTTTGATTTAGCAAGAAGCATACAGAAAATGCCTGCTCACTGGTGCAGAGGACGGCGCGATCGGATGAGCAGGGTTACGGGAGGTGAGGCTTATTCGTTCGGTGTAGTGAGGGTGCGGGGAATGCGAAACGCGGTCCCCGGGTTGAGCAAGGGAACGCGCCGTCTTGCTCAGGCGAAAGTTAACTGTCGGGCGCGAATTTCAGAGAACAGAAAGGAAAGGAAAGACAATGCGTTACGTATTTGTAGCAACGCTGCTGCTTGCGCTGGCGGGCAGTGGCTGGCTATCTCCAGGCGCGCAAGCTCTGCCGACGATCGACGGAACTCTATCATCAGGAGAGTGGGATGGCTACTACCTGGGTACGAGCGTGACCGGCTGGCAGGGCGGCATGTCCGTAGAGGTGTATGGGTTTGCGCAAGATGGCTACCTTTATACCGCCTACAAAGCAGATACCAGCCAGCCTGGCTGGGCCGTCAGCGAGAGCCTGAATATCAATGCAAACTTCTACTTCAAGACCCCTCAAAGCGCTGTTTGGCCGGGTGTTGGATATACCATTTGTGAAATGGATTCCCTGACTTTGCAGCAGACGAACGGGATCGATTGGGCTCCGATGGGAACGCTGTCAGAGAATGGCATCGTGTACGGATACAAGAACAAATACCTAGGCGAACCTGATGATAATGTCGCCGAACTGAAGATTCCCCTCACGCTGCTCACGTACGCGGGAAACGATGGGCAAGTGAGACTAAGTGGACAGTACTGGCAGTATGATTTTGCCACGCCGTTTGATGTGTCGATTCCGCTACCGCCGCCATCGGTGATATATGTGGATGATGATTACACGCCTGCTACGCCCGGCTGGGGCTACGACCATTTCGCCACTATCCAGGATGCGATCGACGCGGCCGTCAGCACCACGATTCTCGTATCACCGGGAACGTATAACGAAGCCGTGACGGTAAACAAGAGCGGCCTTACCATCACTGGCGACACTGGGGACAGCAGTCCGGGTCCCGGCGCTGACGCTCCTATACTGGACGGGACGGGACTATCCGGCCAGGCCGGCTTTCTCTTGACGGCCGGCGTGTCCGACATCGTCATCGAGGGTTTTGTGGTCCAGAATTACGGCCCGGATTGGGATACCAATGCGGACGGCGTAATAGCTTGGAGCAGCACGCCGATCAACAACGTCACCGTGCGCGACAACGAGTTCACCGGCCTCGGCTGGAACGCAGTCCTTGTCGGCAATGAGGGCCAGGCTGCGCACAGCGGATGGACGGTTGAGCGGAATGTGGTCGAGGACTACCAAGCCTACGGCATCGAGCTGACCAACTGCAGTTCAAGCTCCATCAGCGATAACGTAGTGACAGGGCGCGCGACGAGTTTGACGGGCATTCTGCTGGCCTGCTATGACTACCCTGGCGGCAGCCAGTATGACATTTCGGTTAGCGGCCTTTTAGTTCAGGGCAACGTGGTAAGCGGAGTCCTTGGCGGAGATGTTCTCGGCCGTGGTATTCGGGTGTTCGCATGGGATGGTGACGGAGAGAATACCGTCAGCATGGATGACATAGACATCCTTTCTAATACGGTCAGTGGATGTGAGGAAGGCATCCTTGTATGGGCATACGAAGCCACGCCTAGTGCGGTTATCACGAACGTCTCCGTCAACCAGAACAATCTGGTCGGAAACACTGTGAATGGACTTAACAACCGTACCGTTCCTCTCCTTGATGGTGAGAACAACTGGTGGGGCCTCACGAATAGTCCAGGTCCCGTCGGCCCAGGCAGTGGTGACAGGGTGACCACGAATGTGGATTACGATCCGTGGCTTACTAAGGCTGCCGGCGATAACGCTCTGTATTTGGAGATCACGCCCGACAGCGTTTACGTCCAGCCAGGAGAAACAGTAACGGTTGACCTCAAGCAGGCCAATATGACAGTTGGGGCCGCCGGATACCAGGCGTTCCTCAACTTCGATACAGGCATGCTGAGCAGCCCGACAGCAACGTGGGCGGCAGGCACACCGTACGAGCAGGCCATACTGAACAATATCACCGGAGGCGATGTTGACCTTGCCGCGGGCACCGTAACATCGGGAGGCACAAGTGCCGACGCAGACCTGGTGAGATTGCAGTTCACAGCCGGCTCGACTGAGGGCTTGACTCAGATCGTGTTCAGGTCACACGATCCGGTCACTCAGTTTACCGATACGCTTGGTAATGGTGTCAATCCAACGACGGTGGACAGCTCGAATGTCTATATCGACGGAACAGATCCGACGGACGTGACGATCAGCGCGGACCCGGCAAGCTGGACAGACGCTAATTCTGTCGATCTGACCTTCTCGGCGACGGATGCGTTGAGCGGCATCGACCATTACGAACTGCAGGTGGATGCGGGCACATACTCCGCGGCCGCCAGTCCGTACGCGCTTGACGTCTCGGGCCTTGCCGATGGCACGCACACGGTCACGGTCAAAGCAATAGACCGGGCAGGAAACGAGGCCACTGCGAGCACGACGATCTATCTGGATAAGACTAATCCGGGCATCAACATCGCTCACGCTACGCAGAACTCCAACGAGCTTCTTGTGTCGCTCGGGAGCACTACGAATGCGATACAGGGGCAGGTGGATATTCAGGTCACGGCAAGCGATGCGACCTCACCGCTGACCGGTCCCCCGACTGTGACGGTGACGAAGGGCGCCAGCTCGCTGGTCGTCACATACGATGGCGAGAGTCCTACCGGTACCTTCAACTATCACGTAACCGTTGGGCCGGATACGGAGAATGGCACTTGGAACATTGATGCGAGCGTATCGGACAGCGCGGGCAATATCTCGGCTGATACTGACACGTTCAATGTCAACAAATCCCAGGCTGTAGTCAACCTGCGGCTGGCTGGGGTGAACGCAGCGTCAGTGACGCGCTGGATCAAGTTCGTCATCGGCGGCGATGGTGGAACAGTTCCTCCGGTGACGATAACGAGACAGGTAACGTTTACCAACGGCGTAGGAACAACCACGTTCACTGACCTTTCGAACGATGGCCGTTGGACCAGCATCAGCGCCAAGGACGAGCAGCACACCCTGAATAGCACGATTGCGCTGATTGATATAGGCGAAATACAGTATGCTGCGAGCTTCACGGGTACTGGAACGTCCACCGGCAGAGTCCAGTCTATAGACGTTGTTGTTGGAACAAGCGGTTCGTGGAAGGGAAGCCAGGTCCTGCTCACAAGCATCGAGCTCAACGGGACCACCTACCCGATAGGGGATGCTTCCATCTCCTACGGCACTATCGGAACGGGAGCGACAGCAACCCTCGTCGGTTCGGATGTTGAGCTGTACACTCCGGACGGCGGCGCAGGAAGCGCATACGTTAGGCTGAGCATCCCCGGTGGGATCGCACTGAACGCGATCAGCTCGCTTAAGTACACCGCCAAGATAACAGCGGTCGGCACGAGCACGTGGACACCGGAAGTTGTTCTGAACATAGACGCGGATGGTGACAGCAGCATTACCGGCACTGGCATCGAATGGATGCACTCCGGGCACAGTGCGGCTGTCCTCGGCGGGGACAACTTCCTGTCGGGTGATGGAACTCCTGTTAGCGTAGTGGACAGCGACTATGTGACCCGCAATGCGCTCGGTGGAGGCTACTTCTACTGGTCCGCAGGCGACGACAGGACGGGCTTCGGCGACTTCTGGGCGAACTTCACGGACGTAATCGCTCAGTGGCTTCCGAGACATGGCATTGACGTCGCTGGCGCGCTGATCGGTGGCGATGGGACGAACGACAACCTGATCGACATCCTGGACTTCGGCGTGTTCGCAGGGCAGTATGGCACTACGCCAAGTCCAACGTCCACCTGGCCGACTCGCAACGCGAACTTCGACAACGCGGGAGACGTCGGCACGGCAGACTTTACGTTCATCCAGACCGGCTTCCTGTCCTCCGGTGATAGCGAACCCGGCAACGCGGAGTCGTCATCCGCAGTGGGCAGAGCTTCCATCAGTGTGAAGGAGCTTGCCCAGATCATCGGAATGAAGGACGCCAAGAGGGCGGACGTAAACAAGGACGGAACGGTTGACGCGACGGATATCGCCTTGTTCCTGAGCAATACAAAGCACAAGAACAAGTAGTCGATGGGTACGATAGGTGGCGATACGGAGATCGCCACCTATCATGGATTCGGAGATTGCCACCCCGATGAGGCCGGACGGCCCCATCGGGAACTGGCATTGACCTGTCTCAAACTCGGCTGTAGGCGGCGCAGACCTGTCGTCCGAACTCAGCAGGGCAGAGCGGCAAGCAATTAGATCATTGGTAGAGAAGTGGAGGAAAGATCACATGCATCGCTTGGTCGTAATGGCATTATCAGTCCTGCTGGCGTTCGCTGCGGTGGCGGCGGTGGCACAGGAGAAATCGGACTTCAGCCTGGGTGCTGACGTGGATATACCGCCGGAAGAGATATCGAGCGACGTCCAGCACTACCAGGAATGGGGCTACGTCGTCGATCCAAATGAACGAGCGACATGCATCGCCTACTTCGCTCTGGGCAACACACGTTTTACAAAAGCTCCCATCTTCACCGGAACCTGGACGGGAAACCACCTCGGTTGGAGCACATATATCTCTTCGGACAGAAAAGCTGTGTATCTATTCGGCCCCCGAACGCACTTCGGGCCGGACCTCGGCCAGCAATACGGAATCAGCTACATCGTCTATTACGATGATTCCAGCACAAGCCAGGATACTGTAATATGGGATGGATCTGTCCAAACGTTCAGTTGGTCTCGCACCGGGACCACCGGGGATGGATACTCCGGTTCGTGGGGCTTCGATCCGAACCCCCTTGGGGGACCATACAGCCCGCTTGCTACGAGCTGGCTGGAGATAATATTTTCCGGAATAGTGAACTCTCCGGGTCCGGGAGCCTACGTCGGCGAGCCGATGCAGGTGGGGCCGATGTCGGCGGTCGGGGTCATCGATCAACCCGGTTGGCCGTGGGGCGTGATAGAGTCGTACGCAGTCTCCGAAACCCTTCCACCGGTCTTAACCGATCTGGACCAGTATGGCTGGGGAATGTACGGCACGATAGACTATCTCGACATCGACGGACGCACACACGTCTCCGAAGGCAGTTGGTGGATTTATTACACGCCGGTGACCAGCTTCCCGATAGAGCAGGGGACTTATCTAATCAAGACGTCGTGGACTGACGGCTGGGAGAATCCTGCGACGGTGACCGGCAAATTCTGGGCGGAGCCTGGGAGCACAGTGCAGTCACCACCGTGGCCTGTGGACTATGTGGACTGGTCCTCAGTCGGCGTGGCGAGCTTTGCGGGGACGTTTACAAACCCCAATGTCCTGGACGGGACTCTCAGCGCCTCGGACAACAAACTTGTGCTGAACGATGTAGGTGGAGAAGAGATACTTTTTGTCAAATACGGACAGCCGATAGACCTCGAACTCTGGCAGCGCCATATGTCCACCCCGTCAGCCGGGTATCAGGCATTTCTCTCCTTCGATCCAACCAAGCTCAACTTCGGAGGAGGGAGCTACACGACCGCTCCGTACGGACTGAGCATACTTGGTATTAACGCTAACGGTGGCAACATCGACCTCGCAGCAGGGATCGACCCTGGGATTTTGCAGCCGCCGTACGCCGCCGATGCCAAGCTGGCTGATCTGCAGTTTACGTCCGGCATCTCCGAGGGTATTACTCAGGTAACGTTTCGGGAAAGCTATCCACCGTCACGGTTTACGGACGATCAGGGTTATCCGCTCGTGACTCAGACGGTGGACGGCCCGATTGTTATTATCGACAATACGCCGCCGGCGGGCTTGACCGTCAGCGCTGACCCGGCAAGCTGGACAAAGGACGGACCTGTCATCCTGACGTTTTCTGCCGATGACGCACTGAGCGGCATAAGCCATTACGTCCTAATTATGGATGGAGTGGACAACTACGAGGTTACAAGCCCCTACAGTCTGGACATCAGCGAAATTGGGACCGGAATATACCCGGTTACCATCAGAGCGTTCGATAGAGCAGGTAACTACTCCTCGGCAACCGTGGACATTTATATTGACCAGACGCCGCCAGTCCTGACCTTGCCGCTCGATCAGACCGTGTATGCTCTGCCGAACTCGTGCAGCGCAAACGTCGATGTCGGCGTTGCAACGGCTGTAGATAATGTCGATCCGTCTCCCACCGTCACGGCCGTGCGAAGCGACGGAATGGCACTGAGCGATCCGTATACAGGAGTGACTCAGATCACATGGACGGCTCGCGACGCCGTAGGGAACGAATCGACCGGCGTGCAAACCATCACTGTTCTGTCCTACAACGAGGCCGTGATAACGGTTCAACTGGAGGGGGTGTACGAGTCCCCCGTGAGGCCGATCCAGTTCGTATTCGGCGGGACACAGGGGAGCGGTTCTCAGTTCGTGACGACAGAGAATGTTCAGTTCGACTCGAACGGTGTCGGTACCGTCACCGTACAAACGCTACCATGTGGCAACCTGTGGACGCAGGTAACGGCCAAGGATAGCCAGCACACGTTGCGCAGCAAGGTCTCTCTTTCTGTAGCGTTGGACGGAAGCAGATACGAGGCCTCGCTCACCGGAGCCGACAAGCTTACAGGCGGCGATCTGACGGATGATAACGTAATAGACATCCGCGACTACGGCGTGTTCGCAGGTCAGTATGGCACTTCCGGCCATCCATTTACAGGACGCGACGCGGATATAAGCTGCGACGGCCAGGTGTGGGCTGAGGACTTTACGTTCATCCAGATCAACTTTATGAAGGTCGGGGCGCCGCTGCCCGGCTACGCTGAGGGGGCTTCCACATCCGATCCCATAGCTCTGTCGACTATCAGCGTTAAGGAGCTTGCCGGACTGATCGGCATGAGGGATGCCCGAAAGGCCGATGTGAACAACGATGGCATCGTGGATGCCGCGGATATGAGCGCGTTTCTCGACAAATACAGGAAGCCCAAACGGTAAGCACAGGCGAGGGCCTCCGGAGGTGAACGGCATTGAGGCGAATCTTTTGCTATTCCATATTGGTGGTCGCCATTCTGTTCGGAGCCACAGCCACTGGCTACGCCGCGGTTGATCTGCGATGGCGGCCTGAGTTCCAGGTCGTGCACACGGGCGATTCGGTGGATGTGGGTTTTTATGCACTCTCAGACAGCGGAGCCGACTGGCCTATTTCGGCTATGGAGGTGATCATGCTATACAACCCGGATCACCTCGACTTCTACGACATAAGCACAGTCGGCGCGCCGTACCAATGGCTTATGAACGGATTCCTGTCACCTTCTCCGGACGACCTGAACCTGGCTCTGGACGACGGGGAGATGATGTACAGCGCTTGGGCACAGCTTGGTGTGGCCGCCAAGGCCACACCAAGCGGGCTTCTCGTCACCACGCTCCGGTTTCTGGCAAAGGACCCGGTCTCTCGCACTTACATCACCATACCTCTGACGTTTGGAACGCAGGCCAAAACGCGCGTGTTCGACGGCGCCACCCCCAATCTGAACGTCACAGGGAGCCTTGGCACTGCCACGATTATGGTGGTGCCCGTCGGGGTCTTAACATCTGTTGCCGCGGCGAAGGCGCAGGCCGACGGAAGTTCGGTGGACCTTGCCGGCCCGATTTCTACCCGATCGTTCGCCAGCTACTTCTACCTGGAGGACTTTGATCGGACGGCAGGAATCAGAGTTAACTGCGACCCAGGTGAGGTGCAACCGGAGGGAACGACACCAATGGTCACCGGTATCATCGACACGGTCGATGGAGAGCGGGTCATACAGGCGACAATCGTCACGCCTGGGGATGCGATGGTTATTCCCAAGCCTTACGGCGTTAACATCAGGGCGACCGGCGGTGGGCTCAGTCCAGCGGGGCTTCTGGTCAAGGTGGCCGGGCGGGTCGTCTCACTATCTCCTGTGGATGGCACTTTCGAGCTCTTCGACGGCACGACCTCAAATCTTCGCGTAGAACTGCACGGATTGCCGACGCCGGATGCCGGTGTCTTCTTAGCAGTGACAGGTGCGCTCGGAGCCGATACGTCCGGCACGGTGCTCAGGGTCAACAACTCACAGGACCTTCGGACGATACCGGAGTAGTCCACGGCATCTATGTCGGAGGATAACTTGTACCAATTGCCGCTGAATTAACACGATATCGAAGGGCTTTTTAACGAAGAAAATTAGAAATTAAAGAAAGCGAGAAAGAGAATCAGGTATTATCCTTCCATTTCTAATTTTCTTTCCTTTCTAGCTTTCTTCGTAAAAAAGAGCTTCCCAATTAGGGCCTGTTCAACAGCAACTGGTATTGTTTCCTGTACGTTTGCTTGAGACCATAAATGGGAATATCAAGAGCACTTTAGACTTTAGGGGGCAGGGACGTTATGAAATCCTCTACTTTAGTGCTCTTGGTTGAACGCGCCAGGAAGAAAACGGTTGCGCTTGTTTTGCTTGGCAACCTCATAGTCATTGCCTACACTATCATCGACGGCTACCCAAATTCCTGGGTCGAGTTTGAGAGGGAGAAGAACTTTTGGGTATTTGCGAACTCGGTCGAAATGGTGCTTGTGGCGTGCATTGCGTACGTCAACTACCTTTTGCTATCCGGCATGCGCCACGTTTCAGCAAGCGTATCGTTCTCAAGACGCCTTGAATGTGCTGAAAATGATACTCCTGCGCGTCTGGTTGTGAGGAAGGCATGGGTGTGGGCACTGGTCGCGCTCGCGTTCCTCTTCTTCGCATGCGATGACAGATTTATGTTCCACGAGCACGGCGGGCACGCGATTGAGGATGCTATTCCGGTGCTCAGCAGATCTAATATTGTTCTCTTTATGGATGATATGATCGAATTGTTATATGTGTGTATGGGGGGGGTATTTGGCGTCGTATTTCTCCGTAGAGAAATGACTGGCCGCAACTCGTTTCGCCTGTATATGTATGGCGTGCTCTCAGTTTTCGTTGCCACGCTCATCGGCCTCCACCCCGCAGTCAAGGCGATACCCTTCCCTCTGGCAGTCTTACAGAATCTGCACCTTCTATGCGTGTATCTGATGTTTATCTCGTTCATAAACTGCACCGCTGCCGAAATACTCCTTGCGGCCAGTCCTGTTCAGGTTTTGAGACGTCCTGACGGCTCAAGTTCGGAGAAAGATTTCTCAGACGTTGCAACGATGGAAAGTTGAAAGCTCAGATGTGGCGGACGGATGTCCGCCATACTTGCGCCGGGGAGGAATCTCCCCGGCGATCAATGGTGTCCGATGGTCCAGCCTGATATATCTCCCTGTCCACCAGTCTTTCATAGATAGCTTTCGTGGCCTTCGTGTCTTTCGTGTCTTCGTGTTTCAGATGGTAGATAGCGAACTTCAGACAGTGCTTGTCTCAAATCCGGCCCGACAACTGCCTGTCACAAACAAGCTCCATATCCTTCTTTCGCTACTGCGCGCTTGACGGCAGGGGTTGTTGTCCGTATCATTATGTAACGGGTGATATGTATGGAAGGAGTGGATTCATCTTGCGCTTTAGAGATTTTGCGGTCCTGGCGGCCGTTTTCGTCATTATCACCGGCATTCTGGCGGGCTGCGCGAAGCAGTCGGATACGATCCTGATAGGGGAATATAATGCTTTCCAGGGGCCAATTGCAGACTTCGGGAAGACTACCCACAACGGAATTGCGCTGGCAATCGAGGAGATCAATAATGCCGGCGGGCTGCTTGGAAAGAAGGTCGAGCTCAAGTCCGAGGACGACCGCGGGGATATGTCCGAGGCCA
Source organism: Armatimonadota bacterium (assembly GCA_016190935.1). GTDB lineage: Bacteria > Armatimonadota > UBA5829 > UBA5829 > DTLH01 > JACPPP01. The sequence continues at coordinate 9,714 of JACPPP010000096.1, read as the reverse complement.
GGACTGCGGTAGAGAAGCTGATAACACGCGACCGCGTCGTGGCCGTCCTGGGCGAGGTTGCGAGCAGCAACACGCTGGCCGCTGCTCCGGTAGCTCAGACGAACAAAGTTCCCATGATTACGCCGTCGTCTACAAATCCGAAGGTTACAAGCGCAGGCGAGTACATTTTCCGAGTGTGCTTTACAGATGACTTCCAGGGCGCCGTGGTTGCGACGTTTGCAGCCGGTCACTTGGAGGCAAAGCGCGCGGCAATTTTCAGAGACGTACGCAGTGACTACAGCAAAGGCCTTGCCGATGCGTTCAAAAAAACCTTCGCAAAGAAGGGTGGGGCGGTCGTAATTGACTCCACTTACAGCCAGGGTGACCCGGAGTTCAAATCGCAGCTTACGAGCATAAAGTCCACGAACCCAGATCTCGTCTTCATCCCGGGCTATTACACGGAGGTATCTCTCATAGCCGCGCAGGCAAGACAGCTCGGTATCAGGGCGCCGCTCATCGGGGGAGACGGCTGGGATTCGCCATCTCTGTTGCCGAGTGCCGGGGGCGCGCTCGAGGGCTGCTACTTCAGCAACCACTTCACGCCCTTACAGGAAAACCCGGCTGTGGTCAGGTTTGTTCAGGCTTATGAGAGAAAGTATAACACAAGCCCCAATGCGCTCGCGGCGCTTGGCTACGACGCCGCATGGATACTGGCCGAGGCGATCAAGAAAGCTGGATCGACCGACGGCGACGCCATCCGCCAGGCCGTAGCGGAGACGAGGGATTATCCGGGTGTTACGGGTCAGATTTCCATAGATTCTAACAGGAACGCAAGTAAGCCCGCAGTCGTAGTACAGATAAAAGGAGATAAGTTCGTTCCGGTTGCTTCCATCACGCCGGAAGACGTCAAGTAAGTTATACCATGATGCTTCTTTAACGAAGAAAGCTAGAAAGAGAAGAAAATTAGAAACTGCAGAAGGAATAATACCTGATTCTCTTTCTTCCTTTCTTAAGTTTCTTATTTTCTTCGTGAATAAAGACCTTGCGCGTTAGGGTCTGTTCAGGGGCAATTGGTATGGCATCGCCCGGACGGGACACTTGGCACTTTAGACTTTTGACTTTGAACTTCCCTCCTGATGCTCGTGAATGAGTCGGGATAGCCATTGCAGGAACTATTACAACACGCTATAAATGGGATAATGCTGGGCAGCATATATGCGCTAATTGCACTCGGCTACACCATGGTATACGGGGTGCTGCGCCTCATCAACTTCGCGCACGGCGATGTTTACATGGTGGGCGCGTTCATCGGACTTTATGCATGGCGCTACCTTGGTCTGCCCAGCGAGGAAGGTCAGGCGCAGGTCGTCTCGACTGCCGGGCTGCTTCTGATGATGTTGATAGCTATGGTCGGCGCGGCGGCATTGGGTGTTCTGATCGAGCGCGTCGCCTACCGCCCGCTGCGGCGCGCGCCGAGGCTGACTGCCCTGATTACGGCCATCGGCGTCTCCATGCTTCTCGAATACGGCGGGCAGCTAGTTTTTGGCACTACGAAGCAGGACTACCCGTGGCTTGCGGGAACTGTTCCGTCCTCGATAGGGTCAGCAGCCGGGGGTTCCTCCGGCATCAGCATTGATAGGGTTGACGTGATTATCCTCGTTATCGCGGTGTTGCTCGTCGTGGTCCTCCAGATCATCGTCCACGGCACACGACCGGGCAAGGCCATGCGGGCAGTCGCGTTCGACCGTGAAGCGGCAAGCCTCATGGGTATCAACACCGACACGATCATCGCCCTCACCTTCATTGTAGGCTCGGCGTTTGCGGGCGCAGCCGGTGTGCTGGTGGGGGTACGGAACCACTATGTCGAACCACTCATGGGACTGACCGCGGGGATAAAAGCGTTCGTGGCGGCTGTGGTGGGCGGCATAGGCAGTATCCCGGGCGCAGCGCTCGGTGGATTGATCATGGGGCTTTCTGAGGAGGCTGTGAGGGCCTTCTACCCGGAGCTTGCTGATGCGGTCGTCTTTGGTGTGCTTATTCTCATACTTGTGCTGCGTCCGTGCGGGCTTATCGGCAGCCAAACTGCGGAGAAAGTATGAAAGGCAACCGGAGACACCTTCCCACCGTGGCATGGCTCGCGTTGATGGCGCCGGTGGCGCTTGCGCTCTGGGCTGCCGGCAGTGGGCTTGAGAGCCTTCTTGTTCCGTATTACTTTAGGATCATCCTCCTCTCCGGCATCGCCGTCATAGCGGCGGTGAGCCTCAACATCGTGAATGGGTTCACCGGGCAGTTTTCCATAGGGCACGCCGGGTTCATGCTGGTCGGCGCTTACGCATCGGCTGGCATAACTATGTTCGCGAGGCCGTTTACGGAAAGCGTCCTCAGGTCGGCACACGTGCCTGATGTGATGCTGATGCCGCTGCAGTTCGCCGCCGCCATCGCCGTCGCAGCACTGGCTGCGTCCATCGTGGGGCTTCTTGTCGGGCTGCCATCGCTCAGGCTTCGCGGGGACTACCTTGCGATTGCTACTTTAGGTTTCGGTGAGGGCATCAGAGCAATATTTGTCACAGTGGACGCAGTGGGCGGAGCGTCTGGCCTCCACAACATCCCTCCGCTTACGAGCTTCGTGTGGGTATTCCTGGGAGTCGTCGGCGTGATCATTACTGCTCGAAACCTGGCTGCCTCGACCCATGGCCGGGCACTGTTCGCGATAAGAGAGGATGAGTTGGCGGCTCAGGCTGTAGGCATAGATACCTTCAGGTACAAGGTTCTGGCGTTCTTGATCTCAGCCGCGTGGGCCGGGGTCGCCGGAGCGCTCCTCGCGCACCTCGACCTAGGAATAGACCCGAGATCGTACAGCTTTATGAAGTCCGTCGAGATCGTGGTGATGGTGGTGCTGGGCGGGCTGGGAAGCGTGACCGGCTCGGTTATCGCCGCCGTCGGACTGACCTGGCTTCCGGAAATACTGCGGCCTGTGGCGGAATACAGGATGGTCTTCTACTCAGCGCTTCTGGTCCTCCTGATGCTCCTCAGACCAAGAGGGCTCTTCGGAAGGAAAGAACTTGGGCTGGCCGACCTGCTCGGCAAGAAAAAGACCGTGCCGAATGCGAACAGAAAGGAGGGAGGCTAGATGCCCCTCCTCAGCGTGGATAGGTGCACGGTTGCTTTCGGCGGACTCATCGCGCTAGACGCGGTGAGTCTGGAAGTCGATCAGGGAGAGATAGTAGGACTAATAGGCCCCAACGGAGCGGGTAAGACGACGGTATTCAACCTGATCACAGGTGTCTGCCGGCCCGCGAAGTCTCGGACCGCAACGGCAGAGGTGGAGGTCGAGGGTGTGCCGCTCACCCCGCAGCAGGGAAGCCGGAAGAGGATGAAGGTCCATTATGGGGACATAATACTTGCCGGTGAGAGCATCAGAGGAAAAAGTCCGCACATAATCGCCGCCAGGGGTGTCGCCCGCACCTTCCAGAACGTCCGGTTGTTCCCGGAGATCACTGTGCTGGACAACGTAAGGGCCGCCTGCCATGTCCATACCACTAATTCGCTACCGGCCGCGTTGTTCCGGACCGGAAGCTACTACGCCGAAGAGCACGACATCGAGAAGCGATCAATCCACCTGCTTCACGTCTTCGGTTTGGGGAAGTTCCAGAGCGCGCCCGCTGGGAGCCTGCCCTATGGCGAACAGAGGAGGCTGGAGATAGCTCGCGCGCTCGCGACCGAGCCCAAAATCCTGCTGCTGGATGAACCCGCGGCAGGGATGAATCCGCAGGAGACGCGAGAACTGACGGAGCTTATCGGGTGGATCAGGGACGATTTCAAGGTCAGCATGCTCATCATCGAGCACGATATGAAGCTCGTTATGGGGATATGCGAGCGCATCTACGTGCTGGACTATGGCGAAGTCATCGCTCACGGCGCGCCTGAAGAGATCAGGTCGGACCCGAAGGTTATTAAGGCATATCTTGGAGAGGAATAATTGCTCGATATTCAGGACGTCGAAGTCTATTATGGCGCAATTCAGGCGCTTTACGCTATAAACGTAAGCGTGCAGGAAGGGGAGATTGTGACCCTGATTGGCGCGAACGGGGCCGGAAAGAGCACCACGCTCCGCACTATATCGGGCCTCGTGCGTCCGAGGCGGGGTAGGGTGCGTTTCATGGACAAAGATATCTCCGGTCTTCCGCCACACGAGGTTGTCAGGCTCGGCATTTCTCAGTCTCCCGAAGGGAGGCGGGTCTTCTCCAATCTGAGCGTTTTCGAGAATCTTGAAATGGGGGCATACGTCCGCAGCGACCCCGAGGGGATGGCATCGGACCTGGAACAGGTTTTTGGCTTGTTCCCGAGGCTCAGAGAGCGGGCGAAGCAGGGCGCGGGCACGCTATCCGGTGGGGAGCAGCAGATGCTCGCGATCGGCAGGGCGCTTATGTCCAGACCCAAGCTTCTGCTGCTCGACGAACCTTCGCTGGGGCTTGCCCCGTTTCTCGTGAGGGAGATATTTGGGATCATTACCGACATCAGGTCCAAAGGCACGACGGTCCTGCTTGTCGAGCAGAACGCCCGGCAGGCCCTCAGCATCGCCGATAGGGGTTACGTGCTGGAAACGGGGCAGGTGCTCATCTCTGACACGGCTGAAGAGCTGCTTGCAAGCGAGATGATTCAGAAGGCCTATCTGGGCGAATAGAGAGCTTGTAAATCCGGTGGTTTCATATAAGGGCCGGGAGGTCTTTTTAGCAGCGCACAAAAGTCCTTACCGGCCCTATTGTTTTGAATGCGCCCGGTACGGGCATCAGCATTGAATGAGAATTATTCTATACTTGTTGGAAAAGAAGGCATATTCGTGCAGGGGATTTGAGCCAGCCTGTCGAATAACAGATGAGGTTAGGAGGAATATCGATGTATCCTGATAATGTTAAGTACACCAAAAGCCACGAGTGGGTGCGAGTGGCGGACAAAATGGCAACGATCGGCATAACAGACTACGCCCAGGAGGAACTGGGCGACATCGTGAATATTGAGTTGGTGCAGCCGGGGTCAACGCTGAGCGCGGGTGGATTGCTCGGAAGCATCGATTCGGTAAAGGCCGTGTCGGAAATATTTTCGCCGGTCACGGGAGAAGTTGTGGAGGTAAACGATGAGCTTGAGACCGCTCCGGAACTCATAAACGAGGAACCCTACGGCTCAGGATGGCTAGTTATCATCAAAATGGACGATCCATCCGAAGTTGATGAGTCGATGTCAAGTGAGGAATATGAAAGATTTATCGAGCCGGAGTAAACTCTCTTACCTTCCTTTAACCGACGCAGACCGCGCCCTGATGCTGAAAACTATAGGAGTGCCGGACACCGATGCGCTCTTCGAGCAGATACCAAAGGAGGCCAGACTCGGCAGGCCACCGGATCTTCCTGCTGGGATGGCGGAGCAGGACGTGGTAAGCATCTGTGAGGGGATTGCCGCGCGCAACCGGCACTTGGCCGACCTCACGTGTTTTCTCGGCGCCGGCGCGTATGATCATTACGTGCCAGCGGTTGTGGAGTCCATAGTCTCGCGGTCCGAGTTCGCCACGACCTACACTCCATATCAGCCTGAGGCCAGCCAGGGCGTCCTGCAGAGTATCTACGAGTATCAGAGTCTCATCTGCGCGCTCACAGAGATGGAAGTCTCCAACGCAAGCCTCTATGATGCCGCGACGGCGATAGGGGAAGCCGCGGTAATGGCATACTCGGTAACTGGGCGCTCGAGGGTTCTGGTGTCAAAGGCCGTCCACCCGCACTACAGGCAGGTCCTGCGGACTTATGTTTCGGGCCTGGATATGCAGGTTGAGGAGATCGACTACTCAGAAGGCGTGACAAGCGCGGGCCTGCTGCCTGCCCGGTTGAGCGAGGATGCGGCCTGCGTGATAGTGCAGTATCCGAACTTTTTCGGGTGCGTCGAGCCGCTTGCTCCGCTTACGGAGGCTGCGCACTCCGTGGGCGCGCTCATGATAGTTTGCGTGGATCCGATCGCTCTTGGCCTTCTCACTCCGCCGGGCGCGTTCGGAGCGGATATCGTCGTGGGAGAGGGCCAGGCGCTTGGGGTCAACATCGGCTTCGGTGGGCCGTACCTCGGCCTTTTTGCGTGCCGGATGGAGCACGTCTGGCATATACCCGGCAGGATTGTCGGCGCGACCGTAGATGCGGAAGGCCGCAGATCGTATACACTGACCCTCCAAACAAGGGAGCAGCATATCAGAAGAGAAAAGGCTACCTCGAACATCTGCACCAACCAGGCGCTGGTGGCGCTTGCTGCAACGGTCTATCTTTCGGCGCTCGGCAAGAACGGGCTTAGCCACGTGGCTGAGCTCTGTTTCCAGAAGGCCCATTATGCCCGGGACGCGATAGCCGAGAGAGACGGTTTCTCGCTGCCCTGGCCGGCCCCGTTCTTCAAGGAGTTTGTTGTAAAGAGCGAAAAACCGGTCTCTGAGATAAACCGTAAGCTGCTGGACAACGGGATAATCGGGGGCCTCGACCTGGGCCAGTACTACCCCGAACTGAAAAACCATGTGCTGATATGCGTGACAGAAAAGAGGACGAAGGAGGAGATTGACCGCATGGTGGAGTTGCTTTGAGAATGATGAGAGAGGAGACGCTGATTTACGAAATATCCCGTCCGGGCAGGGTTGGATGCGCGCTCTCCGATCTCGATGTTCCGGCGACGGAGATCAGAAATGAGCTGCAGGAAAAGTACATAAGGGAGCGCCTGCCGCTCCCTGAGGTGTCCGAGCCAGATGTTGTGAGGCACTTTACGCGCCTGTCGCAGCGGCAGTTTTCGATAGACACGAACTTCTATCCGCTTGGCTCCTGCACGATGAAGTATAATCCCAAGGTTAATGAGCGGATTGCTGGGTCACCGGGGTTTGCGATGCTGCATCCTCTCCAGCCGGAGGAGACGTGCCAGGGGGCTCTCGCGCTGATGTACGAGCTTGAGAGGTATCTGGCCGAGATAGCCGGGATGGAGGCCGTAACGCTCCAGCCCGCTGCGGGCGCACAGGGCGAGCTAACCGGGATCATGATGATCAAGGCCTACCACAGGTCGAAAGGCGACGATGGCAGGAAGGTGATCCTGGTTCCGGACTCCGCACACGGCACTAATCCCGCGACTGCGGCGAGGTCCGGGTACCAGGTCAGGAAGGTACCATCGAACGCTCGCGGAACGGTCGATCTGGACGCGCTGCGCGAGCTAGTGGGGCCCGATGTGGCAGGGATGATGCTGACAAACCCTAACACACTTGGACTTTTCGAGGAGGACGTAATCGAGATCTGCGAGACCGTGCACGAAGCAGGCGGGCTTATGTATTGTGACGGCGCGAATATGAACGCTATTCTCGGTCGGTCGCGTCCGGGGGATATGGGGTTCGACGTGATGCATTTCAACCTGCACAAGACCTTTTCGACTCCGCACGGAGGGGGCGGTCCCGGCGCGGGACCGGTCGCAGCGAAGGAGTTCCTGAGACCTTTCCTCCCGGTTCCTGTCATGGATAATATTGACCAAGAATATCGCCTGAACTATGACATACCTCTGTCGATAGGCAGAATGCATTCCTTCTACGGCAACTTCCTGGTGATGGTTCGGGCCTATGCTTACATCAGGTCGCTCGGCGCTCAGGGGATGCTGGAAGTGAGCGAAAGCGCCGTTTTGAATGCTAACTACCTTATGGCAAAGCTGAGGGAGGTGTACCATGTGCCCTATGACAACCTGTGTATGCACGAGTTTGTGGCGAGCGCGAAGGAGCACAAGAAGCGGGGGGTGAGAGCGATGGATATCGCTAAGAGGCTGCTCGACTTCGGCTTTCACGCGCCCACCATCTATTTTCCGTTGATCGTCGAAGAGGCGCTCATGATCGAGCCGACGGAGACGGAGAGCAAGGAAACACTGGACGCGTTCATTGAGGCGATGATTGAGATAGACCGAGAGTCGAAGGAGGCTCCAGAGATGGTGACAAACTCGCCGCATGAGACGACTGTGAGGCGGGTGGACGAGGCCACGGCTGCAAGGAGGCTCAACCTCAGGTGCGTTGGCGAGTAATCCCATACGAGGAAAAGGACGCGGTCCGAAATATGGCCGAGGATGAAGCTGTTCTCGAGGCTTTCATTATGGGCCAGTCGCCGCCGACGGTGAAGTTCTATGGATGGACCGAGCCGTCGGTGACCATCGGACGGCTTCAGTCTGCTTCGAGCGTGCCGGAAGGGTGGGGGAGTGGTATCGTTCGACGGCCCACCGGAGGCAGGGCGGTCTTTCACAAGGACGATCTCACATTCAGCCTTGTCGTAGGATCTGAAGCACTGGGCACTCGTGTTCAGGAGTCGTATCGCCGCGTGGGGGAGGCAGCAGCGCGAGCGCTCAACTCGCTTGGCATAAACGCAGGCTTCTGCAGGAACACAACCGCGGCGCAGTCAGTCAGAAAGATTGGCAAATGCTTTGATCTTACACTTGATTACGAGCTTGCTGTACAAGGGACAAAAGTGTTGGGAAGCGCGCAAGTCAGGCGGGCCGGCGCTGTGCTGCAGCAGAACAGCCTTGCGCTTTCGTCCAACACATTCTGGCCGGCACGTGACAAGATAATCGACGGAATCCTATACGAAGTTGAACAAGAATTCTGTGTAGAAACTGTGTGCGGGGGCATGTCGGCGTTAGAGCTTCAGATTGCTTCGGAGCTTGCCGATAACAAGTATGCTGTGGAGGAATGGAACCTCGGCGGCGTCTGCCCTGCATTCTCATTGACACAGTTTTTTCCACCATGCTATACTGAGCACGTGAATTTGAGAGGAGGCAATCTGGATGCCTAAGAAGATACTGGCCGTTGACGACGAGAAACATATAGTCCGGTTGGTTCAGGTCAACCTCGAGAGACAGGGCTACGAAGTTGTAACAGCAAACGATGGCAAGGAAGCTCTGCAGAAGGTTGAAGAGGAAAGGCCTGATCTGGTCGTTTTGGACGTTATGATGCCTTATATGGATGGCTTCGAGGTTCTGCAAAACTTACGAAGGAATGCTTCAACACGCGAAATTCCCGTGATAATGTTGACCGCAAAAGCACAAGACGCCGACGTCTTCCGCGGATGGCAATCCGGCGTTGACTGTTACCTCACAAAACCCTTCAATCCGATGGAACTCATTTCCTTTGTCAAGCGCATATTCGCGTCCCTCGACGGCACGGGCAGCGATGGTGAGCGGCGATTCGAGATCAAATAGTTATTACGCGGGCGGATGCCCGTTTATGAGGAGATGACAAGTGGCTGACCAGAAAAGGATCTGGGCGGTAGCAATCGGCGCGGCGGCAGGCGCCACGGCGGTATCTTTTGGCATCTGGTGGTACGTAAGGTCGCGAGCCGAAAGTCAACCGATAAAAGATGCCCAACAGGCCATAACACGAGCCTACGAAAAGATCAAGGAAATTGAAAACATAGCCACTATGCGCTTTGCGCAGTAGTACCCCGTTCGATTTCGGATTTCGGATTGCCGATTTGGGATTTGGAAACGCGGATTTCGCGGATTGGACGGATTTCGCGGAAAAAGCTGTCAGCGGTCAGCTATCAGCCGTCGGCGGATGAAAATCGATCTCGCGGGGACTCCCGGCCCCGCGAGCAAGGGCCATCCAGGGTCTCCTGGCCCTCAAACCATGATCGCGCGCGATCTCCGAATCGAGAAAGATGCGAATTGAAATCGCAGGGATTCTCTTTCTGGTGCGATGATGAT
>JACPPP010000098.1 GCA_016190935.1 Armatimonadota bacterium | reverse complement strand
TCCGTAATAAGAACTGATGCGATCTATTTTGTTCGAGATCGGGCCTGTTCCAATAAGGTCCTATGGGTTGATGATAATCGTCGGCTTCCTCCTCGGGTTGTGGCGGGCGACTAGAGCGGCCAGGCGCGCCGGAATTGCTCCTGAGAGAGTGATGGACGCGTGCGTCATTGCGCTCCTCTCCGGGATAGCGGGAGCCAGGGCGCTGTTCCTGCTTCTAGAGGTCCCGGAGGCAGGCTGGGGGGTGTTCGCGCAGGTCCACAGGATCTGGGAGGGAGGTCTCTCTTTCCATGGAGGACTTGTCGCGGCCGTCGGCGCGGTTGCCATTTACACGCGTGCGAAGAGGATTCCGTTTCTGTCAATTGCCGATTTGCTTGCTCCGTCTCTTGCAATCGGCTACGCATTCGCCCGCATTGGATGCTTCCTCAACGGCTGCTGCTACGGTCAGCCGACTGACCTGCCGTGGGCCGTCAGCTTCTTCGATCCCGTAATCCATGCATGGACAGATCCCAGCCATCCCGCTCAGCTTTACGCTTTTGCAGCTAGCCTAGCGATATTCGGCATCCTCACAAGGGTAGAGCGCCTTTCACGGCCAACAGGTTTTGTATTCTTCTCCTACGTCGTGCTCTATTCGGTCTACAGATTCGGGGTAGAGTTCATCAGAAAAGGCGTTACGGCCGATGTCTGGCTCGCGGGGCTTACCGAGGCACAGGTCGCGAGTCTGGCAGCGATTGTGGTGTTCGGGGTCATACTCCTTGCGCTAAACCGCAGACCGGCCGGAGCGGAAACACGAGAGACACGAAAGCGCACGCAAATAAGCAGCTAGCTAATACCAGTTGCGTTGGATTTATCCTCATGCTTTTAACGAAGAAAGCTCGAAAGGGAAGAAAGCAAGAAATAATACCTGATTCTCTTTCTAACCCTGATGGGCAGGGTCATCCATGACCCTGCCCCACGTTCTCCGGACATCTGTGTCCGTCCCCTATTGCGTTGTCGGAGGAATCCTTCCTCCGACCCGGCCCCTGGCCCCTGACACCCAGCCCCCTTTTCGCGTCATTCGCGCTTCTTCGCGTCATTCGCGTTTCAAAGAACCCACTAGAACTCTACAGCCCTGGCCACCGCCGGTTCCAATCCGGGAAACCGCTCGATGTACTCAGCCCGCTCAAGCCTGAGGTTTGCGATCAGTGAGTCTATATGCTCCGTGTCATAATAATTATTAAGATCGAACCTGGAATAGTCGCAGCCCTCCACGAACTTCGGGGTTTCGACCATCCAGTAGGGGTCCTCCTGCCAGCCTTGTCAATTTTAAGTTTCTGTCATTGACACAAGACCTAGCGAATGTATCGGCTTCTGTCGGCTGCTTTTCACCAGATACTGGCAGAGTTTGTGAGAAGCAGTCGGTGAAGACAGTAGAAAATCGTGAACGGCTTTCCTGCATCTGCGCGGTATTCATGGCCTCAGGCGTACTCACTTGAGGGTGGAATAACTCGTGCATTAGAAGCACGGGCTCAGGGCTGCCCGAGTATCCGTATTGTGTGACGAGAGACTCGCACTATAAAGGCATGTATATGTATCTATGCATCATAAGAGATCGCACCAACAGTCCGCCCGACGTACAGGCTGAGCTGGCTGGGGCGGGTGTGGCCCAAGGCTGCCCCAGCACCGAGCAGGTTCGGTCTTGACGCATGCCTTCCCTACACAGAATCTAATGGATGGGGTGAATAGGGGGCGGATGAAATGTCTCGGGTGCGATCCTAATTGATGCAACGGTCGATCTCAGTGCGATCTCTCGTGATTCAACGAGGTTGTTGCGATAGCCTAATCTGATCTTAAATGTAGCAGACAGCAAAGTAATTTTACCCCAAGATATTGGTGTATCTGAGCGTGATGTCATTCTATACAAAGCAAGCTGACGAGATTTTTTACCCCAACTATATCCAGTACCGTTGGGGTAAGACAAGCAGCATTTATCGTGCTTGCCAGGATGTTGACCCTCTAAGATTCGTGCTTCGGGCAGAAGTTCCCGATCGCGCCAAGAACAAGTATATCCATTCAACTGCTTGAATGTCATGCGTCCTGCTGCCGGTGCGGTCATCCCAAGTTTATGACAAGGATCATACGGCATATGCCGGCGCCCGGACGCAAATTTTTTCTGTGGAGCGAAAAATTACGGTTGACAACCGGCAAAAACTGTGGTATATTCCGCATGGTTATCCCATTAACTATACGGGAGCCTTAGCTGTTCGCAGCTAACAAGGCCTGACAGCCGTGGAGTCGGGTTTGTTTCTTCAGTCGTAGTGGTCGTGAAAGGAGGAATGTGAGAGCCGCATCAGAATAGACGGCCGAATATTTTGAGGCTACATACCACGGCAGCCTCCTAACCAGTGAATCTGGTTGCCCAATAGAGAAGAGATCGCGAGAAAGGAGTAATTCGAAATGAGAAAGCGAGAATCTGGCTTTTCTGGAGCTCTGCTAATTTCTACTCTGCTGGCACTGCTCCTAATAGCCACAGTTCCGGTTGGCGCAGTTACTTATTACGTCAACGGCGCGACCGGCGACGATGCCAATGACGGACTCACACCAGATACAGCTTGGCAGCGTATCGATAGAGGTGAGAAAACCTATGGAGAGGAGGGCGCACCTAAGATCGTCGCGGGCGATACTGTTATCATCGCCGCGGGAACTTACAAACCCGGCGGTGTGGCCACTGGCTACACGTTTCGCATCAGCGGCACTGCCGATCCCGATCCTGACGCCCCAATCACCTACCAGGCTGATGGCCGTGTGGTCATCGACGGCGAATATCTGACCATCGAGCAACTTTTCATGTGCAACAGCTATGTGCACCACAGGATTTTCGATGGCTTTGTATTCACCAGGGCGAGGAACCGAGGCTTCAAGTGCCTTGGCTACAATGCGGGCATAGTCCTCAAGAACTGCGAGTTCGTGGACATCGGTGTAAACCAGGCCGCGGGTGGAAACCAGGTCTTCTGCGTTGACCTGGCGGCCACAGATAACACCAGGTTCTACAACTGCGTATTCCACCGCATGACCACTGACTACGGCTACAGAGGTGGCGTAGTCCTCTACTACAGCTCCACAGCGAGTTTCTACAACTGCACGTGGGACAACTGCGGCTACTGGCCGGTGCTGCCGGCCCCAGGCACAGTGAACAACTTCGTGAACAACATCGTGTCCAACCAGTATCAATTCATGTACGGCGGCGCAGAGCCGGCGAACCACTCCCATACACTGTGGTATAACCTGACCTATCCCCCGACCTACACATTGGGGCCTGGAGAGATAGTTTCAAGCGATCCTGCCTGGGATCCCATGTATCTTTCTCCCGGCATCAACTTCAGACTGAGAGCCGGCTCTCCTGTTATAGACATTGGGACCGATGTCGGACAGCCCTTCGTCGGCAGCGCTCCTGATCTGGGCGCGTATGAGTATGATACGGCTGCTGTTGGCGGTATTACCGGTGTAGTGACAGAGACGGGCGGCGGTAACCTTGAGGGTGCGACTGTAGAGCTTGCAGGGGAAGGGGTGAGCACGACCACAGGCTCGGACGGCACGTACACCCTTTCCAACGTGCAGCTAGGCTACCATCAGCTCAAGGCCAGCAAGGCAGGTTACTTCCCGGTCACAGTGGGCGTCCACGTAGAGCTTGGCGAGACTCTCACCCAGAACTTCGAGCTAAGCGGACCGGGCCAGGTGCAGGGCAAGGTGACCCAGAACAAGACGGGAAATCCGCCTCTGCCAGGCGCTAAGATTGAGGTCGTGGGAACCGAGATTTCCACATCGAGCGACGCGAACGGCGACTACTCACTTGAAATTCCTGCCGGCACGTATAACTTCAAAGTCAGCTATCCTGGCTTTGTGACTGCCGAGGAGCAGTTGAACGTTCCTGCTAACGTGGTGACGACGAAGGATTGGCCGCTTGACCAGGTTCCGCCGAAGGACTGGTATGTCAAGCCCGCGGCGCTGGGAGGCGACAACGCTAATGACGGTACCTCTTGGGACACTGCTTGGGCGGAGATAGACCACGGAGACAAGATCAAGGTAATCGGGCCCGGAGACACGGTGCATGTGTGGCCGGGTGAGTACTTCCATTCGCAGAACTACACCGTTTATCTGCGCTATGGCGGTGGCACGCCGGTCGCTCCGGTAACCTACAAAGCTGAGCAGGACCCGGCTGATCCAACCGCGAAGGCAGTGCTCGGTCGCGGTCAGTCCTACGGCTTCTATGTCGAAGGTCAGGCGGAGTATATAGTTTGCGATGGTTTCGAGATCGCGGAAGGCACGGATGGTGTTGGAGTTGCTGCCGGTTACCTCACAGTGAGGAACTGCATCATTCGGAACCTGTGGGCGTCCGGTGGTGGCTACGCCAGAGGCGTCAACATCTGGAGAGACTACTGCAGGGTGGAGAAATGTCTGATCTACGACATCGTGGACTTCACCAATCCTGAAAGTCTGCAAGTGGCAGCGTTCCAGGTGATGTATCCTCACACGACAATACTCAACAACACGGTTGTCTCAACCTGCGTTGGAGTGCTTTACGGCGGTGGGACCGACACTATCGTAAAGAACAACATCTTCGCCGATATGACCAACTTTGCTTTCCAGGGCAACGATACCCACACTCACAACCTGTTCTGGAACAACGCAACGGACTACAACCTTGGTGGCGGAGTGACACGCGGCGCTGGCGAATTCAACGCCGACCCGCTGTTTGTGGACGCCGCGAACTTTGACTACAGGCTGCAGGCTGCTTCGCCCGCCATCAACACGGGAACCGACGTCGGCCTGCCGTTTAACCCATCGGCGCCCGACAGAGGTTACTGGGAGAGCGATGAGGCCGGAGCGTCAGTCGGATGGATCGAAGGTACCGTTAGAAACACCGTAAGCGGTAACGGTATAAACGGAGCCTCAGTGGCGGTATCTGGCGGACCGACCATGACCTCCGGGTACTACGGCAGTTACGGCACGGCAATTGCCCCAGGATCCTACGATCTGTCTGCGAGCGCGACAGGCTTCCATCCGCAATCTGCGACAGGCGTATCTGTCGTTGCCGGAGCTGGCACGACACAGGACTTCAGCCTGATGCCAAGTGAGTATACCGGCAAGGCGTATGGTATGAACCAGAGGGCCGTGTCGGAACTGCTGAATCCAAGGGCCGTGACTATATGGGGCAAGGTCGGCGGTATTGCTGCTGATCACTGTTATGTTGATGACGGCGCCGGTCTGAACGGCGGTCAGGGAATAAAGGCCCTGCTTATTGACGGGATAACCCTGCCAGCCGGCACAGTCAATGGCTCGTTCGTATCGGTTACAGGATGGCCTGCGCTGATCGATGGAGCATCGACGGTTACGCCGTTTGCTGCGACTGATATCACGCTTATAAATCCGTAAGCGGAGTCAATGTCCGGACCCATTCGTAGTGGCCGGATTGGTGTGCCGGGCAGTCTCGCCCGGCATGCCTCCTATTGGATATAGAGGTCAGAGGTTGGAGATCAGAGGTCCGACCTACGATGGGGCGACCTCTCTTGTTGTGATGGGTGGCGATCTCCGAATCGCCACCTATCATAGATAAGGAGATAGCCACATATCTTTGGGGACCGTAGAGAGTCCCAGAAATTATAAGGGCGGGGATATTACCCAAAGCTGTGAGACAGCCGGGGTGGAAGGTTAATGGATGATGGGACATAGGTTCGGTTTTACGCTGATTGAGCTGCTGGTGGTTATCGCAATAATTGCGATACTGGCGGCAATACTGTTTCCAGTTTTCCTGACGTCCAAGGTCAAGGCCAAGCTCACCTCGTGCGTGAGCAACCAGGGCCAGATAGGGAAAGCCGCAGTGGCCTATGCGAGTGACTGGACAGATACGAGTCCATTGAGCTACTATACGGCTGGTCGATTGAACATTTACTGGCCTAGGATGCTTCGGCCGTATATGACAAAAAACCTGGGCCTTCCGTATTGCACGGAACTGCCTGCCAACAAGCTCAACCCGCCTATTACCTACAGCAACGACCAAGATAGCTATTGGACATTTCACGGTACTACTATTGGAATGAACCTGCTCTTCGGTGGATTCTTCGGGGCAGGTCCATTCGACCCTCTTAAGGTGGCCCAGATCGCAACGCCGAGCAGGACGATAATGTTCATATGCAGTACATATAAGTACTATGGCAATCCTTACTGGGGACACTATACCGTGACTCCAGGCAAGGCCCAGCAGCCGCTCCTGTGCATTGCTCCAAGGGTAAACCAGAACAATTGGCCGTACACTCTTGTCGCCGATGATCGCCACGGAGGAAGGGTGGTAGTGACTCACGCCGACGGTCATGTGGCGTCATACGACCCGAAGACTGTGCTGAGTGTCGGCATCAAGGGCGCGACTGGAAAAGACTACAAGAAGCCCAACTTCAGTATGTGGGATTATTACTGATACTGATCAACGGCCTGCAGGAAAGCAAATTGAAATGGGAAGGGATGATGTTCGATGAGAAGGAAATCTGGCTTTACGCTGATTGAGCTGCTGGTGGTTATCGCGATTATCGCGATACTGGCAGCGATACTGTTCCCAATTTTCCTGACGGCCAAGGTCAAGGCCAAGCTCACGTCTTGCATCAACAACCACAGCCAGATAGGGAAAGCTGCGGTGGCCTATATGAGCGACTGGAACGACACTTGTCCGAAAAGCCTCGTACATACCACAGCGAAGGACATCTACTGGCCCAGGATGCTGCAGCCCTATACGACAAAGAACCTGGGAGTACCCTACTGCACTGACAAACCTGCTTGGAAGATGGGGACTACCTATTCGATGGATCAGGACAGCTACTATACCTACATATTCGTGAGCATTGGGATGAACCTGCTTTTCGGGGGAGACTTTGGCGCCGGACCGTACGACCCGCTAAAGCTTAGTCAGCTCGGTTCGCCAAGCAGGACGATTATGTTTGTATGTAGCTCATGGAAATCCTACGGCATGGATGTCGGCCACTATACCGTGACTCCAGGCAAGAGCCAGCAGCCGCTCCTGTGCATTGCTCCAAGGGTAAACCAGAACAATTGGCCGTACACTCTTGTTGCCGATGATCGCCACGGAGGAAGGGTGGTAGTGACTCACGCCGATGGTCATGTGGCGTCATACGAGCCGAAGACTGTGCTGAGCGTTGGTATCAAAGGGGCAGGCCCGAGAGACTACAAAAAGCCCAACTTCAGTATGTGGGATTATTACTGAAGCTGACATCCAGCTGCAAGACAGACGAATTGAAATGGGAAGGGATGATGTTCAATGAGAAGGAAGTCCGGTTTTACTCTGATCGAGCTATTGGTGGTTATCGCAATCATTGCGATACTGGCAGCTATACTGTTCCCAATTTTCCTGACGGCCAAGGTCAAGGCCAAGCTCACGTCGTGTATGGACAATCATGGCCAAATTGGTAAGGCTGCTATGGCCTATATGAGCGACTGGGCCGATACGTGTCCACTGAGCTACTATACGACTACTCGGTTCAACATCTACTGGCCCAGGATGCTGCAGCCTTACACGTCGAAAAACCTGGTTGTGCCTTATTGCACCGAGCTAACGGCCAGCAAGATGGGGATTACCTACAGTATGGATCAGGAATCTTACTGGACATATTTGGGAGTTACAATTGGCATGAATCTGCTCTTCGGCGGATTCTATGGTGCAGGCCCCTACGACCCGCTAAAGCTTAGTCAGCTCGGTTCGCCAAGCAGGACAATTATGTTTATATGCAGCTCTTACAAGTATTACGGAAATCCGTATGCCGGGCACTATGCTGTGACTCCAGGCAAGAGCCAGCAGCCGCTCCTGTGCATTGCTCCAAGGGTAAACCAGAACAATTGGCCGTACACCTTGGCCGCCGCCGACCGACACGGAGGAAGGGTGGTTGTGACTCACGCCGACGGTCATGTGGCGTCATACGATCCGAAGACTGTGCTGAGCGTTGGCATCAAGGGCGCGACTGGAAAAGACTACAAAAAGCCCAACTTCAGTATGTGGGATTACTATTGATGCTGACATCTACCTTGCAAGACGGACGAATTGAAGGGGGAAGGAATGATCTCAATGAGAAGAACAAGTGGCTTTACGCTAATTGAGCTGCTGGTTGTCATTGCGATCATCGCGATACTGGCGGCGATACTGTTTCCCGTCTTCATGTCGGCCAAGGAGAGGTCTAAGATAACAAGCTGCGCTGCACGGCAGAAGCAGCTAGCGTCTGCCTTCTTGAGCTACACATCGGATTGGGACAACAGATTCCCCTCCGGCGAGAGGTCTGACGGAGGACACATAATCTTCTGGCACAAAGCCATTCTGACTTATATGGGAAAGAGCTTCGAACTGCCGTATTGCACCGGCATCAAGCACCAGTTTACATCGTTTTTGGCGAACGAGACGTATGGATGGGTGGCAACCATTGGCGCGAATATAGCCGTCGTTGGCACCGACTATGCGGGAGTAAATGACCCGGCGACAGCGGAAAGGCAGAAACGGGCTGTGACACCCGTTAGGGCGTCGGAAATCGGATCGCCTTCGAAGACCCTGTTGCTTGCCTGTTCTTCTTATTATAACTACAATAACCCATATGTCGGTCACTATGCCATATGCCCCGGGATGAAAGAGCCGGGCGAACGTTTTCTGTCTATGTCGCCGGGGGTGAATCCGGCCGGCTGGAATGGGAATTTCTTCGATCCCGCCAGGCATGGCGGCGTGGTAGTTGTTGCGCACGCCGATGGTCATGTCGCTGTCTACAAGAGAGAAAAGCTGCTCAATCCTGGGATTTCTGGCGTTACTGCGGGTAACTTGCTGCAGAACCTGAGGAAACCGAACTTCAGTATTTGGGATCTCTATTGAGCATCGGCGAAGGCCGGTTCCTGTAGCCGGGTCTTGTGTGTCCCGGCAACTTCATTTCTTCTGGGTATTTTTTTGGTAATAACGACTTCAATCACATCTAAAGAGCGGGTAAAGCTGGCTGTAAGCCACGTGGAGCCGGACCGGGCGCCAATCCACTTCTACGCTGTACCGGAGATCCGGTTTGCTATCGAGGACTACTTTGGGACGCGGGAGATCGAGGACATCCTGCAGGTGGATTTCAGGTACGTCTCGCCGGCAGGCGGCCCTGTGCCGAGATCGCCTGAGCCCGGCAGCGGGATAGACAAGTACGATGAATGGGGCACCGGATATACCCTGGTCCCAAACAATACAGGCGGCGCCTATTACGAATCTACCGAGCTTCCTTTGGCCCGGATCACCAGCATGGATGAGGCACTCGCGTATCCGTGGCCTGACCCCAACGACTTCGACTACTCAGTTATCCCGGAGCAGATAGAGCGGGTCAGGGATTATGCAGTCTGCGTAGGCTCGCCGCGCGTGCCCGACATTATCAACGGTATGGGCCGCTCTCGTGGAATGGACCAGGTGCTGATCGACATTATCACGGAAGACGAAGTCGGAATTGCCCTCATAGATGCGCGCGTGAACTATTACTATGAGTGGTGCAAGCGCTGCCTGGAAGTAGGCAGTGGAAAGATCGATATACTGCAAATAGGTGAAGACCTGGGCAACCAGAACGGGCCAACGATCAGCCCCGCGTGCTTCGAGTCTTTCTTCCGGCCCCGCCTTCAGAAGTTCTTCGATCTTGCGCACAACTACGATGCTATTGTCATGCTGCATTCCTGCGGCTCTACAAGGCTGCTTCAGCCGCAGCTAATCGAGATGGGTCTTGATATTCTGGACTCCGTGCAACCCGAGCCTGTTGGCATGAATCCTACGGAACTCAAGGCAGAGTTCGGAGACAGGCTCACCTATTGCGGGCTTATGAGCGTTCAGTCAACCCTTCCACACGGCACAGAGGAGCAGTGCAGAGCTGAGGCGCGTCACCGGCTGGACTTCATTGCGCGGGGTGGTGGCTATATCTTCGCGCCCGCCCACAACATCCAGGCCGATACCAGGATCGAAAACATCCTCGCGATATATGAGGAAGCCACGGGTTTGAAGTTTAAGTAATACCAGTTGCCTTTGCAGCCGAAGTCCGCAGTTCCGCACCCTTCGACGGGGCTCAGGATGCGGAACTGCTCGCTTTATGAACAATTAGTATAAGTCTTTCGCGCTGACGTAGTCACGGCTGGTGTCCGATTCTTGGAGTCTTGCTCCAAACCCCGTACCCCAATTTCAAGGAGGATCTAACGTGCTCAAGAAGACTGTGCTGATCGCTGCATTTCTACTTGCAACAGGGGTTTCCCAGGCCACGATTATCCCCGGCACAAGGATGGACGTTGACTGGCCTGCCCTTATCTCCGGCCAGGACATTATTCTTACGAAACCGCCACAGGAGATCAAATACGGTCTCCTGCTGGGAAACGGAGACATTGGTGTCTCGGTCTTCGGCGCGCCTGAGTGTATAAAGCTCAGTATCTGCAAAAGCGACATTTGGGACTATCGAGACAGCATCTATGAGGGTGTCAAGAACAACCCTCCATTGACGCAGAAGCAGTTTCTTGACGCTTATACAAGATCGTTCGTCACCAAAGAAGAACCTGACGCATGGAAAGAAGTTACCGGCCCGTGGTCGGCGCTTACCAGCAAAACTCCGCATGCGCCCAAGATAGCCGGGCAAGTGCGTATTCGAAATGGTTCTCTGGCAGGCGCAGCCTATGTCCAGAGGCTGCATCTTCATGATGCTGAGGTCACCGGCGACATGGGAGACGCGAGCATAAGGACCCTGGTGCATTATCCGACCAATGTCATTGCTGTGCGCTATACCCCAGGGAAGACCGCGGAGTTTGACGTTGAACTTTATAAAGGTAAGATACCTCAGTTTCCGGACGGCTGCCTTCCGGCTTTTGGCGCTCAGGGCCGGGATATGTGGCTCACATACCGTTTTCCCGTGGATTCCAAGACATACGCGCATTTTGAGGGATTTGGATATGCGATGTATGCGCGCGTTGTTGGCGCAGAAGCGCATTCAGAGGCACGAAGCGATCAGGCTGTCGCGCGAGTCCGTTCCGCCGGACCTGTGCTGCTTCTGGTCTCTGCCGCTACAACTCGGGAAGTGGCCAATCCACTGGCTGAGGCAAAGAGACTGGTCGACGAAGCGGAGCGGGCCGGATTTGAGAAGATCGTGAAGAAACACCGAGAGCATTGGCATAAATTCTGGCGGAGATCTTTAGTCGAGCTTCAGAAGAACCAGTTCATGACCAGGAACTGGTTCTTCTGCAACTATGCCGTTGAGTGCTCTTCACGTCCGGGGAAGGTCGCCCCGGGGCTCTTTGGAGTGTGGCAGTCGAGCGACGGCCCCGGCTGGTGGGGCTGCTACACATGTGACTACAACTTCCAGCAGAACTTTATGGGCGCATTTTCGAGCAACCATCTTGAGCAAGTCGTGCCCTACGCTGAGGCGGTACATTCCTGGCTGCCTGCCGCAATTGAGGACTCGAAAACAGTTTATGGTATCGATGGAGCCATGTACTTCTGTTCCGCTTACCCGGATATGCAACACAATCCCCACTATGGCACCCAATACAGCCGCGTAATGGCATTGTCAGCCTGGATGATGCAGGAGTTGTGGTGGTACTATCAGTACTCTCAGGACAAGGAATTCCTAAAGAAGACGGCCTACCCGGTTATGCGCGAGTGCGCAAAGCTCTACGAAGGATACCTTACCGAGGCCGCCGATGGCAAGTACGATATGGAGTTTACTTACTCTCCTGAACACTGGTTCGGAAAGAACTGCGTTTTGGACCTCGCCTGTATAAAGTATCTGATGAAGGCCGCAGTCGAGGCGAGCACAATACTTGGTGTGGACGCAGATAGACGTAAGGTCTGGCAGCATATAGCCGGCAATCTGCGGGAGTATCCGACAGGTGACGCGCCGATAGGCAAGGTACTCTTGGACAAGGAAGGCCAGTCTCCTACCTACAGTACTTACAATGTCCCTGTTCCGCTGACGGCCGTATTCCCGGGGAATGATATCGGCCTTCACAGCCCTGAGCCGCTGCAAGATATTGCACGACGGACCGTCCGGCATATGAGGCTTAATCTGCTCAATCAATATGTTCTCGTTCCTATGGCGAGAGTCCGGTTGGGCGAGGATGTGATTGATGATTTCGAGACCTACACACGTGCTTTGCGAAGATACAACGGTTCGACCTACCTGGACACCCTTCTTTGGGATGTGTGGGAGGAGAACTTCGGCTCGACGATCGTCATTAACGAGAGCCTTGTTCAAAGTTATACAGGTGATATCAGGATAAACCCGGTCAAGCTGGATCAGCCGGCCAGATTTGCGACGCTCAGGACGGTTGGCGCATTCTTGGTAAGTTCCGAAATCAGGCCGGACGGATACATCCCATACGTTGCCATTACAAGCGAGGCGGGCAGACAATGCAAGCTGATACGGCCGTGGGACGGGGAGGTCAGGGTAAGGGAAGCCTCGTCGATGAAGCCTGTGGCATTCAAAGAAAAGGAAGGCGCGCTTCTGTTCGATACGAAAAAGGGCGTGACCTATATCGTCGACCGGCCTGATGATCCTTGGGAGAAAATGCCGATCACGCGGATTGCAGCGGATGAACCTGACCCGGAGCCGGTGCAGTGGGATGTCATATACACAGGCGGAGAAGGCATGTATATGTATGCCTTGAAGCCCTATTCATTCGATTACAGACCCGGCGTGGGAATTATAACCTCCACTATTGCCGGGAATACCACCTGGCAGATTCTAGTCGGCCCGATAGATACCTCGCGCTATTCAAAGCTTGAAGTAGTCAGCAGCGGAAGCCCGAATGCCAGCATCTCTGTTGACTGCAAAGATGCAGGAGGGGAATCTCTAGCTAAGCTCGATTATAAAAGGGCTTCTGATAACTACATTACTCACACATTGGCTCTTCCACCGGCGCGCTTCGCCGGAGCCATTGCGGTAAACACGAAGTCGGAGGATAAGAAGCGGGCTGAGAACAGACTGCGCTCGATCCGATTTTTGGCACAGGATGGATCGGCGATAGATGTCGATCTGAGCGCGATCGATCCTCAGAAGGGTCTGCGACTTTGGGAAATACCCGAGCGCAAGAAGATTTAATGGACTGCGGCTCAAGGAGGGGCCTATCACAAGCATGCGTTCTCGTTCTTTGTTGATGCTGGCTGCAGCTCTGGTTCTCACGATCACAGCGCTCTGTTCACCTGCATGGGCGACTGAATCGACTGTTCCAACTACCTCCCGTAATAAGCTCAGACTGGGTCTCGTACGAACGGTAAAGAGCCAGTGGAAGCTCGATCACAATTTCGATGTATTCCTTGCAATTCTCGACAAGGCCAGCAAAAAGGGTGTGGAACTTCTTACAACCTGCGAGTGTTTCTTGGACGGCTACTCGGCTTCCAACAAGGAGAGTACCAGACAGCGTCTACTGGATGAGGTTGCCCAGGATACGCAAAGCAGCCGCTACCTTGCACGTGTTGCAGAAGAAGCAAAACAGAGGAATATGAGCATTGTCTTTGGCTTCACAGAGAAACGGGATGGGAAGCTCTACAACGCCGCCGGATTCTGGGACGCACAAGGCAGGCTCGTTGGCGTTTACCATAAGGTCCACCTTCAGATTCACGACAAACAGTTCGATTCCGGAGAGTCGATCCCTGTTTTCAACTCCCCCTGGGGTCCGCTTGGTATAATGATCTGTGCTGATCGCCGGTGGCCTGAGACCGCTCGGACGCTGAGACTGAAAGGAGCGCGAATCATCCTGAATCCAACCTACGGAATGACTGGAGAACTGAACGAGTGCTTGATGCGCACGCGAGCCTGGGAGAACAACTGCTTTGTGGCCTTCTGCCATCCTAACCAGAGCCTTGTCACAAACCCTGGAGGCGCTGTTATCGCCCGCATGGACGATGGTGATGATCTGCTGGTGGTGGATATTGACCTCTCTCAGACGGACGCGGCCAGCGATTCCACATCCTGCAACATAGGTGACCGCCATCCTGAGCTTTATGGTATTATCAGTGAGAGGGAGAAGAAATAATACCAATTGCCTATGAGACTAGCCATTCATCCGATAGACATTGTTATCGTAATCGCCTACTTAGTGGGCATAGTGGCGCTGGGCTGCTGGGGAGGCCTCCGCCAACGCAAATCCTCCAAAGGGAGCGACTATTTCCTGGCCGGCAAGTCACTCAGTTGGACGATAATCGGCCTCGCGCTGTTTTCCACAAACATCTCGACGATCCATCTCGTCAGCCTGGCGCAGGAGGGGTACGTAAACGGCCTCGCCTACGGAAACTTCGAGTGGATGGCCGCATTTACACTCATCGCCCTCTCACTCTTCTTTGCGCCGTTCTACATACGCGCCAACGTCGCTACACTGCCTGATTTCCTCGAAAAACGCTACAGCCGGTCGTGCCGTGACTGGCTTGCGATTGTGTCCATCATCTCGGCCATATTCATACACATCGGCTTTTCCCTCTACACCGGAGCGGTCGTCCTCGAAGGACTTTTTGGGTTCAACATAATGCTGAGCATAATAGCCGTCGCGGTGCTGACGGGCATCTATACCATCGTCGGTGGATTAATGGCTGTCGTTCTGACCGAGTCTATCCAGACCATCATCCTGCTGATTGGCGCTGTCTGCATAACCGCCATCGGTTTCCTCAAGGTCGGAGGATGGTCTGGGCTTGCAGCCAGCGTAGACCCGGTTAAACTTACCCTGCTTCGTTCGTCGAGCGATCCGGCAGGTCTGCCATGGTATTCGGTCTTTCTGGGATACCCCATCATCGGCCTTTGGTACTGGTGCGCCGACCAGACTATCGTTCAAAGAGTGCTCGGAGCAAAGGATGAGAACCACGCGCGTGTGGGACCTCTGTTTGCTGCGTTCATCAAGATACTTCCGGTGTTCATTTTCGTACTTCCCGGCACCATTTGCCTCGGCCTAATCAATCAGGGCATTCTGCCAAACACTCTGTCCAAGTCCGAGGACACCTATGCATTTCTGATAACCCAAATACTGCCTATAGGACTGAGGGGTGTCGTCGCCGCGGCGCTTCTGGCGGCGCTGATGAGCACTGTATCAGGAGCGCTGAACTCCATCGCTACCTTATTTAGCTACGATATCGTGAAGCGGTGGCGGCCGGAGACTTCGGACAGGGCGCTCGTCAACACCGGCCGGATAGTGACCTTCGTGGCTATGATTGCGGCCATTGCATGGTCCCCCTGCGTATCCCATTTCAAAAGTATCTTTCAGGGTGTCACTGTAATGATCTGCTATATCGCTCCACCGATCACGACAGTGTTTCTCTGGGGGATCTTCACGCGCCGCGCATCGGCCAGGGGAGCGATCCTGACGCTGTGGTGGGGATTTGCATTAGGATTCGTAGTCTTTTTGCTGGATTGGTTCAAGAGCGCGCCGGTTCCTCATGCCGCGCAGATTGTCCTTCGAGACTGGCTGCACGCCGGCTTCTTACTGACCGTTAAGGATGGTCAGTACGTCACTTCCTGGACAATTCCTCCAATGATGGCCACTTTCTATCTCTTTGTTATCTGTTCTGTAATTCTTGGTATAGTCTCCTGGCTGAAGCCTCAGAAACACACGCCTGAAACGGAAGCGCTCATCTGGAAAAATCCGCTGGACGCGCTCCGAAGCAAGGCTTGGCCTGGAATCGGCAACTACAAACTGCTTTCTGCTATAGTTTTTGTTACTATGGTTTTGCTCTATACGATATTCCGATGAGGAGGATATTATGGAAGCCTTTGTGGGATTTGCTTTAGCGATCATCGCAGGCGGTATGGTGGGGAGCTTCAGCCTGCCAATGAAGAAAACCGTCAAATGGGCTTGGGAGAACACCTGGCTGGTATGGGCGTTTGTGGCGCTTATTGTTGTCCCGTGGACAGTGGTTCTGGTCACAGTGCCGGACATCCAATCGGTTTACAGATCGGCGGGTCTAAAGGCTCTAGGAACGGTTTTTCTTTTCGGTGTCGGCTGGGGACTCGGAGCTGTTACTTTCGGACAGGGAATTGCTCTGATCGGAATGAGCCTGGCGTTCGCAATCAGCATCGGCCTTACGACAGCTCTTGGATCTTTTGTGCCGATGGCCGCTGATCCCAAAGTGTTTTCCACTTCGGGCGGGATTACAGTAACGATCGGGATAGTAGTCATGATAGTTGGCGTCATCATCTGCGCTGTGGCGGGCGGAATGAAGGAATCACGCTCCAAAGCTACGGTAAAGGATGGCAGTGCTGAACAGAGTGTGGTACCTGTAGGTCTATTCCTCAAAGGGCTGATCCTCTGTGTCCTGTCTGGCATATTCAACCCCATGATAAACTTTGCCTTCAACTTCAGCGGCGGAATAAAGGAAGCCGCGCTGTCTACTGGAGCGACCGCAGGCGGCGCTTCCGATGCGGTCTGGGCTTTCACTCTTCTCGGGGGGTTCGCAGCAAATGCTATCTACTGTATGGTTCTCCTCACGAGGAAACGGACATGGTCCGGCTACAGCAAAGCCGGGACGGGGAATTACTGGCTCTTAGCCGCGATTATGGGGGCCACATGGATGCTATCGGTCACGGTGTATGGCAGGGCAGCCGCACTGATGGGCCCGCTCGGAGGCTCCGCTGGTTGGGCAATCTATATGGGCTTCTGTATTGTCGTATCAAGTGTGTGGGGTATTCTGACAGGCGAATGGCGCGAAGGAAAGGGCAGACCGATCCGGACAATGGTCGCGGGACTGGCTGTGCTTGTCGCTGCTATAATTATCATAGGAATTGGAAACGCGCTTCCAAAGTAATGAGGTTGGTATGATGAACAAAGCAAAGGAGAAGATAAAGCGGCTGCAAGCCGCTCTTTCTCACAGAGAAGGTGACCGGGTCCCGGTTGGAGAGTTCTTCTGGACTGGATTTGTGCTGCGGTGCATCCACAAGTGGGGGCAGGGCTTTGATCCCTACCGTTACTTTGATCTTGACTACATCCCAATCAACCCAAATATGGACCCGAAGATTCAGCCGTTTGAGATCGTGCGCGAGAGCGGCGAGGATATAGTCGTTAAGACGGGCTTTGGAGCGACCATAAAAAGGACTGGAACGGCGCCTATGCCGCACTATGACGAGTTTTCCGTGAAAGAACCCGCGGATATGGCCTGCTTCGAGTTCGATGACCCTGCCGATCCAAGAAGGTTCTTCGAAGGCGGAGACGACCAGATCAACTGTGTAGGAGACACTCTGCTTCGGAATCTACCGCCGTGGTCGGATCGTGTCGATGCGTATAAAGATGATTTCTCCGTCTTCGGCTCGGTCTGTGAGCCTTACGAGTATGTCTGGCGGTGCATCGGCAGTGAGAACGCCCTCTACTGGATGGCTACCGACACCGGTCTGTTTGTTGATTTCGTTAACCGGGTGGGCGAGTTCAATCTTGAACTTTGCAGAGCACAAATCGAGGCCGGAAAGGACAGGCTATCAGGTATGTACATCTGGGGGGACGTTGCATATAGAAAAGGTATGTTCTTCGGCGCGCCCAGGTGGCAGCAAATATTCAAGCCCCACGTAAAGGCATTGATTGATCTGTGTCACGAGAACGGTCTGATGGTCATCTATCATGGCTGTGGAAACGCCTGCGATATCCTGGATGATTTTGCCGAGATAGGGCTCGATGCCTACAACCCTCTTGAGGCCAAGGCCGACCTGGATGTTGTCAAGCTGAAAGAGAAGTATGCTGGCAGGCTTGCGTTTTGCGGAAATATTGACATTCGGGTGCTTGAGCGAGGGAACCCTGACGAGATACGGCAAGAGGTCCTTTACAAACTCAAGGCCGCAAAGGGTGGAGGATGGATATTCCAGTCCGACCATTCAGTATCCAGCGCAGTTGCTCCCGAAAGTTACGAACTGGCCATAAAGACCCTGAGGGAACACGGCAACTATCCTCTGAATCTGAGTGAAAAGGATGTACGATAGATGTTGGGTGTCGGGTGTCGGTAAGGGTCATGGGAAATGCAAAATGAAAAATGCAAAGTGCAAAATGCAAAATGGTCCGATGGTGCTGATGGCCCGGCC
>JACPPP010000097.1 GCA_016190935.1 Armatimonadota bacterium | reverse complement strand
TAACAACACGAAAGCGATAAACCCAAAGCTGTCGGTTTGCACAGACTATACAACCTATAAGGAGATTAGACGTCGGAGTCTGGCATACCTTCTTGGTTCCGGCTCCGCCGGGTTAGGAATGATCGGTTCCCGGTTCGCTCTACGTTAGGTATATTCCCACTTTCGTGAAAAATATTTCCACACATGTAGTGTGCCACATGTTTTTGAGGTTGTCAATAGGTTAGCCGAATTTTTTTTAGATTTCCTGCTGTCCTCTCGTAAGAAACTTGACGCTCACTGCACATTCATTAGAATATAGCAGTATATCTGTTTCCCAATGCTTAATTCAGATATACAACCTTAAAAACATATTGACAGTTCAATGGGACAGTGGTATCCTGATGTTTGTTAGTGTGGAAAATATTTCTGATTATTGTGGCTATAGAATCATCGTCAAGGTTGAAATCGCTCAGGATATCTAATACTGGGGGCATTAGCACTAATCGATTCATTTCTTCTTACTTCGCTTCAAAGAGTACCAGATCAGAAGACATAACAGCTTCCAAGCGAATTGGCAAGCCGTCCCTCATCAACTGCAGGCCATCAAGAGTTATTCTCTCACCTGTGCTGTCGAGCGTTACAACGTATTTCTTCCCGCGATGCAAGCCTCTGGGCTTGAGTAAGTAGATATCGTAATCACTCGCTCCAATACGGACTATTGTGGCCCAGCCGCTTTTCATATCCGGAGATGCAAACTCGACCGCGAACCAACCTTCGGAGGAAACACCGCCTTTCGACGACGCAGGCGCGTGATGATACATCCGGCATGTGGGTAGCAACGGCCGAATGAAATTCTTATATATATTCACATAACGCAAGTGCTGTTCGCGTCTTTCTGGTCCCAAATCGGCCAGGCTAGGTGCGACCATTCCGGCAAAGAGGAAAGGTGTCGAAAGGCTGAATGTGACGCGGAGATGGGTATCAAAATTCGCCGGACGACCGGTTGACGGTCCGCCATCAGCGCCAAGGGCGATTACAAATACTTCCGGTGGCAGCGCGAGAGTCTGGCCGCTGTAGTTCTGCAGCACGTAAGGCATCCGCAGACCGTCCGTCAAATAATCTTCTTGGAATCGGCCAGCGGTACCCAGATCGTTTCTTCCACCGCCAGCAGCGCACTGTTGGAGAATCAAATCAGGATACTTCTTTCGGATGCGTTCGAACAATCCATAGAAGAACTCATAGTATCGCCAGTAATTGTTCTCCATGAATCCGTCCCTCGGTGTAGAGAGACCTTCGAACGTGAATATTGGGTTATAGTCTAGTCTGTAGAGGTCCAGCTTATACTTTTCTATGAGTCTCGTCAACTCCGATTCAACCCAGGCTGCTACTTCCGGTCTGGTCAGGTTGAGAACACCGTTCGTCCCGATCCAATCAGGATGTTCTTTCGCTACCCTGCTGCCTGAGCCGTAGACTCGCTCGATTTCGCCGTATAAACCGAACAGTAGTCCCTTTTTGTGAGCGTATTCAACCAGCGGCTCCAACCCGTGAGGAAAGCGGGTTGCCGACGGATACCAGTCACCTTGCTGCTCCCACCAACCCGCGTCCAGTATGAATACCTCGCAGCCTATTGCCGCAGCGACATCGATGCAGTCTAACACAGTCTTCTCAGTAAACGCCGAGAAGCCCCCGCCCGATGGTCTCAGATAACCCTGATCGCCGGGCACCGAGTATTGTATCAGGCACGATTGCTTCGAGTTCCTAATAGGCAAAACGGAACGTCGAAGGTGATCGTGAAGTGCCTGAACGGTTGCGTCCAGGTCTCCTGCCACATAGCCTAGATGAACTTCGGGGGTGCGGATTTTCTCACCCGGCGCAATTACGCGCAGAGCGTCGCCAGCGGTGGGTCCTATCTTGAACGCCAGATACTCGATCTCACCATCTCTCCCCCGCATAAATTCCATACGCCAGTTCGCCGACCAAGCAAGGTGGCCGATCAGATATTGGCCGCACGGCTCGTTATGCACAATAAAGAATGGATCATCAAATCCCTGGCCCTTGTCGCACTTGATCGTTGTAGTTCCATTCTCCAACGTTTTCCAATCAAACCATCCCTCCCAACCCCAATCCTGTTTGGTAAAATAGCCCAACTTGAAAGGGCCGTCATACCCTTTCGGTGGATAACCGGCATAGCCGGCGTGAGACCATAACCGGCTGCACCAGGGATAAACACCCGTTAAAGCCACAGGCTTGTCCGAAGTGTTGGTTATCTCCAGCCATCGGGTTATGAGCGGGGTCGCGTCCAGGAGCGTATGAATTTCCACATTCAATCGGCGCGCAGCATGCGACAATCTAACTACGAAATGTCTCGCACCTCTTTCTGTCTGGGGTAACTCGGAAGCTGACACAAAATCCCATCCACCGGAAACTTGCTCCTTATCGATCTCTAACTGGAATGCGTCTTCGGACCAGTACTCGTACGGCCAGTTGATTCGGCCGTCGGTGGTCCAGTAACGACCAACCCACCTATCTTTGAGCATCCCCTCTACGTAAATGGTCTTCTGAGATGTAAAGCGCACTTCCCTTCCATCGTGCGAGTCGCGAACGGCAATATTCGTGTACGCATTTGAGGCTAAGCCCGAGGCTAGCGATCCACCAACTAGCACAACGCTGGCGAGTATCGTATCAATTCCCATTTGTTACCTCTCAGTCGTCTTAGTTCTTGGCGACGTCGGCAGCTTCTCTGACCGTCACGGCCCTGAGACCATTGGACAGACCGGCAATGCCACTTACAACAACATTGTCGTCCTTCGCCAGACTAACTACACCTTGAACAGATGCCGGAACTATCACTTCCACAACATCCGCAACAATAGGCCCGCCGGGAATCGCTGTTCCGTCCGTGATGTGGAACCGCGTCGAACCATCCGGATTCACTACCGGAGCATCCACCAGCTTGCCCCAGGTCTTGACAAGCAGGTCCTTGTTGTCTGGTCCCGGATTTCCCATCAGGTTCTTGTTGTTCACACCAAGAGTGCCAGGGTCCTTATTCTTCGCAAGAACAGTTACCCCGCTCTGCCCAAACGAGCCATCAGCCTGCTTCAGCACTGCCACTTCTACCTCGTCTCCAATCTCAACTGCTGGGTCCGGCAGAGGAGTGACTTTGATCGCACAGGACCTGTCGGCAGCCTCAACAAAGAAGCTGTTGTAGTCGCTTAGTGCTGCGGTCACTATGCCCTGCACTCTGCCCGCCCAGCCTGCAGACGCCGCCTTCGCAGCCGGGATGGTCGAAAGCGGAGGTAGCTCAGTGGAGTAAACCAAGAAGTTGTCGAAGTACTGATCTGAGTATCCCGTAGCAACCCACGTGGACACCCCTACTTTGCCCGACCACGTAACAGCGCCAACAGGCAGCGGACCGATCCAATAGGTGTTGTATCCATCGGATATCGAGAACAATATCTGGTTTTCTACCACCGACGCCTTCATCCGATAAGGCTTGCTATCATTAATGGTTACCGGCACTATGGGACCGGGTGACCATACGCCGCCATGCACCTCGTGCCAGTACATGTTCGCCCCACCATCATAGTCGAAGAACAGCATATTATCTCGGTCCTTATACCTGCCCACAATCTGCGCCTCTCGACTAAACGCGTCAACCTCGACCACGAAGTCGAGAAGTGACAGGTCCTTGACCGCCGCAACCTGAAGGTTCGGGCTTCCCGGCGTTACTACGTGGAAACCTCCAGAGCCGTCAGCTCCCCAAGTTCCGATTAGAGAGTCCCATCTCAGCTCAGGCGCGCCATCGTCGAAATTGTCGCTGAAGCGCACCGCCGAGTTCTGTAGCTGCGCGACAGTGATGTCCGGCACCGAGGTTGTCAATCCCTCGGAAACGCTCAGTCCGGCGACTGATGCCGCCAGACCATCGCTAACCGATGCCGTTACCACGACCGGACCTGCGGGAACAGGAATAGTGTAAGTCCCGCCAACTCCAGTCGTTCCCTGAGCCATAAACCGACAGGCTCCGCGACCGCCGCCAATCGATTCGTAGGCATAAACCGAAGCGCCCTCGATGCCGGCTCCTACGGAATCCTTCACCGCACCTGAGACGGCGCCATTCCACCTGAAGGATTCAACAGACCATATCTTCGCCACCGTATCATCTACGTTACTCACCAGCCGCAAATGCCTCGTCGTCACCGGCGAGTTTGGCGTGGTGTGCTCCATCCAGTGAGTATAGCCAACCTCTCTCGAAGTCACTCGCTTCACCTCAGTCCACACTACGCCATCAGCCGAAGACTGAATCGAATAATCGGCGTTCGGTCCGGCGCTGTCAACCAGCACGCTCGCAACAGTCACGGGGTCCGACCAGGTAAGCTGAACCCAGTCGCCGGTCAGAACGCCCGCAGGTCCCATCGCCGGGTTGTGCCACTCAGTGCGCGGGTTCGCGTCGTTGATGTATCTTGCCGTTCCCGTGTTGGCCGAAGCAACCGCCCACCTGCCCATGTCGAGTCCGGCATAAGACGTAAGCGCGATATCCTTCACGACTTCCTTGCCCGGCGACACGAACACCGGAACGCTATTGTGCGCATACCCGTTCTTTGCCGCCGCCAGTGTATACGGCCCAACGTCCACATTCGAAATCGTATATGTCCCATCGCCAGCCGTGGTGGTCGAGTAGTTTGTTCCGAGCAACTGCACTAGCGCGCCTGCTATTCCAAGTCCGTTCGAAGCGTCCGTCACCTTACCTCGCATCGATCCGGGTGACGGCGCTGGAGGAGTACCGGTCGTGATCTTGAGGTTGACTCCCAAATAGTTGCTGCCGGAGCAGGAGAACGCGATTGTCTCTCCAGGCATAAGATGAATGGCCTGCAGACTGTCCAGGGTCCCTCCGTCCGCCAGCACCGCCTCAGCAAACGTGTAGATGTTCCCGGAGTTGTAGCCATCCCTCGGGAATGGAGCGCCCACCTGATTCAGAACCGGTATGTCGTTGACAAGCAGCGAGAAGCTCTTTCCCGCTCCTGTGTCCCTGCACATCCACACTCCTCCGGAGATGTTCACCGTTACCTCGGAAGGTGCAGTCCACAAAGCACCGAATAACTCATAGCCGCCCACTCGCCCCTTCGGTATGTCTATGCCGGAAATCAATGTCCCGTTGGACTTGAATATCATGCTCCACCACGTCCAGCCCACATGGTTCCATACAGGCTGAATCCCGGTGAAATCTCCACCAGAGATGTTCTGCAGGTTCTCGTACCTGGTGAACAAACCCGTAACAGGATCAGTCCATCCGTATGTCCACGCGCCCGACGGATTGCTGCTGTCACTCCAATCGGCTGCCAGGTTCCATACCTGTTCACCAACCTGCACTATCTCCACATCAGCAACCGTCTCCTGACCGGACGATACCGCCACCGACACGTCCTTTGTTGTGTATCCTGTCTTGCTCACCCTCAAGGTGTAACTGCCGGGTTCAACACCGGTTAGAGTATAACTCCCGTCCGACCCGGTAGTGGTAGTATTGCCGGCCCCCACAGCCTCCACCGCAGCCCCCTGTACAGGCATCTCGGATGACGCATCCGTGATCGTGCCTCTTATGCTCCCCGGATCGGTCTCCTCTGTGATCGTAAGGTCCATCCCTACCCAGTATCCGAAGTTCAAAGAGAATATCAGGTCGATGTTCTGCCCCTGGTTTAGATGGATATAACGCAGACTGGAAGGGCTTCCTCCCGCGTCTGTGATAGCCTGGTTGAACGTCCAGATGTTGCTGGAATCGTAGCCGGCCGACCGGGCCGGAACAGCTATGTTGGAAATCAGCTTCTGCGTTCCTGCCCAAAGAGCCATCATAGGTGTTGTGCCCCCGCCGTCCTTCGCTTCCCAGCAGCCTCCAGTGACCCTTACGGTCACCTCCCTGGGCGCTGTCCAGCGCATACCCATCGCCGACCGACCACCAACTCTACCGATGGGAACATCAAACTGACAGGTCCCGTTGGACTTGAACATCCCCCAGTTCATACCCCACGGGTCCTTCCAGAATGTCTGCGGCCCCGAGAAATCCGCGGGGAACACTACCCCATAGTCACCATGGCCTGTGAATGGGTAGAATTGCTGGTTGTTGTTAATCTCAATGCAGCCGTAATTCCACGGCCCGTTGACCGCGCTGGTGTCACTCCAGTCCGTTGCCATGTCCCAAACCTCGGCAAACAACGGACAGGATACCACACTGAGCAGGACCATGCACATTGCTGTGACATGCCGCACAAAGTTGCGTTTCATCTAGCATTTCCTCCTTTCATCTTCCTTACCTGGGATAGTTGACTTTGTCCAACGCCCACAGATAGTCGTCCCTGGAGATCACATCACTAGCCTTATTGCCTCTAAGTAGCCGTCCATATATAAAGGTATCATAATGGAGCATTATGGGTATACCAGGATATGGAATCAACAGAACCAATTGGTGATCGTTTTGCGGTAGTAAGTCCATTTCTGGACGAGCGTGCTCGTCGGCTGGTTGCTGC
>JACPPP010000113.1 GCA_016190935.1 Armatimonadota bacterium | reverse complement strand
GTCATAGCTGTAGCTCGATTTTCCTTCTATCTCGAAGATAAGCCCCTCAGATGGAAGTGGGTTTTGTTCTGTATAGACCACTTGCGTCCAATTTTCTTGATCCGGCGTGTAGTCGATTACAAGGGGCCCGAGTTCATAAGGGAAGGCCCTTGTCGGGGATGGTTCGGTTATCTTTATCCGAATTGGGTCAATTAATCCCGGTCCTGAGTTATTTTGACAATATACACTCAGCAGGTATGTCATGGGGGTCTGTCCGCCTGAACTAATGCTGAGCCTGTAGTCGAAGGTGGACAAAACCGTTGAAGACGGCCACGCCACAACTGTACCTATGCTCATTCCAGGCGCAGGTGAGGCCGGAGGAGCATCTTCCTCAAGAAAGTCTACTCCGTTCGTGAATCCCGACAGCCATCCGAGTCGGGTTGAGCCAGCGGAGTAATAGCCATTTATGTCGGTAGCGGTAATCAATAATGTCCAGTTTGTCAAATCAGCCAGAACTTCCGCTCCGGGAGCCAATAGTAAAGCCACAATCCCAAGAACAACCACTAAGTTACCCATTATTCCTTTCGCAAACATCTCCGTTCTCCTTAAATAAGATTGACCTGTTACAGCAATTACAGGGACGGCCAGTCTTCCGCCGAGCCATAGGCTACATGATAAGCACCAACTCCTTCATATCATCAGGCAAGCAGTCACAGATGCAGTATAGCCTACTCGTCTTGAGTTGTCAAGGGAAATATTCCTCTTTATGAGTATATGACGAAAATTTAAGAAAAGGAGGTCGTGATGGTGAGGGTGACCCAGGGGACGTGCGGCGTGCTTCGACAGGCTCATCCTTCGACAAGCTCAGGATGAGGCCCGGCGCGAGACGGGCCGGGCCATCGCCGCATCCGACGGGCAACGTCGGATGCGGCGAGACAACCGACCTGCTAAAGATCCGCTCCGTTGATGATAAGCCTGAACTTGTGCCCGAAGAAATCAGCGGCTCGGCGGCACATCAGCATTCTCGTAAGGAATATTTCGAAGTATTCCATCACGCTCGCGGCCTGGGAGTCGGTGGCGAGCTCCAGGTTTATCGACTTCCCCTGCTTGTCAACGCGCAGGCAGGAATGCTGCACGGCGTGGTTTACGCGGTCGTGGATATCGAAGGCGAGCGGGTTCGGGTTCTGAACGCGGGAATGATGCACGTCCGCCTTGTCCGCGAGTATGAGCGCGGCCCCGACCGGCGATACAGGACAGCCCAACTCTTCCTCGTGGTTGCCTATCGCCGCGATTATAGTCGCCACTTCTTCAGTAGGCATTCCCATTCTGGTGAGCAGCGAGAACGCCATCACCGCGCCCGTCTCACAATGGATGTTCCTGTTGATCGCGTTCCCAACGTCGTGAAGGTAGCCCGCGATGGCCGCAAGTTCGGCGAGCCTCGGTTCGAACCCCAGGCTTTCTGGTATGCTTCTCGCGGTCTCTGCCACTATCCCCGCGTGCCTGAATCCGTGCTCAGTGTATCCAAGAGCGTTCATCTGCTCATTGGCTTTCTTTATGAGTATCTTAACGTCGTTGCTTCTTCGAATCTGGTCAAGAGTGATTATCTGGTTTTCCATATCAACATTCCTGTCGGGCCTCGTCCTCGGCCACATGCGCGCGATGCATCCTGTATTTGTTCAGGAACTCCCTGCGGAAGAGCTTGAGCCTGTCCTGTTCGATCGCCAGCCGGATGCCGTCCATCAGCTTGTGGTAGAAGTAAAGGTTGTGATACGTTGCAAGCCGTGCGGCAAGCATCTCTCCCGCCATGTGAAGGTGCCGCAGGTAAGCCGCAGTATAATTCTGGCAGGTCTTGCATCCGCATTCAGGGTCCACCGGCCCAAAATCCTCAGCAAACCGCGCATTCTTGATATTTATCCGGCCATAGGTCGTGTAGAGCGAACCATTGCGACCTAGCCGGGTCGGGAGCACGCAATCGAACATGTCTATACCCCGCCAAACGGCGTCGAGCAGGTCCTCAGGTGTGCCGACGCCCATCAGGTAGCGGGGCTTGTCACGCGGGAGTTCAGGGACCGTCCATTCCAGGACGTCGAGCATCGCCTGTTTCGGCTCGCCCACTGAAACCCCTCCTATCGCTATGCCCGGAAAGTCGAGGCCGACTATTGTCCTTGCGCTTGTCCTGCGGAGGTCTTCATAGGTGCTGCCCTGTATTATCCCGAACAGCGCCTGATCCGTAACATGAGCAGTCTTGCATCGCGCCGCCCAGTCGTGCGTCCGCTCCATCGACACCTCCGCCCTCTCGTGAGATACCGGATAGTCCGTGCACTCATCGAACGCCATTATGATGTCAGCGCCGATCGCTTCCTGAATCGCGACGACTCTCTCCGGGGAGAACACATGAGTCGAGCCGTCGATATACGATTTAAAGACCACTTCCCGGTCTTCTACAATACGAAGGCGCTCCAGGCTGAATACCTGAAATCCGCCGCTGTCGGTCAGGACCGCGAACGGCCAACTCATAAACTTCTGGATTCCGCCTGCGGCTCTAATGATCTCGTGTCCGGGGCGCAGGTAGAGGTGGTAGGTGTTACCGAGGACGATCCTGAAGCCGATCTCCTGGAGTTCCTCCTGCGTCGTCGCTTTCACGGTCGCCTGAGTGCCGACCGGCATAAACACAGGGGTCTCTACGACGGCATTAGGGAGCGTGATCCTCCCGCGCCGCGCCCGGCTCTCGGTGCTTTCCGACTTTATCTCAAACCTGATGTTGTGTCTCCATAAAGTAGAGTTTGTTGGTTCTATTATATCACATGGCGAGGAAGGAGCCGGTGAGCGGGCGGTTGAAACGCGTCCTTCGACAAGCTCAGGATGCGCGGATTGTACGGATTGCGCGGAAGAAGCAGTCAGCCTTCGGCAGGGGCCGGACGGATGTCCGCCACATGTCTGCCGGGGAGGAATCTCCCCGGCCAACACAGCTTCTCGGACCCTGCGGGGCCGCCGGCGGCTGACAAGCAGTCCGACGGAACATAACTGGCCCCTGGCACCTGACACCCGGCCCCCTTGTCGCGTAATTCGCGTTTCAAAGAGTCAATAGACTGCCGCCTGCCTACGCCGCTTTGGCAGTGTTCTGAGTTATCGCGCCCGATTTTAGACTGACTACTAGAGCCTCGACTATTTCCGGGGAGTAATGCGACCCTACACAGCGGCGAAGTTCTGCGACGGCCTCCCCCGGAGTCATCCTCCGCCTGAACGACCTTTCGCTGGTCATCGCCTCGAACGCATCCGCAACAGCGATTATTCTTGAGAGGAAGGGAATGGCGTCGCCCTGTAGTCCGTCTGGATAGCCGTTTCCGTCAAGCCGCTCGTGGTGGTGGCGCACGATGGTTGCCACGTAGGATAGCTCCTCGATGGATCCGACAATCTGGCTGCCTACGGCGGGGTGTCGCCTCATACATGCCCAATCCTCGTCCGTCAGACGGCCCGGTTTGTTCATGAGGCTCTCGGGAAGGGACAGCTTGCCGATGTCGTGCAGCCTGGCAGCGAGTTCGAGAGTGTAGCGCTCCTCAGATGGCAGGCCGAGAGTGTCCGCGATAGCAAGCGAGATATGAGTTACCCTCGCCGTGTGCCCTGCGGTAAGCTTGTCTTTCGCATCGATCGCCGCCACCAGCGCATCTATGGCCTGCAGCAGGATGCCCGTGCTCCTCTCAAGCAGCATCTGCCTTTCAATCCGCTTGCGTTCGAGGTTGCGTTCGATGATGACCGGGATTTCGTGCTCGTTAAACGGCTCGACCAACAGGTCCGTCACCCCGTGCCGCATCGCCTCTCTGGCCACGTTGGCCATCGAGGGCACGGTAGTCACCACTATCGGCATCATCGGATGAATGGCGGACGCAAGCCCCAGCATCTGCATGCCGTCGGTTCCCAGTATCAGGGCATCGGATAGCATTATATCGAACCTGCGACTTCTCAGGAGTTCCACAGCTTCACGGGTCGAGGAAGCCTTGTGCAGCTCATAGCCAGCCTGGCAAAGCGCCTGCTGGAGAGCGATCCTGGACTCCGGATCGCTCTCTACAACGAGCACACTCAAGCATTTTATCTCCTGCGAGGCCTCGACGGCCTCCCGTTGGGACGGGATTTGGAATCCGGCCCCAACGGGAGCCGCCCAAACGCAAACACGATTCCGGCCGGTGAGCTTGGCGTGATACAACGACCTGTCGGCCTTCTCCACCACCTCGCTTGCCGTAACTCCATCGATGGGGCATTCCGCGATCCCCGCGGAAATCGTGAGCTTGCCGTTTGGAAAGTTGAAGGTATCGATAGCCCTGCGCATCCGCTCCAGGGCGATACGAGCTCCGCTCTTGGGCGTGTGCGGCAAAATCAGGGCAAACTCTTCACCGCCGTAGCGCGCGGCAAAGTCGCTTTCGCGGATCTCATGGCCGATGATGCGGGCAATTTGCTGCAGTGCGAGGTCTCCCTCTTGATGGCCATAGGCATCGTTGTAAGCTTTAAAATGATCAACATCGATCATTGCCAGGGAGAACGTCTCGCCGTAGCGTCCGACTCTGTGGACGTGTTCGGAAACTCTCTGATGAAAAGCTCTGTGGTTCGCGAGGTTCGTCAGCCCGTCCTGACCCGCCTGCTGTTCCAGCCTCAAGTTCGCAGCCTCAAGCTCGCGAACCAGCGCCCTGGATTGCTCCAGAAGCCGGGAATAGTTCAGCGCGACCGCCGCATCGAGCGCAAGCATCCTGCACAGATCAAACCTTCGCACATCCGCTGCGTTTGGCTGGCTGTACATGGCCGTCAGGAGTCCCATGGACCGTTCATTGTGCCGAAGCTGCAGCCCCAAAAGACTTTTGACACCGGCTTTGAGCAGCGGCTCCCTCAGTGGATGATTCGGAGGCAGGTTCTGGACGTCAGAGATTATAAACGGGTCCTGCCAACTGAGCGCATCTGCGAGCACAGCCTGCTGCTTGTGTGCCTTGAGCGCAATCTTCCCCGCGGGCACCCCCCTCGCGCCGACGCAAACCAGGTCCTTCCCGGATTCGTCGGGAAGATAAAGCGCCACAGTGTCAGCATTAAGGACTTCGACACCCGCTTCTATGACTGCCTTTACCACTTGCTTTGGGTCTTCTTCGAGGTGGATTTTCGTCGTTATCCTCGCAAGCCACTTCAGCTCATGGAGTTCATGGTCGAGTTCGTAGAGCAGGCGAATCCTCTCGAGGTTGACCCCCGCGATATCGGCGAGCGTCCGTGCGAGCCGCACTGCTGAGGGGGAGCAGCTTTTCCCGCGACTCGCAAGCACGACAGCGCCCAGGACTTCATTATCACTTATGATCGGAATCCCCGCAATAGTCCGCGCGTTGAAGTCGGCAAGCGCAGCGGCTATGCCGCCGGATAGACTCGAAATGCTCTCCGCCGCCGACTCCCGACCGGTCAGAACGATCTGCCCGCAGAAGTCGTCCATCTTGATCTCAGTTGTGAGACC
This sequence comes from Armatimonadota bacterium, assembly GCA_016190935.1. Classification (GTDB taxonomy): domain Bacteria; phylum Armatimonadota; class UBA5829; order UBA5829; family DTLH01; genus JACPPP01. Next base: position 5,560 of record JACPPP010000113.1, on the reverse strand, counting down.
TGCCAGGCTGCTTGGTTTCAGACCTGATGCTGCTACTGCCTCAAGCGCCGACTTCTGCCGGTTTGCAAGCATTACAATCGCCGCATCCGAGCCCGTTGCCCGCGCCGAGGAGGCGGCCAAAAGCTCCAGCGCTTCGTCCTGGGTGCGCATGGAGGACATTGCGCCCGCGCTCTCGTAGAGGGTTGTGAGGCTGTCGCGTCTTTTGGCGCCGCCGGGAGACGAAAGCCCGCAGCTTGCACAGCACATTCCTGCGAAGATTCCGGCTCCCACCCGCGCCGCGGTCTCAGCCGTTAGTGCGCCTGAGCACAAAGCTGCCGCCACGAGAGCGAGCAGACCTGAAAAAACCAATATTGCTCCTGGGTGCCAATTTCTCATCAAATACCATTATCGGCAGGAGTCGGCATCTGTTGTAATCTTTATCCGGTTTATGACTCCAGCTCCACGGAAACACTGAATTACGGAAACGCGGAAGAAGATGTAGGATGTAGGATAGGGAACAGGGAACAGGGAACAGGTAACAGGTAACAGAGGGGCTTCCCATGCGATAAAGCGTGGACATGAACGTCTATGTTCACTCCTGAACCACTGAACAGATGAATGACGTGAACGGATGAAATAATTCATCCGATGTTGGGGAGGGATTTGAAATCCTTCCCAGTCGGGAATCGTTTCATCCCCTCATACTCACTTCATCCCTTCAGCGGTTCAGAAAGTAAAACAAACAGTTGGTACCATCACGCGTTAACTGAGGAAATAAGCGAAAATGAGCAGAGACAGCGTTGTGGATGAGTCGGAACTTATGGAGGTTTCGGAGACCGAATGGCGGGCGCTCAGCGAAGAAGGGGCGCTCGTAGAGGCCCTGCTCCAGGAGAAGACGGGCGGAGACCGGATCAGGTGTAACATCTGTCAGCGCCGGTGCAGCATCCCGGCGGGCAAGGCAGGATACTGCATGACGAAGATCAATGTAGGGGGCACGCTTTATACTACCATCTACGGAGTTATCTCGTCCGCAGCAGCCGATCCGATAGAGAAAAAACCGGTGTTTCATTACAAACCTGGCAGCCTGGCTTACTCAGTCGGCAGTCTTGGGTGTAATTTCAGATGCGTTTTCTGCCAGAACTGGCAGATATCCTTCGCGGACGCAGTCCAGCCGTCCGGGATGTGCCAGTCCGGGTTCACCCCTGAAGATCTGGTCAGGTCCGCTCAGGAAACGGGCTGCGACGGCGTCGCCTGGACCTACAACGAACCGGCTATATGGCTTAACTATACGCTCGACTGCGCCAAACTCGCAAAGAAGGCGGGGCTTTACACAGTCTATGTTACAAACGGGTACGCAACGGAGGAGCATCTGGACACTATCGGGCCATATCTGGACGTCTACCGGGTGGACATAAAGAGTATGTCGGATGAGTTTTACAGACAGCTTATTAAGGTGCCATCTGTTGCGGGGATTCTTGAAATGGCCGAGCGAGCCAAGCGGAGATGGGGTATGCATATCGAGTGCGTGACGAACATAATCCCCACATGGAACGACACGGAGGAGAACCTACGGCGCACGGCAAGGTGGATAGCAGAGACCCTGGGCGAACTTACACCCTGGCACGTCACACGGTTCTTCCCCTACGCCAAGCTTCAGGATGTGCCTCCCACTCCTGCGGAGACGCTCAACAGAGCTGCCAAAATCGGACGGGACGAGGGGCTTAAGTTCGTCTACATCGGGAACCTGGCCACGCCAACCGGACAGAACACTTACTGCTACAACGACGGCACTCTTGCGGTCGAACGAATCGGCTACCATACGAGGTTGACAGGGATCACCCCCGCCGGACGATGCGCAACCGACGGCACGGACCTTAATATCGTAATGTGACATATTTGGGCCAGTGTGTTGGTTCTTTGAAACGCGAAAGAAGCTGTCAGCTATCAGCCGTCAGCAGGGGCTGGGGACCGGACGGATGTCCGCCAGACGCGCGCCGGGGAGAAATCTCCCCGGCGATCAAGCTGTGCGATGGCAGGGGATATCCATCCCCGGCCCAGGTGTGGCGGATATTCATCCGCTGACGGCTGATCGCTGACATCTAAAATGCGCTATGGCCGGTCCAAACGCACCCGGTATCAGAAAGGGGAATTCCCCGCTTCCTCATTTTCCCCGTCTCCCCGGTTCGGTAGTTTTCATCGAGCAATTGGTATTAGAATTATTTGCCGATTTTTGCAGGAAACTCGGCCAAGCGTGTCGAAGAACATTCAGTGAAGGTATGGTAGCCGCCAGTTCGCTTGGCGGCGAGAACTGAATACCCCGGATTATGCATCAGCAGTTGCTTCGGACTGCTTTATCTGTATTGACATATGTGCATATTTGTATCAGTGCGGTAGTATATCTCTACGAAGGTACTCTCTACCTCACTACAATACAGAAAAACCGGAGCCTGCTGATGCACATTCCAGGATACGGCACGATTGAAGTCAGCCTACTTGTGAGCACGATCTTGCGCGCACATATTCGTCTGTTACTGGGTATACAGATGCTATTGCAAGAGAGGAGGAAATCCTGATGTCCAAGTATGCAAAGCTTGCAGGGCAGCGTTTAGCTGCACGGTTCTTGCCAATCTTCATCCGGCTTCTGCCAAAGCTGGAGTCTGACCAGATGCTTGACAGGGTTTTCCTGTCACTGATCTCTTGGGCGAAGATTCTTCCCCACGATGCTGAACATCGAGTTCAACTGGAGCAGGCAGCCGAGTTCATCCGACAGCGGCATCCGGTCGTTGAGGTGATCCACAGGATGTTTCGGCAGATACACCCCAACTTCCTGAGCTGTCTCGTGCAGAACTTATGGATGCCGCTCTGGGTGAATGGCAGCGTCAGACAAGAGTTCCGTGAACGTGAAGGCTTCGAGCCCCCGTTCCTGGCCGTGATATCTCCCCTCAAGGAATGCAACCTCCAGTGCGTAGGCTGCTATGCGGACGCCTCGCGGGAGAAGCAGCCGGAAAGGTTGGATTTCGCAACCATTGACAGAATCGTAACCGAGCTTAAGAGCTTCGGCACCCCGTTCATCGTATTTACAGGCGGCGAGCCTACCCATCCGCTCATCTGGGACGATATAAGACGGGTCTGCGCCAAGCATCACGATCAATCGTTCATGATGTACACGAACGGCACACTCCTCGATGACGAGAAGGTGCAGGATCTGCTTGAACTCGGCAACCTGTCCCCGGCGATCAGCATCGAAGGTTGGGAGGCCGAGACCGACGCCAGGCGGGGCAAGGGGGTCTTCAAACGTGTCGTCGAGGCTATGGACCGCCTGAGAGAAGCAGGCGTAATGTTCGGCTTCTCGCTCACCTACACAAGTACGAACGTTCAGGCCGCAACCGATCCCAGGCTGATCCAGTTCCTGGCCGACAAGGGCGCTTTCTACGGCTGGTACTTTATGTATGTTCCGGTAGGAAAAGACCCGGATACGAACCTCGTGGTAAGTCCCGCTGATAGAGACCGGATCAGGGATTTCACCTGGCGGATGCTTCGCGAAAAAGGTATGCTCATCTTCGATTTCTGGAATTCCGGCCATCTCTCGCAGGGTTGCATTGCCGGAGGACGATATTTGCACATTAACAACAGAGGCGATGTCGAGCCGTGCGTCTTCCTGAAGTTTACCACACACAACATCCATGAGTGTAATGTCATAGATGCGCTCCGGTCCAGGTTGTTCTGCAATCTCCGCAACGGGCAGACCCACCAGAGGAACCCGCTGGTTCCCTGCCAGTTTATGGACAATCCCTCATCCGGGAAGTTCGCTACCGACGATTCCGGCGCCCGACCAACGGAGGCAGGCGGCGAGGAGCTTTTCAGGAGCCTGTATCCGTTCCTGGAGAAGTTTGCCGACGATTATTACGAAAACTACGCGAAACCTGCGTGGGAGAGACGAGAGGACTACGAATACTTCCGCAAAATATACGCTAACGGGCACTGGCGTCAACCACGGAAGATCGTGTGCTAGCTGAGAGCGTTTTGATTTCGCTGAGGTTGGGTATTCAAAATGTGCAATGCGAGTGGAGTCCCGCTCCCGCACATGGACCCTCCCTAACGGCCCTGCGTAGCTCAGTTACGCGGGGCAAGAGATGGGAGTAAAACCTAGGTGCGGGGGCGGGGCTTCTTTTTCTTTTGATGCTCAAACTGAGATGTGGAGTGCGGGAGCGGCTTAGCTCCCGCTTTCTCCTGCGCGCACCTGATGGGGTAGCTCAAAGCGGCGGCGCGCCGCAGTCCACATATCTGTGTTTGAGCGTTATATTTCCAAAGCAGTTTACAAAAGCCACCCCCGACCCTCCTTCTCCCCCTGCGAGCGATATACTGAGTTAGCAAAAAGGAAAAACTGAGTGTATAATTGGTTGTCAATGCAGGTATTTCCAAGAGGAGGAAATCGGCTCTTGAAGAAAGTATATGTTGCCGCAACGCGGCAGAACGATGGTAAGACGATTACTTGCCTTGGCCTTATGTCCGCGTTTAGTAAGAGGCTGGCAAACATAGGCTACATAAAACCTGTGGGCCAACGTTACGTGGAGATCAATGGTCACCGCATCGATGAAGACGCTCTGCTGATCAAGGAGGTCTTCAGAATATCTGGAGACATTCAGGATATGTCTCCGGTCGCCATTCCACGCGGGTTTACCGAGGCCTATATAGAGAATCCGAACCGTGAGGCTTTGGCCACAGCCATACAGTGCTCGTACGAGCGCGTCGCTCGTGATAAGGATATGGTGCTGGTTGAGGGCACGGGCCATGCAGGGGTTGGGTCGGTATTCGATATGTCAAACGGCGATGTCGCAAAGCTCCTCGGCACAAAGATCATTCTCGTATCCTCCGGAGGAATAGGACGGCCCATTGATGAGATCATGCTGAACAAGGCTATGTTCGACTACTGCGGAGTCGAGATTCTTGGCGTGATAGTAAACAAGGTGCAGCCGGAGAAATATGAGAAGATAAATCGCGTTGTGCGCAAGGGTCTGGCCAGAAAGGGTCTGGAAGTGCTTGGTGTTATGCCATATCGCCCGCTTCTTTCAAATCCGACCCTTGAGCAGTTGCTTCAGGACATCGACGGCCAGCTCCTTTCCGGCGAAAGCGGCCTTGACAACACAGTAGCAAGAGTAGTTATCGGAGCAATGCCTCCGCACGAGGCTCTCAACCACTTCAGCAGTGATGCGCTGCTGGTGACTCCGGGCACAAGGGAGGACCTGATCCTGGCCGCGATGAGCTCCTGCGTGGTGGGAGTTGGTAAGAAGCACTGCGTTTCAGGCATCATACTGACCGGGGGAACCGAGCCCCACGAGAACATTATGGACCTCATCCGGCGCACTTATATACCGGTGATTATGGTGTCGGACGATACCTTTTCCATCGTCGCAAAGATCGACCGGCTCATCGTCAAGATCCGTCCTGAAGACAAGGACAAAATAGAAGCTACCGAAAACCTGATCGAGGAGTTCGTAGACCTCGACCGCATCCTGGATTTGCTGAGTTAACCCGGATTATTCATCAGCAGTTGCTTCGGACTGCTTGTCTGCCGAAGCCT
>JACPPP010000094.1 GCA_016190935.1 Armatimonadota bacterium | reverse complement strand
TCCGTGCTTCCGTAGCTAATAATCCTTTCGTGGTTAAGAAGCTGTGCGTTTTGCACGTGATTTCACTCGGAACGGGCTAACGTTGGCTAGAATATGCGAAGACTACTGCCGATAATACTACTAAGTGCAGCCCTGGTAATCGGGACATGGGTTGGCTTGAGGCGCGAGCGAGTCGAGCCGCTGCCGGGACCGGTCCTGCGGGTAGAGTTTATAGACGTAGGACAGGGAGACAGCGTCTTCATCCGGACTCCGGACGGAGTGAACGCGCTGGTAGACGCCGGAGAACAAGAGTACGGGCCGGAGGTGGTCGAGCGCCTGCGGCAACTTGGGGTCCGAAGGCTCTCGCTGGTGGTCATGAGCCATCCGCACAGTGACCACATTGGTGGAATGCCTGCGGTTTTTGAGGCGTTTCCGGTGGATCGGGTGCTGGACAGCGGCTATGCTCACGGCACGGACACTCAGGAGAGGGTCCTGAACATTATAGATGCTGAAGGCATTCCTTACTACCGGGCCAGGTCAGGAACCGATCTGACACTCGGCAGGCTGGTCAGGCTGGAGGTGCTTTCTCCCCCGACTGAGTTGTTCGATGGGACCAGCTCCGATGCGAATAACAACTCGGTAGTTCTCAGGCTGGTGTTTGATCGAGTACGGATGCTGCTTACGGGCGACATCGAGACAGAGGCCGTAGGCGGGTTGATATCCAGCCGACAGGATCTCGAGAGCCAGGTATTGAAGGTTGCTCATCACGGGTCAAGCGATGGAACTCCGCTCGAACTGCTGCGGCTGGTGCGGCCGGATTATGCAGTAATCTCGGTCGGCGCCGACAACGAGTACGGTCATCCCCACAAGCCAGTGCTGCGTCGGCTTGCAACAGAACGGACTGGCGCTGTGACCGTCAGGACCGATCAGAACGGCTCGATTACTGTGCTGACAGACGGCCGCAAGATCGTTGTGGAGACCGAAAGATGAAGGAGCTTCGGGCCGTTGTAGATCGAATAGAGGGCGCGATGGCCGTGCTGCTCGTTGGCGAAGATCAGTTCCGCGTCGTAATTCCATATAAACTTATGCCGGAAGGCACTGAAGAAGGATCGGTTCTGAGTATTCAGATGGAAATAGACTCGGCCGCGACGGAAGATGCAAAGCGGCGGGTCCGAAATCTAATCAACAGGCTGAGCAGAGGAGAAGACTAGCAGGAGGGAAAGACAAAAGTCAAGAGTGTCAAGTGTCAAGTGCCAAGTGAGCGTTTCGTTGTATCGGGACACCCTTGTCCCGATACCAGCTTTGCACCAGAGACTGAAAAGCCGTCAGCAGTCAGGCATCAGCGGATGAATATCCGCGACACTTGGGCCGGGGATGGATATCCCCGGCCATCTGAAGACTTTACACTTTACACTTGTCACTTGCCACCTGCCACTTGGCACTCCCCCGCTCTGCCGGAAGCGCGAGGAAGACAGGCTATGCAGCTAGTAAAGACGATCACCGCTGGGACCGAAGGTAAGATAATAGCTCCTCGGGCCGTCGTTATAATTGGCGCCTCCACGGGCGGACCGACGGCGCTTGCACAAATCCTCCCCAAATTCCCCAAGTGCTTCCAAGCGGCTGTTATTGTCGTCCAGCAGATGAGGCCCGGGTTCACAAAATTGCTTGCAGGGCAGTTGGACTATCTGTCCGAGCTGCCAGTCGGCGAAGCCGAGCGTAATCAGCCACTTCAGGCGGGTGTTGCTCTGTTCGCCCCGGGAGACTACAGTATAGTCGTTCAGCGGTCTTGTGGAGCGCCGGATCAGCAATTCATCTTGGAACTGCAAGACGCGGGTGATTCTGTCGAAAAAATGAGGAAACGGATCGACTGTGCTATGACTACCGCCGCAGAGGTATTCGGTTCCCGCACGATAGGAGTCCTGTTGAGCGGGGTAGGAGAGGACGGACGAGATGGCATGAAGGCGATCCATGACCACGGAGGCAAGACAATCGCACAGGATGAGTCTTCGAGCATCGTGTTCGATATGCCGCGCGCAGCAATTGATGCCGGCACAGTGGACGAGGTGCTCCCCCTCTGGAATATTGCCGACCGAATAAACGAGATAGTAGGTGAGGCATGATGCAGGGATTCTACAGGAAGAGGCTGGGAGATATACTGGTATCGGCTGGGCTCGTAACCGAAGAGCAGCTCGATTGGGCGCTGGAGGAACAAAGACAGAGCTACAGGCGTCTGGGCGAGATTTTGATAGAAGCCGGATGGGTTACCGAAGACGACATCGCTGAAGCGCGCGCGCTGCAGCTCGATATTGCCCATATCCAGCTAGGTGACTATCCGATTGATCCACAGGTCATCAAGAGTGTGCCGGAATCGATCGCACGCGCCTACAAGCTCGTGCCTGTAAGCGCATCGGCTGATAAAGTCGCTGTTGCACTGACCAATCCGCTCGACGTTGAGGCGGTCGATGCGGTCCAGCGTGTGACCCGGAAGCGAGTAGAGTCACTGCTGGCGAGCGAGTCTCGGATAAACGCTACCCTGGATAAGGTCTACGGAACGCTCGGCGGAGCGGACATTATGGCCTCTCTGCAGGAGGCTGTGAGCGATACCGACATCACTGTGCCCGTGCGTGAGGAAGAGCAGCAGGACGTTGACGAGGCCAGGCGCCAGAGCGGACAGGCCCCGGTTGTCCGCACGGTAAACCTTATGCTCCAGGAGGCCGTAAAGCGAAGGGCAAGCGACATTCATATCGAGCCCCGCCAGAACAATGTCGAAGTCAGATATCGGATTGACGGCGCTCTCCATCATATCCGCAACATGCCCAAGGCGTTGCAGGCGCCCATTATATCCAGGATCAAGGTTATGGCGGATCTGGACATTGCAGAGCGCAGGATACCCCAGGACGGGCGTGTGAGTATCAAGGTAGCAAACCGCCTGATCGACCTGCGGGTATCGACGCTTCCGATCCAGTATGGCGAACGGGTAGTGCTTCGGATCCTTGATAAGTCCTCACAACACTATGATCTGGACCAGCTTGGGTTTACTCCTGACGATAAGTCGGCTTTTGAGAATCTGATCAGCAAGCCTTATGGTATAATACTCGTAACCGGACCCACAGGGAGTGGAAAGACGACTACGCTCTACACCACGCTTATGACGCTCAAGTCACCGGACGTTAACATCATGACCTGCGAGGATCCGATCGAATACGAGTTGGAGGGGGTAAATCAATCGGCCGTCAACGTCAAGGCCGGACTTACGTTTGCGTCGCAGCTTCGGGCTATCCTGCGGCAGGATCCGGATATAGTGCTCGTCGGCGAGATTCGCGACACCGAGACCGCTGATATAGCGTTTCGCGCGGCGATGACAGGACACCTGGTTCTTTCGACGCTGCACTGCAACGACGCGGCCAGCGCAATGACCAGGCTAGTGGATATGGGTGTCGAGCCGTTCCTGATCGGATCATCGGTCATCGGGGTCGTTGCCCAGCGGCTGGTCCGTATTATATGCCCGAGGTGCAAATCGCCTTACGACGCGATGATCGAGGAACTTGCTGAGTTCGGCCTTGCCGATATGGATGGCTCCGTCGAACTCCATCGCGGCGAGGGCTGCAACAATTGCGATGGCACGGGCTACCAGGGCAGGGTAGGCGTCTTTGAGGTGATGACCGTAACCGAGGAAATGCGCAGGATAATCCTTGCTAAGCCGTCGAGCGACCAGATTGAGCAGCTTGGGATCAGCGCCGGAATGAAGACGATGAAGCAGAACTCTGCTGACAAGCTCTTGAAGGGTATAACCACCACAGCCGAGGTCAGCAAACGGATTTATGTTGGCGACGAGGTTGATTAGTTCGGATTATGCATCAGCAGTTGCTTCGGACCGTTTGCCCTTGACGGGGCGAATTTTAAATCCGGAGGCGCCGCACGGGGACGTGCGGCATGCTTCGACAGGCTCAGCATGCGGCCCGGCGCGAGACGGGCCGGGCCATCGGCAGCTTATTACCGCATCCTGAGCCTGTCGAAGGATGCCGAAGCCTGCTGATGCTTGTGAGTGATCCGGGTTAGTAATTCACATGGAGGTTTTTGGAGCGGCCACCGCCGAGCTTGAGCGGCTTGCAGCAGATCTCGGTGAGCCTCCCTACAGGGGGAGGCAGATCGCCGGGTGGCTCTACAGAAAAAACGCCGGTAACTTCTCGGCAATGACCGATCTTCCTGCTGAGTTTCGCAGGAAACTGGAGGCCGCATCGACCCTTTTCCGCGCCAGGACGCTTGCCCGCTCCCAGTCCGCCGACGGTACGACAAAGTTTCTGCTGGAACTCTCCGACGGACAGCGCATTGAGAGCGCGCTCATCCCCTACACTGACAGAGTGACGGTTTGCGTTTCCACTCAGGTCGGCTGCGCGGCGGACTGTTCTTTCTGCGCCACGGCGGCGGCCGGATTGACGAGGAACCTCAGCGGCGGCGAGATAGTGGACCAGGTCCTCACCCTCCAGGGACACGCGGGCGAGCGGGTTACGAACGTCGTGTTTATGGGGATGGGGGAGCCGCTTCTTAACTACGACGAAGTGATTAAGAGTGTCCGCCTGATAAATAGCGAGGTCGGCATAGCGATGCGCAAGATGACGATCTCGACCGTCGGAATCACCCCTAGAATACGAAAACTCCAGTCCGAGAACCTTCAGCTTACCCTTGCAATATCATTGCATGCCCCCGACGACGATCTGCGCCGCCGGCTGATCCCCCTCGCGCAAAGGTACCCACTGAATGATCTTATCGCCGCCTGCCGCGCCTACGCAGAGGCAACCGGCCGGCGCGTGACCTATGAGTACCTGCTTCTGGCGGCTGTGAACGACTCTCTGACCCACGCTCGAAAGCTCGTCGGGTTGATCAAGGGGTCACTGGCAAACGTCAACCTTATCCCCTACAACACTGTATTCGGGAAGGACTATAAGCGGCCACAGGCCGGGGTCGTGAAGGCTTTCCGGTCAGTGCTCCAGGATGCGGGGATTGAGACAACGGAGCGGTTCGAGCGAGGACATGCGGTCAGCGCCGCCTGCGGCCAGCTTTCGGCGGGGGCCGGGTCAGGGGTTGGGTGATGGGATTCAGGGGCCAAGATTCAGAATCTTGTCACCGAAGTTTCTTTTGTGCTAAACTGCTTCCATAAGCACTAGTGGGTAATTTGCAACGTTATTTGCCATGAGTGCGTATTCTCCTGTGTATAGCCAGAAGAATGGATATCATCTGCTGCGGCAGGAGAGTAATCGATAGGATGTCGTATATTCGCAAGGACCCGCTTCGGGCGGTGAGTGATGAAGAACGTGAGATACTTTCAAAGGTGGCGCGTGCCTCAAGTGAACGGGCGGATCGCGTGAGACGTGCGAAAGCATTGTTGGCGGTGGCTGATGGGAAATCTTATGTTGATGCGGCAAGTAACGCCGGATTCAAGGCCAATGACAGTGTAAGTCTGTTGGTGAGTAAGTTCAATGAGTGCGGACTGGATGCCTTGGACTCCTCTCATGGCGGTGGTCCCGCAAAGAAGTATGGTGAAGTCGAGAAGTCCAGGATTCTGCTGGAGGTAGCGCGGGAGCCTGAACTTGAAAAGGACGGAACCGCGACTTGGTCGCTTACTCTGCTTCAACGGGCGCTGAGATCTGCCGATGACGGCTTGCCGAATGTGAGCACATATACGATACATCAGACGCTGCGTGAGGCAGGCTACAGTTGGCAGCGGACTCGCACGTGGTGCTCGACTGGAAGTGTCAAGCGTAAGCGCAAGGGCGGAGTTGTAACGGTGACCGATACAGAGGCGGAGGAAAAAAGGGGCAATTGAGCAGGCATATACTTTGGGTGAGCTTGTTGGTCTGCCGGTGCTCTGCGAAGACGAAGCAGGTCCTTTCCAGGCGATTCCGCAACCAGGTGGAAGCTGGCGGCCCGAAGGTATGCCCGAGATTCAGCCGCACGAGTATTTTCGTGGTGGAACTGCGAAGATGCTGACGCTAAAAGTTTTGTGACGTGGTGTCTTGAGAGAGGAGTTGCTCTTCTTTATACGCCTCTTTCTGGGAGTTGGTTGAATATGGCCGAGAGTGTGCAACGGATCATTATCCATCGGTCAATTCGTGGACAGCACTACCAAAGTAGTGAGGAGTTGATGGATGCGCTTGCATCGGCATCACGCTTCCTGGAGCGCCAATCCGACTCCATTTATCTGGGGCGGCAAGCGTAAAGAGCGCAGACTTCGTGCAAGAGAGAGGCGTCACGCACTTGGCGGTTCGGGAGCCTGCGCTGCCAGACCCATCACAGGCGTCACTCAAGTATTGCGTGAGGCAGCATAGAATGGCAAAGAGCATTGCAAATGACCCACTAGTATACCTCATTTCCGTCTTGTCCAGCTAAACGTGGACCTGTCATTCAGTCGGAAACCCGGTCACTCCACGCTCAGTGCCCCGCAGTTCGCGCCGAAGAACTTTTCGACGTCGTCCAACCTTGATGTCCCCCGACAGGAGGGCAGATACCGCAGGAACTCCTTGCCGTAGTACTTCTTGAGCAGCCTGGAATCGAGGATGGCAACAATCCCGCGGTCGTTTTTCGTGCGGATCAGCCTGCCGAAGCCCTGCTTGAGCCTGATCTGCGCCTGCGGGACCGCGTATTGCATAAACCAGTTGCCTCCCGATTTCTCAATGGCGTCGCAGCGGGCCTTGTTGATAGGGCTGTCGGGCACGGCAAACGGAAGCTTGTCGATAATCACGCAGGAGAGCTTCTCGCCCTTAACATCGACCCCCTCCCAAAAGCTGTGGACTCCGAGAAGGCAGGCATTCTCAGCCTCCCGGAACTCTGCAAGCAGCCTGTCGTTCGACATATCACCCTGCCGCAGAAGACTGTAAGGCAGCCTGCCCACCAGCCGGTCATAGACCGCGTTCAGCATCCTGTATGATGTGAATAGAAGAAACGAACGCCCGCCGGATATCCGCACAAGCTCCTCTACACGGTCTGCGACGGAATCCGCGTACTCCTGCCTCTCGGAAGGGAAATCGAGGTCCTTCGGCACGTAGAGAATCGTCTGCTCTCTGTAGTTGAACGGCGAGCCGAGCACGCGCTCAATTGCATCCTCCCCAACACCGAGCCTTGAGCGTACGTAGCTGAACCCGTCCGAGTTCGCAAGTGTGGCCGAAGTCAGCACGGCACTCTCCAGCCGATCCCACAGGGAACCCGCGAGCGCCGCCGATATATCGATGGGAGTAAGATGAAGACAGCAGTTTACCAGCCGGCCCCCGGAGGGTCTGTCGCACCACTTGAAGTAATTGTCGTGCTCTCTGAAGAAAAGGTTGACCAGGTCCTGTTTGATCCTGGCAAGCATTCTTCTGAAGCCGTCGATCCGGCTTTGCAGGTCCTCATCACCTTCCGTATCCTGCTCGTGAAGCTCGTTGTGCAGGCCGTCTACCAGAGAAATGAGCTCGGTCGCCGCATTCTGGAGCCTGACGCGCGCGGACTCCTGTGCAAGCGCCTCATCGAAGAAGAACTCCTGCCTCGGCACGTCCGCAAACAGACTGAAGAGCAGCCTGTTTGCGGACTCGACCATATCGAGTTCGGTGGCGGTAATGGCTATGTCCCTGCGCTTCCGAATCCGGTTCAGGATGCTGTTCACCCTATAGTTGCTGAACTCTACACCAAACGTTTTGCTTGCCACATCTTCCAGGTGATGCGCTTCGTCGAATATAACTGTCCCGTACTCCGGGAGGATTGCGGCCTTGGGGTCGGAGGCACGGATGCCGAGATCACTGAAGAACAGGGAATGGTTGACGACGATCAGGTCGGCCTCGGATGCCTTCCGCCTCATATTGTAATAGTGGCACTTGTTGTGGTAGTAGCACTGCTGGTGGCGGCAGGTGTCCTGGTTCGAGCAGATCTCGCCCCAGTTCGGGAAGGTGAAATCGAGCTCGGAGACATCTCCCGTCCTGGTCTCGTCAGCCCACTTCAGGATTCGCTCGAAAAGCGGGTCTCCCTGTAAAGTGATATCCCCGCGCGCCTGGTCGAGCTCCCAAAGGCAGAGGTAGTTGGCCCTCCCCTTCACCAGCATTGTCTTGAAGGGCGTGTCGGGCATCGCCGACTGCATCAGCGGGATATCCTTGCCGATGAGCTGCTCCTGGAGGTTGATCGTGTGAGTCGATATGACCACGGGCTTGCCTTTGAGGCTGTGGATGATCGCGGGGGTCAAGTATGCTACAGTCTTGCCGACCCCGGTTCCGGCCTCGACCAGGCAGTGACGGCCTTCCTCCAGCGCCTCGGCGACTGCGCATGCCATATCAAGCTGCTGCGGCCTGAGCTCATAGTCCTCGCAGCACCTTGCGAACGCTCCTCCCTCGCCGATTGTCTCCTCTATCCACTGTTTCACGATTGAATTGTAACCGAATCGGCGGCTCTGCCGCAAGCTTGGGCCGGGAGCCGGGTGTTGGGTGTTGGTAAGGGTCATGGGGCATGGTAGAGGTTAGAGGTTAGAGGTTAGAGGTTAGAGCCGATGGCCCGGCCCGTCTCGCGCCGGGCCTCATGCTGAGCCTGTCGAAGCATGCCGCACGTCCCCGTGCGGCGCCTTGGGTGGTAGATAACCGCTGACGGCTGATAGCCGATAGCTGACAGCTTCTTTCGCATCATTCGCGTTCCAAGAAGCCAGTAGAGAGGACATCATACGGGGGTGTCGAAGTTATACTTGGGAGGCTTGAAACATTTTATGGCTCCCAAAGGGTCGAATATAACAGATAATCATGGTCAGGAGGCTCCTTCGCGGCGGTACCCTCCAACCGTCGGCTCCGAACGCCGAAAATGTCTGTAGGGGTTGGAGGATGTAAGATGTAGGATGTAAGATGGTTCGGCTTGGATCCACCGGTTTGGCTTCTTCAACTACATCCATCCTTCGTGTTGCGAATCGAGGTGAGCGTAATATGAGATTAACAGTATTCATAATCGCCATAAGCATGCTGTTCTGTTCAGCCTTTGCAGAGGAGGACAAGCCGGATGTGAGGCTCGACCAGAAAGTAACATATCAGGCTAAGGGACAGCCTCTCTATCGAGTGCTGGATGAGCTTACCGAGAAGGTGAAGGTCAACCTCGACTGCGGGAAGAACTCAAATGACTGGCAGGTAAGGGACAGAAAGGTGACTATCTTTGTGAAAGATATGCCCCTTAAAGACCTCCAGAAGGCCCTGGCAGAGCTTCTTCACTTCACCTGGGCAAGAGGGACCGACGATGAGGAAAACTACACCTACAGGCTTTTCCAGGACCTGAAGCAGAGGAAAGAGGAGGAAAGGCTGAGAGAACAGGACGCACAGGCTGAGGTTAAGCGCGAGATGGAGCGCCGTAGGACTGCTATTCGGGAGATAGAAAAACTCGAATCGCTTTCGCCGGAGGAGATCGAGAAGCTGAAGTCCGACTCACCTTATCTGTACATCCTTGCAAAGGAGCCGATAGGTAAGGCGCTCGTGCAGATGCTGAGGTCCATGCCTGATCTCAGGGCTGCGCTTATCGAGGGTCGCGAAGCAACGATATCGCTGGGTGGCGCTCCTCCACAGACTCTTGAGGCGGCGCGGGGCGTCGTTAGGGGTTTTGACAGCATGCGCCAGCGCATCGATCCGTCGAGCCATTCGCGGGACGGCTTGGCGGACAATATCGCCGATGCCCGCATCAGAGTCAACCATAGAATTGCCGAAGCGCACTCGACCACGGCGGAGCACAGAGCGATACTCGGGACCGTCGAGATAAATGCCTCCGGGGGCCAGTCCATTGACCTCCCGTTTATGGACCAGAACAGCCCGGTGACCAACGCCTTCGGGAAGGCGATGATCGGGATGCTCGACGGCATGCCGAAGGAGAGTGTCGGGCCACAGATGGAACAAGAGATGAAATCCGCCATCCTCGACCAGTTGCAGGCCGAGAATCCCGTAGAGCCGCTGCCGGACGACCCTGAACTGGAGGAGAAGGTGAAGCTCGATCTGAAGCCCGTTGTGGAGCAGCCGGACGTGCTGGAGGAGATCGCGAAGAAGAGCAGCCTGCAAATACTCTCCGACCATTTTGTGCACAAGCCGCTGTCCGTCCCCAACAGGGAGGACAAGCTGGGTTCACTTCTGAGAATGGCCGCGTCACTATATGAGAAGCGCATCACAAAGACCGGCAGCCTTGTGGTATTCGAGGATCGAAAGTGGTTCGAGAAACGGGCCTGGGAGGTCCAGGAGGATTGGCTGGAGCACTGGAGGGCGGCGTTCAGCAAAGGGACTCTCGGATTTGAGGATCTCGTGGATATAGCCTGCCTCACGGATGAGCAAATCAACAATACGATCCAGCTCGATAGGGAGCTTCGCTCGGTCGCTGCAACCGTCAGGCCGAACCGGCACGTGTTGAGGTTCTACGCGACACTCTCTGAGGGACAGCAGCAGTCTCTAATTTCGGCAGAAGGACTCGACTCCACATTGCTGACCGCCGAGCAGTGGCCGCATTTTGATTACCTCGTCTCGAGGCTCGATGAGGACAAGCTCAGGCCGGACACACAGCTTGCGATGAGCCTGACCGGGAGCGAGCAGGAGCGAAGGTACACGTTCCATCTGAACGGCCACACATCCACCTCGGACGGCGCGCAAAACGATGTCCTGTCATCGTGGGATATAGCTCTGCCATCTCTTCCCCCTCCGCTTCCTACGGAAATAGACGGCAAGGGAAAAGTAGCATCCGGCCAGTGAGGAGTCTCTAGCCTCAATACGGTTCACTTAAGCAAGATTTCGGTTCATTTAGATCGAAGCCTGAGCGTGACGGCCAGCTTGCTCGCCTTGATTTTGGACGTTAAGTGAACCGTATTG
>JACPPP010000093.1 GCA_016190935.1 Armatimonadota bacterium | reverse complement strand
TGAAATCCCTCCCCATCGTAGGTTCATCCCTTCATTCTCATTTCATCCCATCAGCGGTTCAGTAGGCACAGACACATCTCGGATGCCCGTGGATATTCATCCACGGCGCAGGTATCTCGGACATCCGTCCGGCCCCTGGCCCCTGATATTGTGTTGTCGGAGGAATCTTTCCTCCGACCTGGCCCCTGCTGAAAGCTGACTGCTGACTGCTACTGTGTCAGCCTCTTAAGCGCAAGCCTCAGCACCTCGGACGTATCTTTCTTATCGGTAGCGGACGATATAGCCTGCTCTGCAGCCCTGCGCGCGGCCTGACGGTCGTATCCCAGGGCCACGAGGCCCTCAACGACGTCCTGCACCACCGCATGCTCGGCGGGGGCAGCAGCCTTCTTCGCCCGCTCGACCCATGCCAGAGTCGCCATCTTCTCCTTGAGTTCCAGCACTATACGCTGGGCCATCTTGTTCCCGACTCCGGGCACACGGTTGAGCGACAGGTAATCGTCGCGGGAGATAGCCTCTACAATACTTTCGACTGGAAGCACCGATAAAATGTTCAGCGCCACCTTCGGCCCCACTCCCGTGACCGTCAGGAGCAGCTCGAACGTATTCTGCTGCTCCGTATCCGCGAAGCCATAGAGGGTGATAGCGTCCTCCTTCACATGTGTATACGTAAATAGCTTCAACTTCGCTCCCGGCTTAGGCAGTTCGGCAATCACCGACAGCGGCGCGTACACCTTGTAACCTATTCCGCCCACGTCTATCACAACGTGGTCAGCTTCTACTACGGAAAGTTCTCCGATTACATGCGCTATCATATCTTAGCTTTCAGCCGTCAGCGGTCAGCAGGGTGTTGGGTGTTAGGTGTTAGGTGTTCCGATGGCCGTGGATATTCATCCACGGCACACGAATCTTGGACATTCGTCCGTTCACCTACTCCTCACAACGCACAATCTCATAAAAGAGCAGACAGTTTGGCGGATGAACATCCGCCACACGCGCGCCGGGGATACATATCCCCGGCGATCGAAGGCTGATAGCTGACCGCTGACAGCTAATAAATCACCTTATTCAGCGGATACTCCACAATCCCCGTCGCGCCTGCTCTGCGCAGGCTCGGGATCAGGTCCCGAACAGTCTTCCCCTCAACGATAATCTCGAGCGCCACCCAGCCCTCGTCAGAGAGCGGCGACATCGTAGGGTTCTTGAGCGCCGGCAGTATGCCCAGGACCGTGTTCAGACTCGCCCGCTCGACGTTCATCTTCAGCCCTACCAAACCCTCGGCATTCAGCGCAGCCTGAAGCAGCATCGCGATGTTCTCCATCTTGTGCCGTTTCCACTCGTCCTGCCAACTGTCCTTGTTCGCGATGAAGCGCGTCGTCGATTCCAAAAGCGTATCGATTATCTTAAGCCCATGCGCCTTAAGAGTGCTGCCGGTTTCCGTGCCCTCTACAATCGCATCCACCAGTTCCGGCACTTTGACCTCTGTGGCCCCCCACGAGAACTCGACTTCCGCGTTCACGCCGTGCCTTTCCAGGTAACGCTTCGTCACGTTTACGAGCTCCGTAGCTACCCGCTTGCCTTCAAGGTCGGCGGGCCCGGTTATGGATGAATCCTTCGGAACCGCAAGGACCCACCGATACGGGAGCGCCGTTGCTTTTGAATAGTGCAGTTCACAAATCTCTTGAACGTCCGAGCCACATTCCATTATGTTGTCGTAGCCCGTGATCCCTGCGTCCAGCACCCCAGCCTCCACATACCTCGGAATCTCCTGCGCGCGCAGCAGTGTAGCCTCGATCTCCTGATCATCGCACGTCGGATGATACGACCTGGTGCTCGCGCGAAAATCGAATCCCGCCCTCTTCAAAAGCCCGAACGTAGCCTCCTGGAGACTACCCTTAGGCAGAGCTAACTTAAGCTTCAACTACAGATACTCCTTAACTGAACTAATCTTGACAACGCCAATTATACTTACGCCCGGCTGCACCGTCAAACGGGGGTTGGGGATTGGTCGCTAGCCATCCGCTACTTGGCACTTTACACTTGTCACTTGTCACTTCCCCTCGACGTACGCTCCGCAAGGCTCTTCAAGAGAGCCGAGTGCGCGTGGCAGATGCAGACAGCCAGAGCGTCGGCGACGTCATCCGGCTTAGGCGGCTCGTCGAGCTTCAATATCCGCTGGACCATATACTGCATTTGCTTCTTCTCGGCCCCGCCGTAGCCGACCACAGCCTGCTTCACCTGCATCGGAGTGTATTCTACCCACTCGATCCCCCGCTGCGCCGCACAGAGCAGGACCACTCCCATCGTCCGCCCCACAGAAAAAGCCGTGGTCTCATTCTTCGCGAAGAACAAACGTTCGGTCACGAGCACGTCCGGATGGTAAGTGTCCATCAGCTTTCCCACCTGGTCATAAATGGACTTCACGCGGCAGGCCGGAGTCTCTTTCGGACTGGTTACAATCGCGCCGAAGGCGATCGCTACAGTCCGATCGCCTTCTTTTCTAACTATTCCGTAGCCGGTTGTCGCCGTGCCCGGATCTATTCCCAGTATCAGCACCCTAATCCCTCGTTCACATAGTACCACGCGAGCCCCTACCAGTCAAGCTGGCGGGCTGCACTAGTCGAACAAAGTGCGGAAGTCGATGCGGGCCTGAAGGTCCTTGTTCATGCCAGGGCCGGGGTTGTCGACGGTTCGGTACTCGCCCGTCAGCGTGAGGAAGTGGTCGGTATCGACCTGATGATCGTACTTGACGCGATACGTGCGGGCCTTTGTGTTCGCTCCGGGAGCGGTCAGATCGTCGAGCGAGTATCCGACCTCGACGAGCGCTCCGTAGGCCAGCTTGCCCGCAAGCGAAAGCCCGTAAACCTTCCGGTCAAGACGGGTGATGAAGTTCTCATCCTCTTTGAAGTTCGCGGTCACAGAGAACTGGCGTATCATGGTCGAAAGATTCAACACTGTGCCTCCCACAGGATCGACTTTGCCGTCCGGTTTCTCATTATAAGAGAAATAGCTGTAGGTCACGTTCGTGCGCGGGGAAAGCTTGTAGTCTACGTTATACCTTCGAACAGCAAACGCATCTCCAGGCCCGAGGTCGCGGGTTTTGTAGGCGAAGCCGAAGCTCAGCCGCTTCTTGTCGTCACGGTTGCTTATGAAGGCAAATCCCCTCGAGAAAGGATCGTTGCCGTTTGCGTCCTTTGCCGACGCGTATTCCGCCACAAAGCTGCCGCGCAGGAGGTTCGTCTCAAGTTTGACCCCGTTCGTCTCCTTGAACAGCCTGCCTTCTTTTTCCTCGACGTACCGTCCGGCGGTCAACTTGAGATCGCGGAACATCGCAAACTTGTCCGCAAGAATCCCCGAAAGCGCATAATTCCGCTTTGCGGTCACGCCCGACTTGTTGCCCGTCTTGTCCATAACATCGGCGCTGAAGTTCAGCCGGCCAGAGATAGCCCACTGCATGCCGTACGAGCGGGTCTCTTCGGAGCCGTCGTCTCCCCGGTCGATGGTCGTGAGGCCGCCGGTCAGGTTCAGCTTCTTCGACAGCTTAGAGGAAAGGTTGAATGAGTGCGTGTTTTCGAACTTGCCGTTGCCGAAGTCGACTATCTTCCTGTCCGCTACACCCCAGACCCGTTTGCTCTTGTCCGACTCCAGACGCATCTGATCGACCGTAGCCGTCGTCTCTTTGCCGGTAGGGTCTGCCATTGATTTCGTGTCGTGGAGCCCGTTGAATAGCAGCCCTCCGAGCAGCGCAAACTTATGGTCGAGCTTTATCCACTGGTGCAAATAGCCGCCGGACTTGCCGTCAGCCGAGTTAGAGGTGAACTGGTCTCGGAACATTGTAATCCGCGCGCCGAAGCCGGTCGTATAGGTTAGCTGGTTTCTGAGCTGCTGACGCGCCACATTGGCCTTGGAATTCTTCGAGTCGTAGTAGAAGCTTTCCAACCCCAGCCGATTTGAAAGTTGAACGTTTGCCGAGATGTCCGTGCGGCGGAAACCGATCTCCTGCTGCATCTCCTTGCGATTGGCATCGGCAAGGTCGGCCACTCGGTCGAACTCGGAGTCGATATCCTGGAAATTGGCCCTCACGCTGAACTTTTTGCCCGCAAAACCGATGCTGCGCTTGGCGACAGTTGCCCCATTGTCGTCGCTAACTTTTGAGAACCCAAGCGATATATCGCCCGCCCCGGTCTTTAGCGACCCGGCGAGGTTCGTGCGATGCATGCCTCGCTCGTTGCCGAACTCACCCTTCTCGACCAGCGCCATAGCCGGCAGCCGGGTAAAGGTCTTGTCGATATTCTGATCCATCAGGCTCAGGCTGTAGTTCTTTCCGGCAATGCTGGCGCTGCGGCGCTCGATTGCCCCGCTGACGTCGCCGATTCTCAACATCTGGAGGCTGCTCCTGGTTTGTCCACCCGTCAGGCTCATTCGCAGGTTCGTGCGGTCAAGTCCGGCCTCTGTGAGTATTTGCTTCCTGTCGGCATCAGTCACCTGGCCGGGGTTCGCGTTCGGGTCGTAATACTGGCGTATCTCCAGGGCCATCTTATTGATATCTTCTCCGGTCAGGCTGCCGATCCGATTGAACCCCTTATCGACAGACCTCCGGCTGTAACTCAGCCCAAGCCCCCCAAAGCTCAGCGCGGCCGACATAGAGTCGATCTTGCCACTAGCGTCGCCGATGGTGTCCATGCCGAGTTTGTTCCACGGTGAGTCCTTCTTGGCGTCTGAGCCGAATTCAAGCCCGAAGATTGTCCGCTTAATGCCGGCTTCCCGTGCAAGCTGGCCCCTGTTTGCCTCCCTTATGTCCTTGAACCTGCCGAACTTCTTTCCCACTTCCTGGCTGGTGAAGCTGGCCTTGATGCTGCCTGAGGCAAACCCCAGGGACCTGTTTGTGATGTCGTCCGCCGCGTCTTTTACCTGGTTGGAAGCGGCGGTAAGCGACATTCCCTTGCCGAGCGATATCTCCGCCTGAGCGTCCAGCCGCTTGAGGCCCTTTTCCTTTGCAAGCTGTGCAAGCGCCTCTGCGGGTGCGGCGCCCGCGTCCTGGAGAGCCGCAAACCCCGCGAAATCCTTGCCGACGTCCTGGTAACCCAGCTTGATCTTTGCCCTGCCCAGCCCAAACTCACCTTCCTGGAGTATCAGTTCATCACGTTTTACTTTCGTCTGCTGGGAAGGAGGCGCGTCCTTCGGTACCCCCGTAAGAAGGTTGAGAGACGTAGACCGGTCCTGCGGGGTGGATATGTAGAGCATGCTCTTCAGAGAGGACTTCGCCCCCAGTTTGGTGGTGGAGTTGATGCCGTAAGTCGAGAGGTCAACGCCGCCCTGGACTGAGTCTCTGTTTGCGGTACGGTATGCGTAGGTCAGGTTCAGAGAAAGATTCTTCGTATTCGCAACAGAGAGCCCCGGCAGGGCAACGATAGTCCGCTCACCTTTGTCGGTCTCGGCATAACGGTAACTGACGCTTATGGCGTGCCCCTCGGGCACACGCTGGGTGAAGACAACGCTGCCTCCGGCGTAGTCGATATGGTAGTCCTTGTTCCGTATCTTCTTCGACCCGCCGACTGTAATGCTCTCGCTTCTTGGGATCACGCTGCCGTGGCCGAGGACGTAGCCGAGGCCGCTGCCGTTTCCTCGCAGCATCTCGTGTCCGGGTCTGCTGGGCTGTGCCGGGTCCACCCTGGCTTCGCTTGACACAAACATAGCGCTGAGCTTGCCGGCGAGATCATCCGCTGTGCCGGCAAGGACCGGTGGTCCCGCCATCCAGAAGACCGCAGTTGCCGTTATTAATATTGTGAGAGCGCCGCTTGCTGCTTTTCTCACTTCAATCACCACACAGAACTAGCCACTGCCTTAAAAAGCCGAAAAGCCGACCGGCGCGCAAGCGCCTCGGCAGCAGTCGAGCCGGTTCTTCGAGTCCGGGTAAGATCAGTACCGCTTGTTGATCACATCGACCCTGATAGTGTTGTCGGCTCTGCGCCGCATTTCAGCCGTAACCTTGATGTCTTTGAAGAACTCGGCTGTTTGGGGCAGTTCAGTGTTCGGAGTGATTGCAATCTTCATCACTCTCGGCTCCGTCTCTTCCTTGGGCTCCGGTGTGGCGGGCTCTGCAGTCTTGGCCACAACAACGGTCTCTTTGGCCGGAGCCGGCTCTTCGGCCTTCTTTGGAGCAGCGGTGATGGCAAAGGGCGGAGGCGGAGGCAGAGCAATTGGAACCCGGACTCTCGGCTCATTAACCTCGGCCGCTTTCGGGGCCGCAGCGACTCGATGAGTTGTTTCGGCGCGTTCCACCTTCGTTGGAATAACTGTGATACTCTCACGCCTCGGAGCAACCGCGACTCTGCGAATCGCTCTACGGACGGCCGCTTCGGCGACTTTTTGCGGCGGCTGCGGAGCCTGTGGTTCGACCTCCGGCGCTTCTTGAGGAGCCTGGGAAACTACCGGTGGGGTAACAGGGACGACCGTTGCAACTGGTTTTTCATCAACCGGACGCGGTGATATAGCGAGGAACGTCACGGCTGCGGCGGCTACGGCCGTCCCTGCAGCCCAGCTCAGCCTGGGCACGTTAATGAGCGATGCCAGCCTTTCTCGAAGAGTCAAGACCGGCGACTTCACGCCACCGGTCGTTGCGGCGGCGATCTGTCCGCGCAGCGATGCAGGAGGAGCAACCTCCGACACCATCTTCACCGCTGCGAGTGTCTTTTGGAGCATCACTAGCTCGTTTGCGCACGCGTGGCAACCGGTGAGGTGCGCTTCAAGTTCCGCGGAGTCTTCCGGGGGAAGCTCCCCATCTATGTACTCCGACAGCATTGGAAGATACGGAGCGCATGCGCTTGCAGCTTCGCGCTCCCTTCGGATCGCATCCTTTATGGATGAGGAGAGATATGCTGGTGGAGCTACCTCCTCGATCTCGGATGCAAAGCCGACTACTGATGCAAGCATCTCGAGCTCTCTGCGACAGTCTTCGCAGCTTGCCAGATGCCTCTCGACAGCCTCAAGCGTGCTTTCGTCGAGTACGCCGTCCAGATAGCAGGACAGCTTTTCCTGAACCTGACCACATTTCATCTTTCCGATACCTCCTGGTGAGATTGGAGCAGCCCTCTTGCCCGAATTATGCATCAGCAGTTGCTTCGGACTGCTTGTCTGCCGAAGCCTGCTGATACTTGTGAATAAGTCGGGCTTGCTGCTTCCATTTGTTTGGACACCACGGAAGGGAAAATGTAACAGGTTTTAGAAGGGCTTCTGGATTTTCAAAAAAGTTAGCAAAAGGTCTTGACAAGGCTTGCTGGCCGTGCTATAAGTGTATTAGTCGTGTATCCACTGAAAGTACAATGTAGAGGCGGAGGTAGTTATTAAGTGAATGACGAGTTAAGAGATTCAGCCTCAAACAGCCGTGCCAGCCTAAATGGCAACCGCCTCGCCGACTCCGCCTACAAGTCCATAAGAAGACAAATACTTGAGGGAGTGCTCCGCCCGGGTGAACAACTGATCGAAACCCAGCTTGCAGACGAACTCGGAATGAGCCGTACGCCCGTAAGAAACGCCCTTGCCAAGCTCGAACTGGAGAAGCTTGTTACCTCCATTCCCAGTAAAGGGACGTTCGTAGCCTCCCTGAGCCCGGTCGATGTTGCTGAAATCTACGATGTGAGAGAGGTAATAGAGGGTCTGGCGGCTCGCCTGCTGGCCAGGCGGATAACGCGCGGAGAGGCGGACTTGCTGCGGCAACTGGCCGCGAAGGCCGATGACCACTCCGCTACACTGAACGAGGACGCCGAATTTCACTCTGCGATAGTCAAGATGTGCGGCAACAACTTGCTTTCGGAGCTTGTTGAGACGTTTTGCCTGCACGCGCTCACCCTGGATGCGCGCTCCCGGCAGATGGTGACCCGTGGGGATGTGCATGTGCTTCAAAAGGATCGTGACGCAGACCACCACAGCGTGGTCGCTGAGAAGATCATTTCCGGCGACGCCAAGGGAGCCGAAGAAGCCCTGAAAGACTACATCCGCCGGGGCAAGAACGTGCTGATCAAGACCTTGATGGGGATTGACGAGTGAAACGATTGCGAATTGCGGATTTCGAATCGCGGGTTCCGCGGATTATACGGATTACGCAGATGGGATAGGTAACAGGTAACAGAGGGGCTTCCCATCCCCCATGACCTATACCCTTACCAACCCCTAACCCCCAT
>JACPPP010000092.1 GCA_016190935.1 Armatimonadota bacterium | reverse complement strand
GACTCCTTGAGCCGGGACCGGGTCGGCGTAAATGGACCGAGCGAACACCAGCCATGGCCAAAGGATTGACAGATCATATATGGTCTATCAGAGAACTTGTTACTTACAGGCTGCCTTCACGTCTATGAAGGCCACTACCTGCTTTCGCGTTTCGACACCTACTGATTTACCCAATCTCAATATAGCATGATTTCAACAGTGATTGCAACTACCCAGCAAATTATTTTTGGAAATTTTGGAATTTCCCCTTGACAAACCCATTCTTATAGCACATAATGCACATGATAGTTTCATGCATAATCGCAACTTATTATCGAGATTATCGGTGACGGGGCGATTTACTGCAAGGGGAACTTATGAGCCGACGAGTGCAGCCCGCCTGCGGTCGGATTGCTCGCTCACTCCGCACATTCCGGAAATCTGGAATGATGTGCGACACAAGATTGGGGCGATGGACTGGTCGGCCAATTTTGACAAAGGAAGGAGAAATAGTAATTATGACAAAGAGTACAATGTCTCTGGCAGCAGTATGCATCAGCTTGCTGATTGCGCTTGCGGCGGTTCCTGCGTCGGCAACGGTGTGGGACCTGGCTACGGATTTTGCTTCCGTAGACAACAATGATCCGAGTGGGATCTGGCATTTTGGGATAACCAACCATGCTCCCTACTCCGGCAATCCCCCCACCGCGTTCACACAGTTGTTCACACAGTACCAATTAGGATACGGTACTGGCGAACTCGGAGGCGGCCCGGCTTGGATGGACCCGAACCAATACTGGGTTGGTATCTGCCAAAGCGATGGCAACGCAACCGGGGGCGGACCCTACGATTTTCCGCTGGGTAAGGTAGGCGGACACGGGCCGACCGGAGCAAGCTGGACGGCGCCGCGGGATATGGTGGTGAATATCACCGGCGATGCCTGGATGATCAGAATCCCCCCGCTCGGCAGAGTCAACTCCGTGCTGGTCGCGGTTGACGGAATAGGCTTCCTCCTGCCCGAAACCGAGATTCCGCAGCAGTTCGGCACCAACTCGAGCAATCCCCTCAGATTCGCTTTCAACAACATCAGCGTTAGTCAGGGACAGAACGTTTGGCTGTCCTCAAAGTACCTCTCGGCGTATGACTACGTTGGATTCGACTTAACGATCGCAGAAGTCCCCGAGCCCGGTTCGTTGTGCGCGCTCGCGGGTGGCATCGTCGGCCTCGTGGGATTCGCCATAAGGCGGCGCCGGTAGTCTTTTCGGTCCTATGGTTTGAGGACGCCGTGCGGAGCGGCGTCCTCAGTTTACTATAATGCCGGGACAAGGCAGTTCGACTGTAATAGGAGGAAAACGGAGAATGGAAAAAGGGTTACGCAAAATTATTATCGCGGCTGCATGCCTCGCGCTGTTTGGTGGGCTTGTTGCATCCTCCAGCGCGACTACATGGGACCTGGTGACTGATTTCGACTCAATAACGACCAACCCCAGTCCGGATGGCATTTGGAGCATCGGATACCCGCTTGAGAATGTTGTCAGTCCGTACTTGCTTTACACGTATACCTCCAACTATGGCTATCTTCCAAACGCGTACGGCTGGATCTATGAGCCTCAGGCCTGGATGGGCCTTGTTAAGAGCGCGCAAGCCGCTGGCGATCTCGACTGTCCCCCAGGCCGGGTCGGAGGACACGCGATATGGGGCCTGCAGTGGACTGCCCCGAGAGCTACCACCATTAGCATTGTCGGTGGAATGTGGCTGATGAGGGAATTGGGGCGGCAGGTGGGCGTACACCTTGCCATTAACGGCCTCACAATCATAAACGGCACCTACGGCGAGCCAAACCGGGCCGTCATACCGACTCGGGCTGAGGGATATACCTCCGCCCACCCGTACAGCCTGGCTGAAGCCATCGAATCAACTGGTGGACAAGTCAGTTCGCTGTGCAATATCGCGGTCAGTCAAGGCGATACGGTCATGCTGGCGACGGGGTCCGGCAGCGCCGACTTCACGGGCTGTGATTTCACGATCTACGAGTCCACCGATACCCCGGGCACGATCACCGGAATAATAACAGACGCATCGTCTGGTCTGCCAATCGAAAATGCGCTTGTCGAAATACTCGGCACGAGCGCCTCGGACACGACAGGTGCGGACGGCGTCTATACTTTATCCAATGTTATCCCAGGCTACAGCAAGCTCAGGGTGACTGCATCCCAACATCTTACTAAGACTGCGATAGTCACGGTTGCTCCGGGCCAGACAGTCACGGAAGACATAGCCCTAACCTTCGGAGGCGAGGTCTGGGACCTGGCTGCGGATTTCAGCCAGAGCAGCAATCCAGGCTCTGACGGCACCTGGGCATACGGGGCCGTCAACTATCCGGACTGCAACGCTTTCAGCGAACTCTTCACAAACCACGTCAACAGCTATTCCACCGGGGAGCTTGGCGGAAGCAGCCCGGGCTGGATGAGCGCTATAGACTGGTGGGTGGGCGTCTGCAAGGGCGGCGGCGGCGCGTCCGTCGATCTGCCTGCGGGCCGCGTCGGAGGTCATGCACCGTGGGGCGTCCGCTGGACTGCTCCCAAGGACTGCACCGTCGATATCTCCGGCGGATGCTGGATGATGAGGGAAAGCCCGGACAGGCGCAACGGAGTGACGATCTCTATCAAGGGCGCCAAGTTGATGGATAATGCGCAGATCCCCCTGCCGAGCGAAGGAGTGACCTCTGCAAATCCGTTCACCTATGCTCAGGCGATCATCTCGAAGGGCGGCGACCCGAACACGCTGAACGGCATTGCAGTCAATCGCGGTGATACGGTCTGGCTGGTTTTCCACTACATAAGCGCGTACGATTACGTAGGCGCGGACTTTACCATCAGAGAGTCCGGCACTCAGGGCGACATCGGAGGAATCGTTAGAGACGCTTCTAACAACCAGCCTATAGCTAACGCTGTCGTCCAGCTTGATGAAACGGCCTACTCTGCGACGACGGCTGCCGACGGATCTTACACGCTCTCAGACGCCCCGGCGGGCGGCTACACAGCAACTTTCCTCAAGGCGGGATACGTGACCGAGTCGATGCCTGTTACGGTGGTCGCGGGAACGACCGTCACCGCCGACGCCTGGCTCGACCCCGGCCGCGATGTCTGGGACCTTGCGGCCGATTTCAGCGACGCGAGCAACCCGAGTCCATCAGGAGTGTGGGCTTACGGAAGTCTTGCAGCGGACGCGAACGGTCTGGCCCCACTATTTACAAAGCACGTCAACTCATATCTCGAACACGGCACAGCTCACGGCTGGGTCAGGCCCGACCAGGACTGGATTGGGCTTGTAAAGAGCGCCGGCGCGGGACCGCACGACCTGCCCGCAGGCCGAATCGGAGGCCATGCTCCGACAGGCTGCCGCTGGACCGCACCCAAAGATTGCGCGATCAACATCGTTGGCGGGGTATGGAACGAGAGGGAGATGTTGCCACCCAGGACGCTTGGCGTCACCCTTTCCGTCAACGGCACGATAATCATCGACAATGTGTCGGTTCCTCAGCCCAATGAAGGATTCACCTCCTCATATCCATTCTCGCTCGCGCAGGCCGTTCTGGCCGGTGGTGGACAGGTGGGCAGCTTGAGCAACGTCAGCGTGCGTCGCGGTGACAACGTTTACCTGGGCGTTCAGGGTATAACCAACACGGACTTCATGGGTATAGACTTCACCATTACGGAGGCAGTCGGCACACCTACCGGCGACTACGGCATCGGGGCCGCAAAGAAGGCAGGTCCCGGCTGGTACTGCACCGTCCCAGGCATCGTGACGGCGGTGCTTACGGATAGTAATATGCTGGCGCTGGAAGACGAAAACCGTTCAGCCGCGATCATGGTCACTCCGATTCCCGCCACAGTTCCTGAACTGGGTGATGAACTGAGAGTACTGGGATACATCGACTGGGACGGCGTGCTGCACTCGATAACCGCGGAGCCCACAGGCAGGACGGATGTTGTTGTGAATCCACTCGGTATGAGCAACAAGTCAATCACCGGCGCGGTGGGTAATCCGGGTCTGGACAATATGGCTATGCTTGTCACCTCGTGGATGAAGGTCATTGGAGCGCCGAAGACGCTCACGAACGGCTGGCAGGCATTCCACATCACGGACGGCACTGCCATACCCGGCGGCCCCACAGTCGTGGTTTCGGCCCAAGCTCCGGGCACAGAGATCATCTTCCAAGATGACTTCTCAGGTGACAAGAGTAACTGGAGAGACGACGCAGCGCCTACCAGCATCGAAAGCGGCAGGCTTGCAGCCCAGGAAGGCGCGAGAACTGTTGTCACTGTGGCGGACTATCTGAACACCAAAGTAAGCGTAGAAACATTCAGTCTGGACGGCACGACCCTCGAGCCATTCGGAGTGATGCTCAGGTACACCGACGCGAGCAATTTCGTGCTCGCATACTACACGCCGCAGGTCCCCGTCAGGATGGGGATTCACGACGTAAGGAATGGTGACTACGGCCCGACCAATTGGGTGGCCGCCGACGGACTCAATCCGAACGCAACTATCACCCTTACGGCCGAAGTGCACAACGACACATGCAGAGCAGCCATTACTGATGGCTCACTGAGCTACTATGCGGAAATGCCACTAACGCACAACCTTGGTCGCGGACTGGTCGGCGTTTGGAACGATGTGCCAACGGTATACGACAACTTCAGGGTCTATGAGACCCTATCGGAGCTGCAGGTTCCGGCGGATGCTGTTCAGGTGCTCATTCCTCCGTCTGTATTCGGTGTGGACCTTCCTGCCGATGGCAACTACGTGTCTGTCACCGGAATAGCCGGGAAGGGCTACACCATGAACGGAAATCTAAGGAGCATAACAATCAGGCAGCCGTCCGATATCGTAGGGCGGTGAGTTATAAGACTTAAGAGGGTTTGGGGGAGGGATTTCAAATCCTTCCCCAGCATAACCAACTAGATATGGGTAGCGATGAACGTTTTACAATCCAAAGACACTATAATCAGCAATCTGAACGATTCGGCGGTGCTGGATGCGGTTCGGCGACTGGGGCCGATAGCCAGCCAGGACGTCGCAGAGATCGTTGGGCTTTCCAAACCGACGGTGTCGCGTGTGGTGGCCAGGCTGATCGAATCCGGACTGATAGAAGTCGTGGGACACGGACCTGCTTCCAGCGCAGGGGGACGCAAGTCCAGGCTGCTGCAGATCAGCTCTGGTTCCGGTTCCCTGGTCGGAGTCGACGTCGGCGCGCTCGAGATCAGGGCGGTGCTTACCGATCTGCGACATCGTGCTCTGGCGAAGGCGGCATGTCCGGTCCAGGACCGCTATAATCGCGACCGGATTGTCTCACAAGTCAAGAACATTATTGCCGAGGTTGTGGCAGATGGAGGCAGTCGGATTACGGATATCAAGGGCGGTGCGATAGGGGCAACGGGCCTTGTCGATATGTCATCAGGCGAGGTTGTGGTATCGCCCAACCTGCCGGGGCTTAACAGGGTCAACCTGCAGCGGGAACTGTCCGACTTTCCGTTTCCCATCTACGTTTCTAACGAGATGAACACTCATATGCTGGGGGAACGTTACTTTGACCCAAGCCTCTCCGAGGTCAGCTTCATGTCAGTATTGTGGGGCTATGGGATTGGGGTCAACGTGATTCTCCACGATTCGGAGATTGTGAGCGGGCGCCGTGAACAGTCCTGGGACATCGGCCACATCACACTTGTGAAGGACGGCGCGCCGTGTCACTGTGGCAGACGCGGATGCCTTGAGGCATACGCAGCAGGATGGGCGCTGGAACTCAAGGTACAGACTGCGCTTGGTGGGGAGGATGCCGGTGTTACTGTGGAGGATGCCCGCAGGTTGATTGCGGGTGGCGATCCCAGGATCAGACAGATCCTCCGGGAAGCAGGAGAGACGCTGGGAAAGACGCTTGCGCCATTCGTTCAGTTCTTTGCTCCCGACGCGCTTATCCTTGCAGGTGGCGTTGTACGGGCCGACGAATCAGTTGTAGACGCTGTGCGCAGAGGACTCGAAAGCAGGATCAACCTGTGGGAAGTTGGTAGGATCGATATCAGAGCGAGCAGGCTTGACAAGTTCGCCGGAGCCCTGGGGGCGACCAAGATCATCGCACACCACCTGCTCAAGGCTCCACTGCTCAACATACTTGTCGCATCGTAAGTGATTGGGGGAATTCCAACATGGAAAGAAGAGGATTCACACTGATTGAGCTTCTGGTTGTGATAGCAATAATAGCCATCCTCGCGGCGATCCTGTTTCCAGTCTTCGCTCAGGCCAAGGAGTCGGGTAGACGCGCTACTTGCCAGAGCAACCTCAGACAGATCGGTTCTGCGATCAGGATGTATTCGGAGCAGTGGAACGACTGGCTGCCGTGCAACAGCCTGAAGACGCGCGGCCCGCACTTTTGGTATGAGGTCATCTGGACCGCACACAGGAGCTACAAGCTGCTGGAATGCCCATCAGATATCCGGAAGGAATCAAACTGGCTTCTTGCCGGCGGACGCTGGGTTCAGGGAAAGCTGAGTTACTCATACTACAGCGGCGACTTATGGCAGGTGGGAGATATTACCGCCAAGCTCTCCAAGTACAGGCATCCGAGCAAGTCGCTTATGGCCTGTGATGGAAACGGCTACGGCGCGACCTATCTCAGCCCTGAGAAGCAGTATCTTATGCCCCGTCACATTGGCGGCCTGAATATACTTTACGTAGACGGCCACGTCAAGTGGCAGGGTCCTCCACTCTCCACGATCCTGAAAGGCGCGCATCCTCTCTGGAAGATAGACTACACAGGCATCCCCTGGGGGACGTAACCTGATGGCAGGGGATGTGTATCCCCGGCCCGGTGCGGCGGATATTCATCTGCCGAAACTCGCCAGACCGTGCGTGTGCGTGAGATAGTGAAAGGACGGATGTCCTGGAAACACAGGGCCGGGATGAATATCCCGGCCCATCGAGGTCCCCGGTCCATTTTTCGCGTTATTCGCGCTTCTTCGCGTCATCCTGAGCCAGTCGAAGGACGCGATTCAGGAGGAGCTTAACATCAAAATGCAGAAACTACATCGGACATCTACACTCGGTATCTTTCCGGCCCTCGTATTACTCATTTGCCAGTCGCCACAAGCGGCTGACGACCGCCGTCCCGCGGATTTCGAGGTATGGGGGAAGGAATTTGTATCGGTAAAAGACCAGCGGTACGGTGTGGAGAACGTCTCCACCGCGGACGGCATCGAGCCTTGGGGGACTCTCGCTACGAGATCAGCGTACGGTCGTTTTGACCCTGCCCTGTTCTTTTACAGCGGTGAGCTCAGCTACTTCAGTCAAAAGCCGATGGATCTTCTGCGCGATGGCTCCACACTGGCTCCGCAAAACGGCGGAGATGTCTTCGGCATCGGCTTCAAATGGCTGAAACCGCTGGAAGCGGGTTACGAGTATGAGTTCCACCTGGCATTTACAAACCTGCCGGACCTGATAGCAATAGATAACGATGTAGTGTGGGATAGCAGCGGTGGCTATACTAAGCCCCACACCGGCGCCCCGTCTGTGTCTGAGGTGGTATTCCACTATGTGCCTCGCAGGAGCGGGCAGGGAATGATCTGGTGCGTGAAGGATGGCACGGACGGAGCGATAATCATGAGCGATACGCCCCAGTTCTGGTGTTCTCGAAGGCCGGCCAGGCCCGCTTCTGCTGCATCATATCGACAGTTCTCTCCTCCGTATGAGGTCAAGCAGACGAAGAAGCTCTACACGTATTTCGATGAGGAGCACCGGGTCCCTTTGACCGGATGGAAGAAGCGTCCGATTAAGAGGCCGGATTATCCGACTGAGAATACTGTGGTCCTTAACAACACCGGACTGGTGAAGGACAACGTGCCGGATGAGCCGGGGTTCCTGGGACATCCAAAGGTACCGTACAGCTTCTTCAACCTCCTTGCTGACAATGGAATCCGCGGTACGATGCTATGGGGCTACATCCTGCCCGAGAACCCTGAGAAATCGAAGAAAACGGATGAGGAAATGATCAAGAGGGGACTCGATACCTTCTATGTCGATCTTCCCGATGAAGGAAGGTGGCTCGACCCGAATCCGGCCTTCCACAACTGGGGCTACGGAGACAAGCCCAAGAGAATAGAGGACCTCGATCAGTGGAGGACGATCAACTACATTATGGACAACTACCCGGAGGCCAAGATTATGCTGCTGGTCGGCGGGGAGTTGGAGCACGTGCAGTTCCTGACCTATCCGAGAACCGAGCACAAGTTCGAGTTGGTGCGCAGGGCATACATCGAGCAGCACGGGCAGTGGGTAAAGAAGCTCAAGAAGAACCTTCATCACCCGGAGAAAGTGGTCACTGCCGAGCAGTCGCTTGGCTGTGCCTACCCCCTGGCCTATCTGCTCAAGAATTACGACATGTCGATGACGAAGACCTGGGGCCGCCAGAACGTGCAGATCAACATTGCTACGAACAGGGGGGCCTGCAGAGCTTACGGACAGCCTATGATGATGGCGGACGATCCCTGGATTGGCGGAGTTTGGTGCACGCGCTCGCCCGAGGAAATGGAGCAGGTGTGGCACCTGTCATACTTCTCCGGCGTCGATTATCTCTATCACGAATATCTTGGTTTCGTGCAGAAAGGCAGCAAGATATATCCCAACAAGTGGGGCGAGAAGGAGCTTAATTTCGGCAGGTTCGCCGCTGTTCATCCGAAAAGGGGAAAGCAGATAGTCAAGTTAGGCATTAAGAGAGGCTTCGGCGACGACTGGAGCCTCATACAAAGCGACTACACGACGGGCGCGTGGGGACATAGCAAGAACTTTCGCACCGGCGAGGACATAGCGGACTACACACTGCTCAACGCCTTTTTCCCCAGCTTTGGCGACTGCAGCCACACCAGTGTATACCGCCTCTGCACCGGCGCGCCATTCGGACCTGTGGATATGGTTCCCTGGGATGCGCCGGTTGAACACCTCAAGACCTATGACGTCCTCGTCTACTTCGGTCTGAACGCCATGGATAACCGGCAGTACCGGGCGCTGAAGGACTATGTGCAGCAGGGAGGAACACTTGTTATCGCCCTCGGTCAGCTAAGGTTAGAGGGCAAAGACCCGAGGGAGGTCATTCCCGAAGCTCTTGATGATGCGTTTCTGGGAGCGGAACTCGACCGGATGCCCAAGATGCTGGGAAATGCTGAAATCCTTTTTCAGCAGAATCCGGGAACCGTAAATGGATTTTATGAGATCACTCCTACCACCGCCGAGGTTATCGCCAAGACCAAAGACGGCAGGCCGGTGGTCGTCCGAAACGGCTGCGGAAAAGGGCATGTATATTTCTATGCCACGGACTTCATAAGCAAGGTGGACGATGAGAGCAACATCAGGTTCCTCTCCGGCCTCGCCAAGCCGTCCAGTCTTCTCGACATCGGTCCCGCATCCGACTGGATAGAATACACCGTGTGGCAGAAGGGCAAGACCTATATCATCCCTATCTTTAACCATGGCAGGGTCAGGTTTCCATCCGGCAACGGGCCGGATCACGGCGTCTGGAAGGGTCACATCACGCTCGACTTCGACAAATTCTCCAGTCTGCGCAATACTGAGCTTGAGGCATACCACGTGATGTTCCAGGACCCAAATATGAAGCTCACCTCTATCCCTGTGACGAGAACGAAGGGAGGGGCGCGCGTCGATCTCATAGTGGACAAACGCGCCGAGGTAGTCATCGGCCCCAAGGGCCTGGCAAGAAAGGAGTTCTTTTATGGCCAGTAGGCGTCTTTTCTCGGCTGATTTGCCGGGCAGACAGTGGGTAGAGTTCCCTGCGGAAGGTTTTGCGGAGCCTGTAGCGGGTCTGATATACCGAGCGTCCGGCCCTGCGCTCTGCGGCATGCCGCTTGGAGGCATAGATACGGGGTGCATAGACGTTGAGACGGATGGCACGTTCGGATTCTGCAGCATCTTCAACTCCCACGTGCCGCGCAGGGGACCGATGAACCTGCCCTTCCTCGGCATCGTCTTGAAGAGAGACCTCAATGTTCCCTGGCCGGGAGACCTCTGGGAAAGCTGGATACTTACCACAAGGCAGATCGACGCAAGCCCGATGGGATCGGCCTGGGCGATGGCGCTCGGCCACGGGCAGCCGGCGAAGGATATCCACTACTGGGGACATTATCCCGTCGCTGATCTTGAATACGAACTCGATGCTCCCGTGAGCGTCTCCCTGCGCGCGTGGAGTCCATTTGTTCTTGGGGACGTAGCGATATCGAACACCCCTGGAGCGGTCTTTGAAGCGCATCTGCGCAATACGACAGACTCGACGCAGTCCGGAGCGCTGGTCTTCAGCTTCCCCGGCCCGCTGCCGTATGAGGCATACGGCGACTGTAGTTTCAAACACAGCAGAGTGGAACGTGGGAGCGTCGTTTGTGACCAGGTAAGGAATCCTTCCCCACGCATCCTGAGCCTGTCGAAGGATGCCGCAACGCACTCTTCGACAAGCTCAGAGTGCGTTGCTAGCGCGATCTCACCAACAAACGATGCTTCCGGAACAGACGGAAGTTTCTCCGGCGTGGCCGTGGAAAATGAACGTGGAATCGGCTACGCTATCGGGGTGATCGGGGACGAGAGGTTCAGGACGGGAGGTGATCTCGGAACCGACGGCGGCGCATGGTCGAGGGTTGGCGCCGAGTTGCCGGTCGAGGTGGGGCAGGCCGGAGCATCGGTGGCGGTCGATTTCGAGCTTGGCCCAAATGAGGAAAAAATTGTCAGGTTCGTTCTCACATGGTACAGCCCGGAATGGGAGGCTGCGGGGAGGCCGATGGCCGGTGACGACTGGGACGACGGCTGGCGGGTGACAAGACAGAGCGGCGATTCCAAAGATGGCCGCAGGTATACCCATATGTATGCTGCTCGTTACAGAAACGCTCTGGAGGTCGCTCAGATGCTCGCCGGCAACCATGAACAGCTTCTCAGGCGCATCCTGGCCTGGCAGCAGGTTGTTTACAGCGAGAGAGAGCTTCCGGTCTGGCTCAGGGACTCGCTTGTAAACATCCTTCATCTGATCGCGGAAGACGGCTTTTGGGCGCAGGCTGAACCACCCATCGGCGATTGGTGCCGCAAGGAGGATGGACTCTTCGGTATGAACGAGTGCCCGAGAGGCTGCCCGCAGATAGAGTGCATCCCGTGCAGCTTCTACGGCAATATCCCGCTCGTCTACTTCTTCCCGGAGCTTGCTCTCTCGACGCTTCGGGGCTACAAAGCCTATCAGTTTGACGACGGACAGATGCCGTGGATATTTGGCGGGACAACGGACGACTCGCCAAGGGGAATACCGTGCGAGATGGCCTTGCCTACCAGGGGTTACGGCGAAAGACCACAAACCACGCTGGATGGGCCCTGCTATGTGGACATGGTGGACCGCCTGTGGCTGAGGACTGGAGACCCGGAGTTCCTTCGCGAGTTCTATCCGTCGGTAAAGAAAAACACTATATTCACCATGAACCTGCGGCCTGGGTCGGGGCCTGCGGGCGTGGTCAGCATGCCCGCTGGAAACAATGCGCAGGACTGGTTCGAGGGCTGCCATCTCTACGGCATCGTTCCACACATAGGCGGCGTTCATCTGGCTCATCTCAGGATGGCCGAAAGGATGGCGCAGGCTGTCGGGGATATCGACTTTGCAGACCAGTGCCGGAGGTGGCTGGATGAGGGCAGCAGGGTTATGGAGGAGCATACGTGGAACAGCGACTACTATCTTCTTTACAACGAGCTTGAGACTGGGAAGCGGTCGGACGTTATCATGGGCTATCAGCTCGATGGGGAGTGGATGGCGAAGTCCCACGGCCTCTCAGGAGTTTTCCGTGAGGACAGGGTGAATAAGACGCTCGAAACACTGGAGCGAGAAGTAGTCTGCGACAGAGGAGCGATCGTTTTCAAGCTCACCGAAGGGGCTGAATTCGACACATCGTACTGGACCACATCGGGCATGCATGTGCCCGGATGCCTCATGCTCGCCATGACCTATATCTATCACGGCAGAAAGGACCTCGGGTTGGAAATCGCCCGCAGGATTATGCACACCCAGATTTGTGAGAACGGCTGCAGTTGGGACTCAATTCTCATTTTTCTTAGGGACACCGGAAAGCCGCACTACGGGAACGACTATTACCAGAACCTTATGCTCTGGGCGCTGCCTGCGGCCCTGCAGGGAGGCGACCTGGCTGCACCGTGCGGGCCTGGTGGACTTGTAGATCGGGTAATCCGAGCAGGACGACGATAATGCTGATGGCCGGGGAGGAATCTCTCCGGCCATCAAGTCAGGGAATCTTCTTGGCGATCAGGAGACTCCTGAACCGGGGAGACGGGAAAAATGGGGAGGCGGGGAACCCCTGATGGGGCCGGATTCAAATCCGGCCCCATCAGGGGGCATCTGGAATTCCCCGTCTCAGACCATTCCTCTCTTCCCCGGTTCAGGTATCACGCGTTAGACTGGCACCGCTGTAATTCACGAAAGGGAAAAACTCGCAGGACAATATGAAATATCCGTTTATCTATGGAGCGCAGTACTACCGCGCCCCAACTCCTGATCGCAAATACTGGCGGGACGACCTCAAACGAATGGCCGACTGCGGGTTCAACGCTGTGAAATTCTGGTGCCAATGGAGATGGGTACACCGGGCACGGGAAGCCTTCTATTTTGAAGACCTGGATCAGTTGATGGACCTTGCCGGGGAGCAGGGACTTGCAGTTACCATCAACGTAATATTCGACGTAGCGCCGAGTTGGCTGTTTCAGGCCTATCCTGATTGTCTGATGGTCACGGCCTCGGGCCGGCCGGTGCAGCCCTGCGCCACGGCCTACCGGCAGATCGGAGGCTATCCCGGCCCATGCTTCAACCATGCTGAAGCGCGTGCTGCCCGGCAGGAGTTCCTGCGCCAGGCCGTATCGCGGTTCGTAGGTCACCCTGCGATGAGAATGTGGGATATATGGAACGAACCAGAGTCGTGCGCGACGCTTCGCGATCCACACGAGACTACATTGCTGTGCTACTGCCGCAACTGCGAGCGGAGGTTCAGGGATTGGTTGAGCGCGCGATACGGGCAAATCGAGCGGCTGAACGAGGTCTGGGGACGCTGCTACGGTGACTGGACGGACATCGAACTGCCTCGACGCAGGGACACCTTCACAGATATGATCGATTGGCGGCTTTTCAACTTGGACACCCTGGCAGCCGAGGCCCGCTGGCGCATCGAGACGGTTAAAGCGATGGACGCAAGCCACCCCGTGTATCTGCACCCCGTGCCCGGCATTATGTCGGCATTTAACGCGGTAACGTGTGTCGATGATTTTCAAATCGCTGACGGCTGCGATTGCTTTGGGGGATCGTCCAACGGCGTGCCCGCGTCAATAATTCAGACGGTCGCATCCGCCCGCGGTCGGATAAGCTATAATGCTGAGTGCCATCTGCGCGCAGGCAGCACATTCATGTATCCCAGACCGTTGACCCTGCGTGATTTCACGGACAATCTGATTCCTCAGATCGGGCTGGGGATAAGAGGGTTCCTTCACTGGCAGTATCGAGCGGAGACACTGGGAAGCGAATCGCCCGCATGGGGCCTGCTCGATGTGGACGGCCGTCCTGGGACAACCCACGAGGCCGCCGTCCTCTTCTGGCAGAAGCTTAAGCCGGTGGCCGACAAGCTCATCTCCGCCCCGGTAGAGCCCGCTGAAACGGCCATCTTCAGATCGAACACGAACGAGATATTCGAATGGTGTATGTGCGGCAGCCTCGGCAGATTGAACGCGAGCCTGACGGAGTACGCAAGGCTTCTCTATGAAAAAAACGTTCGTACAACTATAATTGATGATAGGATGTTGGCTGCGGGGCTTCCGCAGAGTATCAAGTTGCTTATAATGCCCTCAAGCTACGCTCTGACACAGGAAGTCGCGGACGCTTTGGCGTCATGGGTTCGCGCCGGCGGCACGCTGGTCTGTGAGGCGCACACCGGCGGCTACAATCTGAGCACCGGGCGGCACTCTGAACATTTGCCGGGATTGGGCCTGTCGGATGCCTTTGGCTTGAGGGAGTGTAATGCCACGTCGGTCCATCATCTGGACTTTTGTAACAGGGGGGAACTGCATTACCATCTCCCACCTGACCTGGCCAAGGCGGCTGCAGCTTTTGGCTGGGAGGGAGGCGCGGACGTGTCTCTGACTCTCGAATGCGGCCGGACGCTGCAGGGATGGTTCAGATACGCGGAGTTGGAGGCCGAAAACCTGGAGCCTATCTGCGTCTTTCCCGGTCGCAAACCGTGTATTGCGCGCACAAGAGTCGGTAGCGGCAATGTCTATTACATTGGTACGCTTGCCGGGCGCCCTGTTGGGGCTGGATTCGGAATCCGGGCCCAACAGGAGGGAGGGCTTGCCTGGCTCATAGACGAGGCTCTCAGATCGGCTGACGTAGAGCCGTCGTCGGTCCGCTGGCCGGGTGTGCCTGACGGTGTCCGTGTGGATGTGCTGAGATCTTTGGATGGAACGGCTTTCGCTCTGACAAACCGGACGAAAGCGGCGGTGGAAGTCGCTCTCGTCCGCACAGAGCCGGCCTGCGGGCTTTACACCGGACAGACCACAGAAGACAGCGGCGACAAGCTGAGGTTGGAAGCCAAACAGGCTGAACTGCTCGTGCCCGTGAGGTGGACCAAAGGTGCAAGACGCGAGATGTAGTGGGTCATTTGGCGCGAAAACAGGCATTGTTACCCTGAAGATGCTGAATCCCCTGAATCAAGTTCAGCATGACAGTGCGGGGTCAGCGTGACAAATGATCCAGTAGGAGACGATTTCGATGAGCATACGAGTTATGAGCTTGTTCTTGACGGCTGCGGTGGCAGCAACTCTATACGGCTGTTCCAAGCGTGAGGAAACAGCGGGGGGAGTCCGTATCAGATATGCCGACGCACAGAACATGCCGCTGCAGATCAAGTTCAACCAGAAGCTGGTTGGTGCGTTTACACAGGCCAACCCTGATATTCACATAGATTACGAGGTCGTCCATGGCGGGCCACAGAAGATTCTGGTGGAGACAGCCGGCAACAGCGCGCCGGACGTGTTCTTCTGGTGGGACGACTTGCTCGGCAGCATGGTGAACAAGAGGGCTGTGCTGGACCTTACTTCCTTCATCGAGAAGGACAAGGACTTCAATTTGGATGAGTTCTTTCCGGCAACTCTCAAGCCGCTGACGTTCGACGGGCGACTATATGGCCTTCCGGTCAACTGGAGCACGATGGTGATGTTCTACAACAAGACCCTCTTCGACAAAGCGGGCGTCGAATACCCGGATGAGTCGTGGACATGGGATGATTTTCTTGCCACTGCCACAAAACTTACGGTTCGGAAGGACGGAAGGGTGATACAGTACGGTGCGATAGCCCCCGACCCCTTCTTGGCGATCTACAGTTTTGGCGGAAGAGATTTCAATGAGGACGCGACAAAGTGCACAATCGATTCCAGAGAGACCAGACAGGCCTTGCAGTTCCTCCTCGACTTGCAGAACAAACATAAGGTAGTCCCGTCCGCCCAGGAAATCCAGGGTGGAGGGGCCTGGGACAAAATGAGGTTCTCAGCCGATCTGTTCAGAACAGGCAGGGTGGCTATGTTCATCCAATGGCCGGCTCCAGTGGAACAATTTGCGCGGCAGATCAAGAGCTTCGATTGGGACATCGCCTTCGTGCCGAGAAAATCGGGCAGGAGCAGGGTCACAATGCTTGCCAGCAGTCCACTCTGCATCTCCTCGCAGTCGAAGAATCCACAGGCCGCGTGGGAGTTCATCAAATTCGCCTGCGGGTATGAGGGTGGGAAGATGCTTGCGCAGGACAGGAGAGGACAGCCGCCTTTCCGCGCGGCGTTTGAAAAGCACGTGTCTCCGCCGCCCGAGCACATACATATTATGGCCGAGCAGGTGGATTCAGGGGTGAGCTACGCGTCGAGCAAGAAGACCTGGGCAGCGGAGTTCAGGGACAAGCTGTTCCTCCAACAGTTGGACAGGCTGTTTCTGGGAATGCAGGATATTGATCGAACGGTGGCGAACATAAAAGCGGATGCCGACAAGTTCCTGAAAGGCGAATAGAAACGATCTTGTGAAATTCCTCTTATCAAAGTTTGCATCGAACGAGGCAGCGGCAAGCTACGTGTTCCTGCTGCCGAATTTCCTGGGCTTTCTGGTGTTCACTTCGATGCCCGTTCTGGCCTCTCTCACGCTCAGCTTCGTGGACTGGGATCTGCTCTCTCCGCCAAAGTATGTGGGGTTTCAGAACTTCGTCAATCTTCTTTGGTTTCACAAAGCAGAAGGCAGTCTTGTAGCGAATGACCCGCTTTTCTGGAAATACTTCTACAATACCGTCGTCCTGATGCTCGTGATCCCGTTCTCGATGGCGGGGTCGCTGCTTGTCGCGCTCGCGATGAACCAGAAGCTGCGCGGGATAACCGTCTTTCGCACCGTATATTTTCTGCCAACCGTCTGTTCCGGTGTAGCCCTCTGTCTGCTGTGGCGCTGGATATTCAACTCCGACTTCGGCATTCTGAACAGCTTTCTCACCCGGACATTCGATCTCCTGCGTTTGGACATCAGTCCGCCCGGATGGCTGACCGACATCAGATATGCGAAGCCCGCCCTGATGCTGATGAACTTCTGGGGAGCGATCGGTGGCGTGAACATGCTCCTTTATCTGGCGGCGCTGCAGGGGGTTCCACGAGAGTTGTACGAGGCGGCTGAGATGGACGGAGCTAACGGCTGGCAGAGGTTCAGGTCGGTGACGCTACCGTTCATCTCTCCCACCACGTTTTTCATCTTCATTATGAGCGTTATCGGCGGCTTTCAGGGTGGGTTTATGCAGGCGTTCATAATGACCGGCGGCGGGCCGGCGGGAGCCACGACGACTCTGGAGTACTATATCTACAATAATGCTTACCAGTGGCTCAAAATGGGTTACGCGGCCGCAATTGCCTGGTTTCTTTTCTTGATCGTATTTGTTGTCACGCTGATCAACTGGCGTTTCGGCGGCAAGCTGGTTCATTACTAAGCTTTCTCCGGCTTCAGCAGTCGACTGAGTTTTTAATCACGAAACCAGGTAGTGGCCTTCATAGACGTGAAGGCAGCCTGTAAGTAACAAGTTCTCTGATAGACCATATATGATCTGTCAATCCTTTGGCCATGGCTGGAGTTCGCTCGGTCCATTTACGCCGACCCGGTCCCGGCTCAAGGAGTCTTAGTGAGGAG
>JACPPP010000088.1 GCA_016190935.1 Armatimonadota bacterium | reverse complement strand
GTCACCTCCAGCTCGCTGGAGCATCGATTTTAGCATCTTCAACGCCTCCGGAGCCTCTCGAAGGGTGCCGTCTACGAAGCGCCGCACCTTTCGTGCTTCGACACGCTCATCCTTCGACAAGCTCAGGTTGGCTCAAGATGCGGCGTATATTGCTCACGCCGGTTAAAAACGATGCTCCTGCCCGTTTCAACATGCACGTTGACTAACGCCGCAGCTCGCGCTATGATAGTGTAGACTGATAGTGAACAGTCGTTCAGTCCTGCTACAGGAGAAGACAAGCCATGGAGACACTGTTTGTTCCAGAGCGTTGGGATCGTATAGCTGATCTGCTGAATACACAGGGAAGGGCAACCGTAGAGGAGCTTGCCGATCTTCTCAGCGTTTCCACTGCTACAATAA
This sequence comes from Armatimonadota bacterium, assembly GCA_016190935.1. Taxonomy (GTDB): domain Bacteria; phylum Armatimonadota; class UBA5829; order UBA5829; family DTLH01; genus JACPPP01. Next base: position 3,602 of record JACPPP010000088.1, on the reverse strand, counting down.
GGCGGGACCTTCGTCATATGCAGCGGCGAGGTATAATCACCAGGACCCGCGGCGGAGCGGTCAAAAGCCAGCAGGTGGGCCTGGACCGAAGCATCGACGAAAGCAGAGCGCTCTATGTCGCCGAGAAGGAAAAGATAGGCAGCCTTGCGGCAAGCTTGATCGAGCCGGGTGACACTGTGATAATCGACGGCGGATCGACCACATTTCAGGTTGCCAGGAACATCACGGTCAGCGGAGTTACAGTGGTTACCAACGCGCTCGACATTGTCTCAGCACTGATGCCAAAACACGACATCGAGGTGGTCGTGATCGGCGGAATGCTGCGCAGATACGGGGGCACCACGATTGGACCAACCACTGAGAGGGAGCTTTCCCACCTGATGGCGGATAAAGCGATCATCGGAATCAATGCGATCTCGGTCAGTCACGGACTCAGCACGCCAAACCCGCTCGTTGCCGAAGTCAAACAGGTGATGATCAAGCAATCAAGAGAGGTAATTGTCGTCGTAGATCACACTAAATTCGGTGAGGTGGCGCTTTACGAGGTTGCTCCGATCGATGCCGTCGATAAGATAGTGACGGACAGCGGGATTTCTGAAGATCAGGTTCGACACTTCCTTGAGGCAGGAGTCGAAGTCATGATCGCCGAGTAAGCCGGGCTTGTTAATGAAGTATAGAGTCATCGCGTGCGGCGTGTTCGAGCCGTATTTGCGGCAGTTGGCAGCCGAGTGCGGAAACGAAATAGATGTGAAGCCGCTCGATGCCGGGCTTCACTCGCGTCCGAACGACCTCAGGCTGCTAGTTCAGACCGAAATTGACGAAGCCTCGCGCAGCGGCGATTACGACGCCATTTTGCTCTTCTACGGTCTCTGCGGGCGCGGAATGGCGAACCTTGTAGCTCGGAACATCCCCGTAGTAATTCCGCGTGCGCATGACTGTATCACCATATTCCTCGGCTCAAGCGAAGCCTACTTACGGCAGTTCCACAAGAACCCCGGAACGTTCTATCACACACTTGGCTGGATCGAAAAGAAGACCAATCCCAAAAACAGAGAGGCTTCCGAGCTCTACAGAAACTATCATCGGGACGGATACGCCGGGCATCCTGAGTACGATGAGCTCAAAGAGCAATACGGCGAAGAGAATGCCGAGCATATAATCGCCTTCACCGAACGATGGAAGCAGCACTACTCTCGCGCAGCCTACATCGATATGGGGTTCTCCGGAGAGGAGCCGTTCATCGATTTCACCAGGCAAATGGCGGAATCGCTGGAGTGGAAGCACGAGATAATCGACGGCGACCCCATGCTCATGCGCAGCATACTGGAGGGCGACTGGACCGATGACCGCATCTTCGTTCTGCCGCCCGGTCACAGGTCTCTGTGCACCGGGGACGATCGCATATTCTCGTCTGCCGCAGTCGACGCGGGCATATACGACAGCACACTCTCAGATGAGGAGATCGTCATCGAGGCTGGGGGCGCTCACGGAGAATCCACCGGCATTGGACTCGGGATAGACGCGGGCGGAACATATACCGATGCTGTGATCTACGATCTCGGCGAGCACAGGCTTCTGGCGAAGTCGAAGGCGCTTACGACCTATCACAATCTGTTGGATGGCATCCGTGAGGCGCTGGACAGGCTTCCCAAACGCCTGCTGCGCCGGGTCCAAATAACTTCTCTTTCGACCACCCTTGCGACGAACTCGATAGTGGAGGGCCGTGGGCACAAGGTCGGCCTGATCGTGCTCGCGCCATGGGACTGGTTCGGCAGGCAAATCGGCCACAAGCCCTGTGTGCGTGTCCCCGGCGCCGTGTCAATAACCGGAGAGGAAATGGAACCGTTGGATGAGGATGCCTGCCGCAGAGCCGTTAGAAAGCTCATAAACCGGGAGAACTGCGCGGCGATTGTGATTGCGGGCTATGCGACTGTTCGCAACCCCACCCACGCGAACAGGGCGAGAGCCATAGTCTCCGAGATGTCGGATGTTCCGGTTATCTGCGCCCACGAGGTGAGCAGGAGGCTGAACTCGATCCACGGAGCACAGACGGCGGTTGCGAACGCAAAGCTGCTACCCATAATCAGAGACCTCATCGAATCCGTCCATCAGGCGCTGTCTGATTTCCAGGTAGCGGGAAAGTTAATGGTGGTAAAAGGGGACGGCACGCCGGTCGATGAGAGCATCGCGCGAGCGCGACCCATCGAGACGATCCTATCCGGCCCGGCTGCAAGCGCGAGCGGAGCTAAAATTCTCACCGGGCTTGACGACGCGCTGGTCGTCGATATCGGTGGAACCACCACGGACTGTGCGATTCTGGAGAACGGGCACGTGTCGGTAGCAGCAGACGGCGCAAGGATAGGGTCTGAGACGATGAGCGTCGATGTGGTCGATATTTGCACTGTCGGGCTGGGCGGAGACAGCAGGATCGGCTTCACGCGAGACAGGAAGATAACCATCGGCCCGGTCCGAAACGTGCCAATCTCATACCTGGCATCGCAGTACAAGCAAGTCAAGGGTTTTCTCAACGACTTCGATGAGATGCGCCACGCCGGCGCCTACGATGCCTCGGCGATGGACATACTCGTCCGCAGTGGAAAGGGCGTCATCAGCCCGACGGACAGGGAAGCAGCGCTGCTTGAACTCATCCAAGATGGGCCGGTTTCTGCTATTCGCGCAGCCGATGCCCTCGATCTTCCTTCACCCTCTCTTCTGCCGACGTCCAGGCTTGAGGCAAGCGGTATACTGAAAAGGTCTTCCCTCACGCCTACCGACATGCTCCATGCCGCCGGTCGCTTCACAATGTGGGATGTGGAAGCCGCAAAGAGGGCTCTCGAAATCTTCTCAGCAATGTTTGGCCGCCCCGCGGAGGAGGTACTGGAACTTGCGCTTCGTGCTGTCACGCGCAGACTCTTCGAGGAGATAGTCAGGCGTGAGGTATCCTCGGAGAACCACAAGATCCGAGATCTGCCTGAAGAGTGGGATTTCCTGTTCGACAAGGCCTTCTCCGACGACGGAATAGGTCTCGGCGTGCGGTTCGAGATGCGCAGGCCGATAGTCGCCATAGGAGCGCCCGCCGAGGCGCTGGCGCTGCCTGTGAAGGAACATCTGAGCGCGGAGATCATAATCCCTGAACATTCAGACGTAGCCAACGCAATCGGCGCGATAGCGAGCGAAGTAGTGGTGCGCGAGGAGATAATCATCAGGCCCGGGCAGATGTCGAACTACGTCCTGCATGGGGCGGAAGAGTGCCTGGAGTTCGCGCAACTTTCTCAGGCGACTGAAGCGGCTGCAGGAATAGCGGGGACAAGGGCCTGCCGGCGCGCCCTCGAAGCGGGAGCAGCGGCCCCGGAGGTCACCGTATCGAGGAACGACCGCATCGGCACGACCAGCGACCTCGGAAGGGTTCTCCTTGAGAGGAAAGTAACCGCAGTCGCCTCCGGCGGCGCTTTCTGGAAGAGAAGATAATCGAGCGATGAGCAATGAGCAATGAGCGATGAGCAGCGATCAACAAGCAGCGAGCCATTTGATAGGGGTAGGGAAGGCCGGTTACCCGGTCTCCCCTCCCTCCGAACCGTGCGTGCGGTTCTCCCGCACACGGC
>JACPPP010000124.1 GCA_016190935.1 Armatimonadota bacterium | reverse complement strand
TGCCGGACATCACGTTTATTTGCCAGGTCACTGGCATGTCCCAACACCTGGTGAAACAATATCTCGACATAATCCAAAAATATGAGCCTACACTCTTGACAGGCAATATTGCATAAACTGCGGGGACTAATCCAGAGTCGGCACAGCCGGGGACTAATCTTTCAGTCGGCGCAGTCCGACTTCGCGCTCTGTTGCTTCGGTTTCAACCGCCGGGTTGCGTTATTTGGAGTGCGGGAGCGACCTAGCTCCCGCTTTCTCCTGCGCTGTAATTACAGCCGTAGCCCAAAGCGGCGGCGCGCCGCCGCACTCCAAAATCAGACTTATCACGACAGACTAGGCCACTGCCCGAAAGATTATTCTTTGCCCTCAGGTTTCAGTATAATCTTACTGTAAAACTTCCCATGGTTGGCTGTATACTAATCGTATAGATACACAAGTCTAAGTGTCTACTACATGTATATATACCATGCAATTGTGGCCTTGTCAATAGCTATTTTCAGCTTCCAGGCGAAATATCTTTACTTGCTATTAGCTTCGCTAGGACTGCGCATCGAACTTCTCAAGTGTTTCTCGGTTTGCTCTGAGGAAGCGCTTGCAGATGTCGTCGATGACGCTTTGCGGACCGAAAATGTGAAATATGCGGTTCCGGTGCGTAAAGTATTGGCCGGGACTCAGGAAAAGCGCCGGAGACAACGTCTCAAGCTCGTACGACTCTCCCGGCTGACCGTTCTCCTTCAGCCCTTCGATGGAGACACTGATCGCATCGCCATCGTAAGGATTCTCTAGCTGACGCCAATAAGATGCCGCATACTCCATCTCGGGATAGAAATCCGAGTCTACAATTATTAACTCACTCGAATCGAGGTCAATGCTTCCAAGTCTTGGGACAGCCCTTTGCCTCCCAACACCGGCCTTCGTGCGAATCTTACCGTCGGCCTTGAAGAGAGCAAAGTCGCGAGCTACCATCCACCGGTTATCGGGCATTACGCCATTGGTTGTCGTGCAGAAGTCTTTGAAGTAGTCCTGGCGTATGGGTGGGCCAAGCTCCCCGTCGGGTCCCGGACGGAATGGAACGATTACCACCAGTCGAGGATGTGTGAGGAACTGAGGAATGCAGAATTCGCCCAGCGCTCCCGTCTCTCTGGTGATTGGTTTTGAATCCACGTTTTGCACCAGGTTGTCACTCTCGAAGCCGACGAAATCGACTTCCGCCCCATAACCGAGGGTGTAGGGGCATGCATCGAGTATACGGACCGTGCGCAGGACGTCCATCGAGAAACGTGTACCTTGAGCGTTGACGAGATCCATCAGTGAGTGCATCACTATCGAATTACTGCTTACGCTCACCACATCATAAGGCTGCGTGGTAAATGCGTCCGGTACCTCATAATTCTCCCAGCCGTCAAGATGTCCCTGGAGATTCAGCCCGAACTGACCGGACTCCGGGCAGAACCAGAACCTTTCCTCTCCGCCAAAATTGTTGAACACCGGATCGACCATCCCACGCTCAATGGCCGGCTTGTTGATCCAGCCCAACACGCTTCCTCCGTCACCCGACACCGTCGATCCCATAACTCTGCCGACGAGGGACGGCGAGATAGCGACCTTCTTGCCAGGCCGCGCCCCTTCGAGCACATAAGGCTGGTTTCCTGTGTCCGAAAGCAAAGTGATCAATTCAGCAAACTTCATGTCGACATCCGCTAGTCAGCTCGTTTTTCCCACGATCTGGCAATCTCCTCAAGAGTCCGTCCCTTGGTCTCAGGAAGGAGCTTCAGTGCGAATATAAATGCGAAAACGCAAATGATCGCGTACAACCAGAATAGCCCGGCAGGTGATCCGAAGGTCGCCTTTGAGATCTCTACGAGCTTCGGAAACGCGAGCGGCCCCGTGAATCCCGCGAACCATACAAACGTGGTGGTTATACTCACCGCTCTGGCCCGAATCCTCGTAGGGAATATCTCCGACATCATCAGCCATGAAAGCGGCCCAAGCCCAATGGCATGGGGTATCAGGATCAACAGAGTCGCCAGGACGATGAACGCCGGGCTAAGGTGTAACTGGAATGCCAGGCCCATCAGGATCAAAAAGACAAACATGGCCGCTGAAGTAGCTATATAAATCGGCCTCCTGCCTGCTCTGTCCACAAGCCAGATTGCGATCAGCGACAAAAACACATTTGCAGTCATCGGCACGAGGGCAACCCCGATTGCCTTGCTAGGGTCCGGGATGCCGGCCATCTGGAAGATGGTCGGAAGATAGTAGGCGACCCCGCTCCAGCCTGTCCAGTTGCTGAACACCGCAAGCAAAATCCCGATGACGAGAGCAATCCTTATCCCCGGCAGGAAAATCTCCGAGAAAGTGCCACTTTCCTCCTTGAGCGATTCTTTGATGGCCTCCATCTCCTTTGCCGCCTGTTCGGGACCGTTGATCTTGGTCAGGATGGCGAGCGCTTCCTCATTGCCCCCTCTGCCCGCAAGCCACCTGGGACTCTGAGGTACGCGCAAGAGAAGCAGCAGGAAGATGATGATCGGAATCACGATCGAGCCAACCATCCATCTCCACGCCATCTGGGTCTGCGCAAGCGATCCCTCGACATAGTGGCTGGCTATGAAGTATGCCGCCAGAGTCGCGGATAACGCCCCGATAGTGATCGCAAGCTGGAACATCAGCCCAAGACGCCCGCGAACCTTTGCCGGTGATATCTCGGCGATATACATCGGTGAGGCAAGAGAAGCAAACCCTAACCCCAGACCTCCGACAAACCTGAAGATGTCGAATACCACGATACTGTTCGTAACCGCGGTCCCGATTGCTCCGACGATGAACAAGATGCCCGAAAGAAAGAGCACGCTCTTGCGCCCCAGCCGGTCGCATAACCCGGCTCCCAGTATTGGCCCGGCGATGCAACCCAAAAGCAGCACGCTCACCGCAAACCCAAGTTGCTCCGGGCTCAGGTTGAAGTGCTTCTGCAGGAAGAGCTGGGCTGGGGCGATGATTGCCGTGTCATAGCCAAACAAGAAACCACCAATCGCTGCTACGAAAGCAATGAAAAATGTGTAACCCCTGCCCGCCACACCCTGTCCGGTCATGGGGCTTTCCGTCAAAACTTTTGTCATTTGATATAACCTCCCATAATACAAATTGGATTGTACAAACTAAGGCTTCGAGAGCCGGAGCACTATTGGATAATCCTTTACCAGCATCCCTCGTAGAACAGCGTCGGTTCCGTTCCTGGACACAATCAGGTCCTGTTCCGTACCGTTAAGTACGTCGATGGCGACGGCCTTCCCGAATGTTTCTCCCGGAATGGTTATATCGGTTTGGTAATCTGGGGAATCATCTGCGCTGTTGCCCGCGAGGCTTACTGAGACCAGCCGATCTCCCTTTGGAAGCTCGAACGTCCAAGATTCCAGCTTTCTTTCTTTATTGCTGAACTGGACCAGCATCGGAGCCGGCTGAGCGTCCTCGAAGATTGTGCAGAGTGTTCTCAGCACATAGTAGGCCGGCTGCGGTTGGCTTTCACTCATAGGGCTTGCCGAGAAGGCGTTGCGGAAAAGGCCGACATCGCGGTCGATGTGCCCGTCACACCAGGTCTCGTTCCAGAAGAACATAACGTCCAGACCAAGGTTCGCAATCGCAAAGCGGGCCATATGTTTGGCCTTGACCATCTCCGTAATCCATTGCAATTTCGTTATATCCCTGGGGTAGGGGGCGAAGATGCACCACTCGCTGTGCAGATACTCTCCCTTAAAGCCGTGCGATTCAGCCAGCGCTTTAGTCTCTCGAACGTCTTTGACATAATCAAGCCATTCTTTATCCTCCGGCGCAGCGCCGTAGTAGCCGTGCCAGCCGATGGCATCGATGTAGGGCGCAATGCCCGCCTCGAAGCAGGCTTTCAGCCAGTCCAGTCCGACCTCTCGCCGAGGTCCAAGCCCGCTCAGCGAACCCATTACCACCTTGGCCTTCGGATGTATCTTCTTGATAATGGGAGAAACCTCTTTAACCCACTGTGTGAATAACTCGGGCGGAGCATTGCCCCAGCCGCCGTAGCCGCCTGACTGCTCGTTCCATATCTCGAAATAATCGGCCCTGTCCTTGTATTCCTTAACCATAAACTGTACGAACTTCTTGAACCCTTCCAGCATCTCCGGGGTCGGAGGGGGAAGTGGAACGCTCAGCTCGTTAGTATGGAAGAGCTGCTTCTCGACCTTGCGGTCGGGATGCCCCTGTGAAGCGTAGAGCCAGTTGGTGAAGCCGAGGCCGAATATTATCCGGCAGCCGTTCTTCACTGACTCCGTAATCGCCGCGTCGGCCTCTGGATCGATCTCATAAACACCCTTCTCCCGCTCAACCATCCGCCAGTTGAGGACGCTTCCGGCGTAGTTGACGCGGATCCACTTCACTCCGAGGTCATAATGCACCGGCCAGAGTGTGCGATGGGTTTCCCTCTGGCTTGAGATAAACGACTCGAAGGAGGAGACCGTCACGCCCGCACCTCGGCTGACCAAAGCTGCGTTCTCACCCTTCTCGTCCAATACCTTCACCTCGGCGACGCAAAACACGTGCAGCCCCCAATCGCGCAGCGGACGGAGGTTCCGGCCCACGACCCAGATCTGCTTGACGGGACGTCTCGTGAAAGAAATATTTACCGGCTGAGCGTTCTCCGGAACTTCTTGATTAGGATTATCGTAAACGGTCTCCCAGTGGCAGCCGTCCTGGCTCACCTTAACAACTAGGTGCCCCGGCATTCCGTGATTATCCTCTCGTGGCACGATGACGATTGTATCCACCGGTGTCTCTTTTGCCAGGTCTATTCTGGCCCACGCAGGCTCCACATCCGGTTGGTTCTGTCCGCGACACGCCCAGTAGGTCTCCGAGTCGCCGTCTATCAGATGAATCCCGACAAAAGGCTGGAAATCGGACCTGGCCGTGCGGGGCATTCGGGGCGGTGTTGCTCCTATCTGGTTGGAACGGATCTCCCATGACTTTTTGGGGACGATTTTTCTTGTTGGAGCATTGTTGTCCACCTGAATTCGCGCTCCAGACGCCAAATCAGGACTCAGGCCATAAATGTAAGAATAGCCGAAGCCATAAACGGGCACTCCGTTGCAGTCGGCCCGCAAACCTACCTCCGGTCCCATCCTCGGCAGGTCACCCCGGTGGAGCGCCCCTTGCGGCGGCCAAAGCCCTCCGCTTGTGGCGCCGACGTCGCAAGATCCTCTCTCGGCTGGCAGCAGAGGCAGAATTGCCGCGGTAGCTGCCAATAGAATCCTCGTTGCGATTGATAGTTTCATCCGTGATCCTCCTTCTAATGCCAACGAGCGCTACAACGTTTGAATGAGCGCCATGATCTGCCCTGTGGCCGTATTGCACGGCTGCAGAGCCTTGCCGACGATCGAGTTTCTCCTCTTCTCGTTCGTATCAATTATCTGAGCCAGCTCACGGACGGTCATTCCTTCCTGCGGCTCCAGTGACGCGAATTTCATCGCGTAACCGGGTGTCGAGCTGGTCGTCAACAGATCTCCCACCTTTATCGGACCGTTCTCATTTGTTACCTTGATATTGACTCTTCCAGACATCGCTATAGGCATTGTCTTCTCATCGCTCTGCGGGCTGATCATCAGCGCTGGCGTCGAGGACACGACCCCAACTACCCCGGTCTGATAAGGTTCACGCGACCTTCTGACCTTCACAGTATCATTTACATCAATTACGACTACATCTCCTGCTTCGAGCTCGCCGTTGTAGGAGAACGCTTCCGCTATGTCGGCGTGGAGCGCCGTACCTCTCTGGTGAATTGGGCCGTTAACATCCAGTCTTGCGCTGGGGCTTGTTGTCCCTATGCCCACATTTCCATCGCCGCTCACGACCAGATGCTTCTCTGCTCTTCCTTTACTTGATACTTCGAAGATATTCTCTGTCTGGGATCCGTTAGCCTCCACTAGTGCCTGTACTTCATCTACCATCCCTCTTACGTGGAACCTTCCCTCGGGAGGGCCGTAATCATTCGGGGGAAGTCTGCCGATAATCAGCCTGCCGTCCTCATCCAGAACGAAAGCATCTATAAGCGCGTCGCGGATGATGGCAAACTTGTATCCGGGCTGGCTTGGAATCAGAATGCACCACTGGTTGGGGTGATCGCCCTTGAAAAACCTTACGCCGACTTCCTTTTCCTGCTTATTCACCAGGTTTAGAAGGAAGGTGAAACCGCCATCGGAACTAAACCATGCCTCGCTCCAGGGTTCACCGTTCTCACGGTATTTCTTGTAGAAGTGCATCCAGTTGAACCCGGAAGAGTCCCGGATTCTCATTTCGTCCACATCAATGAACTCGATCGTACCCGGAGAAAGCTTCATTTCCGGAGCTCTCGTGCCAGCACTAGTCGTTGGCGTCGTCTGTTTTTCAGACGCTACATCTCCAGGTGATCCCTCTGGTGCTGCAAAAGCCGCACCGACAACAGTCATGGCTGCCAGCAACATCAAGAACCTTTTCACGCCGTCACTCCTTCATCGTAGTCCGTCCTGGACCACTTATCGAGCAGCTACTGAGGAAGGTATGCCTGCTGTATACAAGTAGTGCCAGCCATAAATGCAGGACGTATGTTTTTCATATACCACATCCTTAAGGGTCTTGTCAAGGGCTTTTTGTGCCGTGGCGGGAACTTTGTTTCTGTTTGACAGGTGGAACGGATGGGTACCATCAATCAGCAATGGCTGAGAATAGGGGGCCGAATTATGGACGAATTGACGATGCTTCTTAATGAGGCGCGATCGCTTGCAGAGGACGTGTTGGGCGATATTGACCGGGCTTCGCATGCAGCAACTCTCGATGACGCCCTGGAATCGGTCCAGGCTGCTCTGCGCTCTGCGGAGACGATTAGGGATCGGCTCGATGAGGCGTTGGATTATGCCGAGACAGATACCGACGAGGCCAACATGGAATCAAGCCTCGCGTATATAAGCGACGCGCTGGATGCCGGTTACAGCGTGGTGGCCTATCGGGAAATGCACCCACACCTTCAAGAAATGAGGCAAAACATCGAGCAAGCGGCCCTCCATCTGCTGCCAGTGGAGGAGATAGAGGTCGAATAGCTCACAGCAGCTTGCCGAGGGATGCTCTTTGAAACGCGAATGACGCGAAGAAGTTGTCAGCAGTCAGCTATCAGCCTTCAGCTTCTCGGCCCCCGCGGGGCCGCCGTCGGTTTCTAATGTGCAGACCTGCAAATACAGAAAAAGCAGTCCGACGGAACAAAGGGGACTTTCGGCATACCTGGCCCGGCGCGAGACGGTCCGGGCCATCGGTAGATGACAACCGGCCCCTGGCACCTGACTCCCGGCCCCCTTTTTCGCGTCATTCGCGCTTCTTCGCGTCTTTCGCGTTTCAAAGAACCTGATAGTGTGGCCCGTCCAAGCGCAAATGGTATTAGGGGACACCGGCCGGTGGGCCGGCCGGTGTTATCTACTTGATCTTGTAGGCTGCGTCTACATTCAGGTTCTCCACATAGATCGAAGCGACCCCTGCGTCAGGCCCGTAAGCGGGAACTGTAATGGTTTGGGTCGAAACGATCTGTTTGACAGGGTCCGACTCGCTGGTGCTCCACTCTTCCACGACGTAGTCTCCAGGTTGCAACCCGTAGACTCTGATCTCGGCGGACTGTGGAAGTGGATTTGGAACCGGCGTATATCCTGCATAATTGTCACCCGACTGCTTTATTCGGTAGTTGTAATACCAGGTATTCGTCAGGTTCTTTACGTAGAGATACGCCCTGTCCGGGCCGTGCATAGAAACCACCATCACACGCTTGTTCGAGCAGGTAAGCGTCGGCTCGGGGTTCGTCTCATCGTAGACCGGGTAGGCCGTCTCCTGCTTGAGGCCTGAGAAGTCCTCTCCGAGCAGGAAGTTAGCAAGAGGTACGAAGATACGGAACTTGTCGCCCCCGCCGTAGTAACCGTTTACGAAGTCCGCCTTCCAATGTATTACGCCCATCCCTGCGAGCATCCCAGCCCACATGCAGTCCTTGAGGTGTCGGGCGTCTGTATCGATCCTATAGGCTAACTTCCAGTCGGGGAACCCATCGTCGCCGGGCCGCCTGTAGATCAGCCCGAATTCGCTCCAGATAATCGGTTTGTTCCAACCGTAGCGCTTGAAGTGCATTCTGGCGACCCTATCGGCCCAGACCGCCGTGTCTATCCACGGATACTTGAAGTCAAAGCCGAGCTTCTCAAGATCGTAATCGCTCTTCACAAGCCAGCTCCCGGTGTACTTCGCATAGTCATGATAGTTTACGAAATCCATTGCCTCATCCGTCCAGGGAATGCCTCCGCCTTCACGCAGCTCCGCGCTGCCATTGCTTGAGGTCGCAAAGTGCGGTTGTGCTGTGAAGGAATGGATGTAGTCTCCCATCTCCACGTGCCAGGACTTTGCGCCGCTGCCGCCGCCGCCAAGCTCGTTCATCAGCTCAATGGCGAACAGGTTCGTACAGTAGCCCCATCTGGCGATCCAGTAGCGGAGCTTGCGCTTGTAGATCTCCCTGGCCTCGGGACGAGCGAAGAACTCCTCGACGTCCGCGCATGGCGCTTCCCTGCCGCTCGCTCGGACATACTGGTTGCTGCTGTCCTTGATGTAGGTCCAGTCGTCGATCAGCCATTCAACATAGATTCCATATTCTCTCGCGCACTCGAGCGCCGTGTCGATCGCCTTCGCCCTTTCCATGTTGTAGTTGTTCAGGGCCTTGAGCCTGGACTTGTCGGTCCCGACATTGTAAGGCTCGATATTGGTCGAGGTATGGAAATCTCTAGCGAAATTGGCTCCACAGAACTGCATTTTAGGAAACAGCTCCACAGCAGCATCGTCGGCTCCCCCTCCGGAGAAGCCGGAAAGCCCCGTCCCGATGGGATAGAAGGGCGTTTCGTCCTCGAACTGGAAGAACCTCGGATCATCCGGGTTCACTCGAATAAATCCAGAATTCGTCGTCTGGTCAGTCACGCTGAACTCCAGCACATCGGAGTATCCCGCGCCCTCGGAAGTCGCGGCCGATAGCCAGACCCTCCAGACGCCGGCCATGTTGGGGGCAAACCTGAGCTTCCAAGTGCCGGAGCCATACCAGAAGGCCGGGTGCGTCATGCTGCTGCCATCGGGAGCGGTGAAGTTCCCGTCCACGAGGATGCCCCGCAGATTGTAGTATCCCGAACCTATTCTGGCCGTGTTCGGGTTGAACGGGTTGTAATCCACGAAAGCGGTACCGACGTTGGAAATTCTGAAAGTAAGCTCGTACTTGTCGTACTTCGGGACGAAACCGCCATCGTAGGTTCCCGTGTTGTCGCTGAGGTTCCATATCACCGGCGCGTTCGGAGTGCTCGGCGGAGGTGTCGGGGCAGGAGGAACGGGAATGTCCTCAGCAGGCGGGGTGACGTAGAGAGCGGTGGTGTTGATCACAGAACCGATGTTGCCCATGAAGTCCGTCCCGGATATGGCGATTGTGGCCGGGCTTTCTGCATCCGATAGCACTGTCAGGTAGCTGAAGGTGTAGATGTCCCCGTCGCTCCCGGAGAGCGACGCGGGTCGGTCGTTGACCGTGACCACAGGGCTGCCGGCAAGCTTCTCAGACACCGCAAACGCTATTCTCACCCTGGCTCCGGCTGGAACTTCGGAAGGGGCCGCCGTTATGCCCAGGAATTGCGGTTCGGTGGCGTCGAGTATTATGCTGTCGCTGCAGACCAGTGAGATGTTTCCCCATTCGTCCTGGAACTGCGCATAGACTGTCTTCTCGCCGTCTCCCCGGGCGAGGTTCCAGAACGTTTCTGATGCATAGCTGTCCCAGTCGGTCCAGTTCGTCGCGTCATTGCTCAGCCGCATGTACGCGACTTCGCTCAGTGAATCCTCAGCCTCAAATGTGAGCCTGACCAGGACTCTGTCGGTGTACTCCGCTCCGTCCTCAATAATGACTAGCCCCTCGGGTGGAGTTCTGTCGAAAGTCCCGATCACGCTCCCATCCCAGCTTCCGCTGGACTCAAATTCCACGTAGTCATCATACTCCGAGAGATCAGCGGCGACTTCGATATCGGCCGGAGGAAGCCACCATGGCCTGTACGGCCCTTCAGACTTGCGGGGCCGTTCCGGCTGGCCGTCCGTAATACCTGGAATACCCCTGGTATAGCCTATCGGAGTGCCGATGTCCGGGCCGCCTTCCAGGCTGGTAGCCCAGGCAACCGAGTACGTTCCGCTCCCCAGCCTCGACGATCCCGGCGATCCTGCCGCTCCGCCTCCGCTGGTATCCGAAACTGTGTTTGCGGATAATCTCGGTTCGGAGACCGTCGCATAGCGCCCGCTGACAGCCACAGGACCACGATCTCTTGAATCGGCATCGTCCGAAGCAATCTGGGAATCTTTGGTAGAGCTGGAACAGGTGGACAGTGGACAGGACTGAACTGTGCCGGCCAAGAGGAGAAGAACCGTGCACAGCGCCCCAAGCAGTTGAAGTTGTTTCATTACCGCAGCACCCTCCTCGGTATGGCCGAAGCGTCAGCCCCGGCCGGACTTGCAGCAAACCTCACCCACTCTCCAGGAACGGCACTTGCGACTCTTATTTCGTCCGCCCGGGCGACGCTTTCGGGCGCCGCTTGCAGAGCCGACTTGGTTTTACCCGCCTGTCACGAGTTTAAACATTAAATGCAAAAAAATTACACCTTGTCAGCCTTCGGCAGGGGCGGGTGATGGGTAAGGGTCATGGGACATGGGGCATGGGAAGACCCTCTGTTACCGGTTACCTTTCCGATAGCGCGGCCCGTCACGCGACGGGCCGCGCTATCGGCTATGGGGGCGACACAATACGGCTCAAGTTAACCCACCACTAACTGCTCCGCCGCCGGATTAGCCCCGCCAGGCTGATCGCTCCGAACAGCAGGACCGAGGCGGAGGACGGCTCGGGAATCGGCACGAGCGTCGGTGCGAAGAATGTCCAAGAGTCGTCGCCAAATCTGACCACCGCCTTGCCGTTGGTTTCGTATGGCTCGCGTCCGTCGTTCGTGCTGAACCCCCCCAGCTTGACCGTTTGACCGGGCGCTACGTAGATGTTGGTGAAGGTCTCGTCGGGCCACTGCGTCATGTTGTCCGGCAGCGAGTAAGCCGTCCAGTTCAGATAGGCCGAGCCGGAGGACGAGTTCTGGGCCCAATACTCATAGTCAAAAGTCGACCCGGTCTGCGTTACGACCGCCCACACACTTACCTGCGGCGTGTAAGGGTCCTCGCCGGATCCGATGTCTCCTCCTACCTGTGCCGTGAGCAGGCCCAGGATCTTGTCGATGACCAGATGTGGCTGGTGCGCCTCCGCCGTCTTGGTGAAGGCAGCGATGCCGGTTCCCTGCGGATCGATGTCCAACGAGAAATCAGCGTGGAACGGATACCTGTAGGTATACCAGTGATTGGTAGCGGTCCATTTTCCGGCCCACGGCAGCGTCCCCTTGAACTGATGGCCTTGGTCAATGTGCCAATCGAAAGGCATCTTAGTCAAGTTCGCCGGAGCGGCTTCGAACACCGTTATGGTGTCGTAGATGTCCGCTCTCTGCGAGAACGCCGCCTTCGTGAAGCGGGATTGGGCAACGAGGTCGTTGGTCCCATTCTGGTCGATGTCGATAAACGTGTTCAGAGTTGAGAACGCCTGTGCTGACACAGCAGCCCAGACCCAGACGATTGTACAGGCCGCTATTACAGTCAGCCACTTCGTGACATTCCTGTGCATGGGGATTCTCCCTTCCTCTTTGTTGGCCCGGCAGATAAGGACGACTGACATCCGGTAGCTCCCGCCAGGCTGAGATGGAGACTTTATACCCCGAATCACCAAAACCCAAACTCAACAGCACGTCTGTCGCAGACGCCCGGCCCGGCGCGTAACGCGCCGGGCCATCGTCCATCTTTGCGCGACACAGGGCATCGGCCATCCGAAACCTTCAGTGCCTCAACACCCTCAGCGGTTCAGAATCCCTCCTCCGCCTGGTTCTCACAACCGCCGAGCCTGCGCCGCCCAAACCGCAGAGGAGGGCGAGGAGGGAGGTGGGTTCGGGGACCGGATTGGAGTTCCATTCAACGATATAGCTGTTCAGTATATCGTCTGCTGCCGCGTCGTCCCAAAACGGTGCTCGTGCAGTGCCAATCGCGTGCCAGAAGTGCAGGTAGTCTTGGGGACCGCCCAAGTAGTTGTCAGGTTGTCCTGATCCCCAATTAGAGTATTCCCACGCCTCGCTGGTGACCCATTTCCAGCCACCTGAGGGCTCGCTGAAAGCCGGGTCTGCTCTGTCCTGATAACCGCCAAGCCAAGGCCCGTTGTACTGCACCCCCTTGAGTCGCCAGAAATCATCAGAACTGACCAGCGAGTAAACAAGGGCATTCTCTGCAGGGGAACTTATCGTCGCCAGGTAGCCCCCTCGCAATCTAGCGGCGTCTCGCGCTGCGGCCCAAGTCACCCAACTACCATCTTGCAGAACTGGCTCGTACCAATGGCCGTTCCCGCCACTGGCGATAGCCCACTGAACAGGAACTCCGATTACTCCATAAGTAGCGGTAACAAGCAAACACAACGTTAAGAATAGGGTTCTCATCTCATCTCTCCTCCCTTGCTCTCTCTGGAGCATCTTCTCTTGTGGATAAAGAGAAGCACCGCAGCCTTACCATGCTCTGCTCATACTTCACAGTGCGGTAATTCTGCGGGCCTATCTACTTTATTTATACTTCAAGACCGGCTGCTTGTCAAGTGCGACGACCCCGCGCGAGACGGGCCGGGCCATCAACTGTCCGCGCCGGGCCGTCAACTGTCTGTTATGCGTTTACTCTTCGTACTTCCCCAGACAGCACTTCTTATACTTCTTGCCGCTGCCGCAGGGGCAGGGGTCGTTGCGGCCGATCTTGCCGGATGCTTTCTTCGGGGCTGCCTTGCGCGCCTGGCTGTCCCCGCCGCGTGCGGTCGGGCCGCCATTGCCACCGCCCCCTCCATCTCCGGCGCCGCTCTCGACAACGTTGTAATACTGCTGCCTGCGCACCGGCTGAGGCTTCGCGATCTGTACCCGATACATCCACCGCACAATGTCTTCCTGGATGCTGTGCTGCATGCCCATGAATATCTCGTAGGCTTCCTTCTTGTAGGCCACGAGCGGGTCCTGCTGAGCGTAGCTTCTCAGCGCTATGCCCTCGCGCAGGTAGTCCATCGCCTCGAGATGGTCCATCCATTTGCTGTTTATAAGCTGCAGAGCGATGTGGCGCTCGATGTCCCGCATCGTGTCCACACCGATCTCCTGCTCCTTGTCCTGATACGTCCGCTCAACGACCGCGTCCAGGAACTCTGTAAGCTCCTCTCTCTGCTTGCCCTTGAGGTCCGAAGGCCTCGCGTAGACCTCCAGTGGGAAGATGTCGTTCAACGTATGGAAGAGCGAATCTGTGTCCCACTCGCTCGGATGCATACCCTCCACACAGTAGGTGTCTATCTGTTCCTGCACCGTCCTGTGGAGGTAGTCCGTGATCGTCGGACGCAGGTTCACACCTTCCAGAATCTTGCGGCGCTGGCCGTAGATCGTCTCGCGCTGGACGTTCATCACGTCGTCGTACTCGAGAACGTGCTTTCTGATCCCGAAGTAGTAGACCTCTACCTTCTTCTGAGCGCGCTCGATCATCTTCGACAGCAGCCCGGAGTCGAGCGCCTGATCCTCCTGCCAGCCTCTCAGAAGCGGGTTCTGAGTCTTGTCGCCGAAGAGCCTCCAAAGCTCGTCTTCCAGCGAGACGAAGAACCTGGCCGAGCCCGGGTCTCCCTGCCGTCCCGAACGCCCTCGAAGCTGGTTGTCGATCCGCCGGCTCTCGTGCCTCTCCGTTCCCAGAATATGAAGTCCGCCGCGATAGATGACCTCCTTGGCCTCGTCAGAGAGCATTTCCCAGCGGTCCTGGTAAGTCTCAACCCAGCTCTTGAAGTCCCAGGACGCCTTGCTCGGATCAAATCCATTTCGCACAGAATTGTTGGGGAGGGATTCCGCAGTGTTGGGGAGGGATTTCAAATCCCTCCCCATCGAGTGGCTTCCCCCAAGAATGATATCGACGCCTCGCCCGGCCATGTTCGTTGCAATTGTCACCCCGCCTTTTCGTCCGGCTTCGGCTATAATCTGCGCCTCCATCTCGTGGTACTTGGCGTTGAGCCCGTTGTGCACTATGCCGTTCTCAAGCGCGGAGGCGAGCGCAGTGCGGTCCTCATGCGCTACCCCGAGCATCTCGCCCAGAGTGTCGACGTTCTCCGGCAGGAGCATATTCGTGCTTGCCCCGAGGGCTCTCGCAAGCCCTGAAAGCCTTGGCATCGTCAGCTCATCAAACTTTGCGTTAAGCAGCGCATGATATTCGCGTTTCTTATCGCCGTCGATCTGTTTCGACTCTTCGAGCTTGCGCCTGAGAACAATCGTTGCGCCCAAAAGCTGCAGCCGCTCGGAAATCATCCTTTCGCTGACGCGCTCGGAGACCTGGATCGACCTGGTTCCAACCAGCACCGGCTGCTGACGCGCGTAGCACCGCAGTATCTCCTCCGTTATCCCCCTGAACTTGGCCTCTTCGCTCTTATAGATGACGTCGGCATTGTCCCTGCGGATCATCGGCCTGTTCGTAGGAATCTCAACTACGTCGAGGGCGTAAATCTTGCGGAACTCTTCCTCCTCCGTCTTGGCCGTACCGGTCATCCCGGCCAGCTTGTGGTAGAGCCGGAAGTAGTTCTGGTAAGTGATGGTTGCGAGCGTCTGGTTCTCCTGTTGAATCTGGGCGCCTTCCTTGGCCTCCACAGCCTGGTGCAGACCATCGCTCCACCGCCGGCCGAACATGAGCCGGCCTGTGAACTCATCGACGATCACGACCTGGCCGTCTCTCACGACATAGTCCACGTCGCGCTTGAAGACCGCCCTGGCCTTGAGCGCGGCGTTTGCGTGCTGCATAAGCTCAAGGTTCTCGGGGTCGGCAAGGTTTCCACAGCCGAACGCTTCCTCAATCCTGGTGGTGCCGTCTTCGGTCAGCATCGCGGTCTTGGCCTTCTCGTCCACCGTGAAGTCTCGCTCCTTGGCAAGCCTTGCGACCACGCGGTCCATCTTGTAGTACATATCAGTGGACTCGTGCGCCTGGCCGGAGATGATGAGCGGCGTTCTCGCTTCGTCGATTAGGATGCTGTCGACCTCGTCCACTATAGCGTAGTGGAGTTCACGTTGTACGAGCTCATCCTTGCCGAAGGCCATGTTGTCGTAAAGGTAATCGAAGCCGAATTCGCTATTCGTGCCGTAGGTGATATCGGCCTGATACGCAAGCCTGCGCCCAGACTTGTTTGCGGGGTCATACTGATTTTTCGGATCGCCAAGCGGCCTCAAGTGCTCCCACTCGTCCTGATCCTCCGGGACATAAGTCGGATCGTAGATGTAGGATGCGCGGCTGTCTCCGGTCTCGGCGCTCTGGCCCTGGATGGCCGCGACCGTAAGGCCCAGGAAGTGATAGATCGGCCCGTACCAGCGCGCGTCACGCTTGGCCAGGTAGTCGTTGACGGTGACGAGGTGCGCGCCCCTCCCCTCAAGCGCGTTGAGATAAAGCGGCAGAGTGGCGGTAAGTGTCTTACCTTCACCGGTCTTCATCTCCGCGATCCGGCCCTGGTGAAGGACTATTCCACCTATCATCTGCGCGTCGAAGTGCCGGGCCTTGTCCGGCCCGAAAGTCCTGCAGCCCGCTTCCCGGACGACGGCAAAGGCCTCCACCAGCAGATCATCGAGCGTCTCACCCTCAGCCAGCCTCTCACGGAACTCGTCAGTCTTACCCCTGAGCTCCGCATCCGAAAGCGACTTCATCTGAGGCTCGAGCGCATTGATCTGCTCGGCGACCCGCCTGAATTTCTTTATTTCACGCTCGTTCGAACTGAGCAGCGTCTTGAACAACCCCATAATTCTCCCCGCTCACATCAGGAGCCGCGGCTCCCGCATGGCGCCAAAACGAAACAAAAGGGAACCCCGGGGACTGACAGCCTCATCAGCTTCCCGTAGTTCCCTGGATTCTTCCGTCAGTGACGATAAATCTTCATATAAATGTTACCACGCGAGCGGTTGGGTGTCAAACTTGCGGGCGGGACGTCAGAGGGATTTTAGATTTTAGATTTCAGATTTTAGATTGAAGGTTCCTGATAGGGGTAGGGAAGGCCGGTTGCCCGGTCTCCCCTCCCTCCGAACCGTGCGTGCGGTTCTCCCGCACACGGCTCTCCGGTTGGTGGTATTACCTTATTAAGGATTGACGATAC
>JACPPP010000095.1 GCA_016190935.1 Armatimonadota bacterium | reverse complement strand
TCGTTATTTCGGGACACCCCTGTCCCGAAATCTGCCTCTCGATTGTAAGGCTAGTATCGGGACAAGGGTGTCCCGATACAACGAAACAGCCATTGTCACCCTGAACTTGATTCAGGGTCTGCTGACTACAAAGAGATGCTGAATCAAGTTCAGCATGACATACGGCGATAAGCAGGGCAAATGCCCCACTACTTGCTGCGACCGAGGAAACGCCAGAAGTTGCCTCCGAGAAGCCCGTCTACGTCCCTGCGGATATCGTCCTCCGACACAAGCCACCCGGTCTCGGCGATATCGCAGTATTTGTCCGTCAAGACCTGACCGATGATCCGCCGCGAGTGTATCCACTTGTAGATTACCTGATCGAGCACACGCGCGTCCGAATGCTGTGGTATTACGCTAAGACCAAGCAGTTCGAGGCGCATTCGGGTCATCTCTTCGATGATGCTCGGGCTGTTCAGGAACCACCAGCATCCGAATACCATCAGGTTGCGGAACTTGCGCGCTGCCACGCATAGCTCGTGCTGGTTCTCGCGGGAGAGGATCGTCACAAGGAATCTGATCTCCGGGTAATTCCTGCACAGGTACTCTATTACATCGATGCTGCACTTGCCCACCGAGTCTCCGGCAAGCATCAAACCGGGATTGACCTGCTTCTTCACCCCTATCATCGGAGCGAACGGGACGTTCATCTCCGCCGCTATCGGAAGTACGCATTCCTCGATCAGCCGGCCGCGCGCAGAGTCCTCGGGAAATAGGAAACTCGGCGGCAGCGACACGGCCATATAGAACGCATCCATCCTGTCGATCCATTCCTTGAGGAACCGGCGCACCTCGGACGCCGACTGCCCGGCCGCAGCGTCGTCTACTTTGTAGCCCCAGCCTCTCAACACCGGCGCGGCAGTCTCCCAGGAGTTCAGCATAGCGTCCAGCCTGAGCGCGGCGTGGAAGCGAGGGTCACCCTGCCTTCCAGCAAGCCACGACGGCCGCTCCAGATCATCAAACGGGTCGTTTGTCATGACCACCGAATCAATATTCACAAGGCCGAACACATCGTCGACGTGTTCCTCCGCGCGTTTCCTCGCAAAGTAGGCCCTGTAGCTCTCGATATCCCGCGAAGACACGTCCAGCCCGAGCGCGTCTAGCATTGTGAGCACCCCTCGGCACGCCTCGCTCACAGGAGAGTGGTCGATGAACAGAGTCTTCCATACGACGTCCGCCTGCTCATGCTTGGAGAGCTTCCAGAAATCGTCATAGGGCATATCAAGCCAACGCATCGTCTCAGCGACCAGATAATGGAACGTCAGGATCTCGTCCATCCCCCAAAGGAGAATCGAGCCGAAACTCGGCGGGTAGATGTGGGTATGGATGTCGGTGATCCTGGCATCCGCGAGGGCCCTACCGACCATATCACTTACTGAGGCCCTGTCACGCAAATCCACAAATGCCATTCTAAGCCTTCCTTTCCTCATTGTTGGTACAGACATGTGGAGTGCGGCGGCGCGCCGCCGCTTTGAGCTATGGCTGTAATTGCAGCACAGGCGAAAGCGGGAGCTAAGCCGCTCCCGCACTCCACATATCTGTACCATATTTAATTTAGAGCCTAATCAAATTACACGACATAAGCACGGGCAGTGGTAGCGCCTCCCCTGCCCGTCCAGTTGGTGTGGAAGAACTCCCCTCGCGGCTTGTCCACACGCTCATAGGTATGCGCGCCGAAGAAATCACGCTGCGCCTGAAGCAGGTTCGCCGGAAGCCTCTCGGTGCGATAGCCGTCGAAGTAAGCCAGGGCAGAGCTTATGGCCGGCATCGGAATGCCCGACTGAACCGCAGCGCACACAACTCGCCTCCAAGCGGGCTGTCGAGTCTCCACCGCATCTCTGAAGAAGGGATCCAGAAGAAGGTTCACCAGGTTCGGGTTTGTGTCAAAGGCTTCCTTGATCTTGCCCAGAAAGACCGAGCGGATAATACAGCCTCCGCGCCACACGAGGGCGATTCCGCCGTAGTTTAGGTTCCATCCGTAGGTCTTTGCCGCGGCGCGCATCAGTTGGTAGCCCTGTGCGTAGCTGACGATTTTGCTCGCGTACAGCGCCTGCCGCAGATCCTCTACCATCTGTTCCTTATCTCCGGCAAACGGCGTCGTGATTACCTTCAACGCCTTGCTTGCGGCCGCCCTTTCCTCCTTCAGGGCTGAGACACACCGCGCAAAAACGGCCTCACTCACCAGGGTGAGCGGCATTCCCTCGTCAAGAGCGGCTATAGAAGTCCATTTGCCCGTGCCCTTCTGACCGGCGGTGTCCAGGATCAGGTCCACTACGTAGTTGCCCTCTTCGTCCCTGAAGCCCAGGATATCCCGCGTGATCTCTATTAAGTAGCTGTCCAGTTCGCCCGTGTTCCACTCAGTAAAGACATCGTGCATCTCATCGTTCGGCATGCCGAGGACATCCCTCATAAAGTGATATGTCTCGCAAATCATCTGCATGTCGCCGTATTCTATGCCGTTATGGACCATCTTAACAAAATGGCCGGCGCCGTTTTCGCCCATCCAGTCGCAGCACGGCTCGCCCTCCGGGGTCTTGGCACAGATCGACTGGAAAATATCCTTTACGTGCGGCCAGGCGGCAGGGCTGCCTCCGGGCATCATCGAAGGCCCCTTCAGCGCCCCCTCCTCACCCCCGGAGACGCCGGTTCCGATGTACAGCAGTCCCTTGCCTTCGACATAATTCGTGCGGCGGATTGTGTCCGGGAAGTGGCTGTTTCCTCCGTCAATGATGATGTCTCCCGGCTCCAGATGCGGGATCAGAAGCTCGATGAAGTCATCGACGGCCTTGCCCGCCTTGACGAGCATCATAACCTTGCGCGGCCTCTCAAGCGACGAGACCAACTCCTCGATCGAGTGCGCGCCAATGATGTTCTTCCCCCTGGCTCCGTTGTCCATGAACTCGTCCACCTTGGAGACGGTCCTGTTGAACACCGCTACCGTGAAGCCCTTGCTCTCCATATTGAGAACAAGGTTCTCACCCATCACCGCCAGGCCGATAAGTCCGATGTCAGCTTTTCCCATTAGTTACATAACCTCCTTTATATCGTTTGGAAGATTTACACTCCCTTGTTTTTGCCATTCTTGAGCCGGTATAGCGTCTCTCCGGCCTTTTGGACGTAGAGAATCCCCTCGTCTTCTCGGTCCATGTAATCTTCGACCCTTATGTCGTGAATATCGATGTATCCAAGGTTGATCTTTCTGCAGCGACTCTCAGGAATGCGGGTCGCGAGAATCACCTCGACACGTGGCTTATCGACTCCATTCTCGTAGGTTCCGATTCCACGGACGTGGGTGGAATGAGCCAGAACCCCCCACGGATAGTGTTTGAACTTGTCCCACTGCTTAACGAAGTAATCCCTTGTGTGATACCCTATCTCGTCGAGCACGCCACCGTGGGTGTAGGATATCTCGGTAATGTGCCGAGCGTAGATAATCAGCTTTCCGCCATCGGCCACCACCGGCTCAAGCTTGTACATGCACTTTCCCGCGGTCCAGATATCGTCGTACATCTTGGGCGCGCAGGAGAGAACAGTGTGATACGGCTTCTCCCGGTACACGATGTGCAGTTTGTCAGAAAGATCAGCCGCAGCGGACCAGGCGTCCTTGGGCCCGCCGTAGTAAAGCCCGGACAGCCCGTTTCCGCTGACCACCATGCAGAAGAGGCTTTTTTCCACGGGAATCAGCGCTGCGGCTCTTTCGATGACCTGTCTAACAGGCGTCCATTTGTGGCCTATTATTTCCGGGTTTGTGATCAGCGCGCCCAGCCAGTGAAAGAAGTTCAGCACCTCCGGCCCTGATATGCCGGGAAAGAAATACTTGCTCCCCCCGGAGAACCCCGCGACCTCGTGCGGAAACACCGGGCCTATTACAAGCAGGTGGTCGTAGTCCAGCACCTGCTTGTTTATGGCGACCTCGACCGAGAGGCGAAGCAGTCCGCCGCTTATCTGTTCAACCTCATCCTCTGTCAGGCCGCCGACGACGGCGAGCGCGTCCGGCTTGTCCCACTCGTGGTTGAAAAACCTGGTCTTAGAATAAAGTCTTTCGTGTTCCTCTGCGGTGATTCCGACGTGGCTGTATATATGCTCGTCCGGCATCGGCTGATGGGTGCCGAGGGCTATCATCACATCGAGCGCCGCCGCGCGCTCCGAAAGACAGTTATAAACGGTCCTGAACATCAGCGGAATGGGCGAGGTTCTGGTGTGGTCGGGTATCAGGACCAGCACCCTCTTTCCGTCGAGCCCGGCTCCATCCAGGCTGCGCGCGACGATTTCGCCTATTTCCTCTTCGCTCAGGGCCTTGTTTTCGTAACCTGTTCCGATCATAGTTTTAGCTGAATCGGTTGCGGATGGATATCCGCCACACCCGCGCCGGGGATGAATATCCCCGGCGATCAATGAATACCCGCCACAGCGCGCAGCTTCCAGGGCGGAAGGTCGGGAAGACATCTGTCGAACTCTTCTATTAGCCTCTCTTCGTATCCGCCCGAGTATGTGCCGCCTATGAACCTGTCGAATGCCTCCTCGTAGAATCTTCGCCAGGATTCGTCCTCAGATCCTGGAATTATCGGGTAGAAGAGAGCGCCGTTTGATCTGGCGGCCTTCATGTCTCCGGGAGCGTCACCGATCATAAGCACATGCTCCGGCTGGTAGCGCCCGGCCACAGCATAGGCAAGATGCTCCTTTTTGCTCCCCATCTCCTGCCCCGCAATAACTTTGACGTAGTTTGCAATGTTGTGCTCCTCCCATTCCCGGGTCAGAGCCTCGCCTGGAGTTGCCGAAACGACTATGATGTCGGCAAGAGGCCACATTTTCTCCAGGCTCTCCCTGACATACGGGAATGGAGGCACACAGCGCACGATGTCGGCAACCGAGCAGTTCACCGCCGTTGACCAATCGAGCGCTCTGGCAAGCACCGGGTCTCCAGACTCCTCGACGGCCTTCTTGAGCGCAGGGTTACCCAGCTTTGTCTCGGTCTCGGCCCATTTTCTGAGTGATCCGACCTCCGGGAGCGTGACGCCGCGCTTCCTAACCTCATCACGCTCGGCCAAAAGGTCGAAGACCATAAGGAGCGCAGGGAACCTGTTTATCCCTCTCCACTTCGAATAGAGATTGACGAACTCTCCCGCCTCGCGCGCATACTTCGAAACGGGCTGAAGCTCCCAGTGTTTTATGATGTTGGGAATGAAGCACTCCTTGTGCTTGATCTCCATCGTGTCGAACGCGCAGCCGTCCGAGTCAATGCCAACCAAAAACTCGTGTTCCTTCTTCAGATTTTTCAATGGCGCTGCTGCATCAGTCATCGCCTCACTTCCTTTCTGTAGTAGCTGTCAGCGGTCAGCCATCAGCCGTCAGCAGGGTGTTAGGTGTTGGGTGATGGGTGTTGGTAAGGGTCATGGGAAATGCAAAATGAAAAATGAAAAATGCAAAGTGCAAAATGGCCCCGACGTTACCTGTTACCTTCAATCTAAAATCTAAAATCCCTCTTCACCTGTGCCCCATCGGTATGTACTCCGGCAGTCTCTTCTCCGCAAAAAGCGGTTTGAGTCGCGCAAACCGCATCAGCCCGCCGGCGAGCGGCACGCTCACCCAGTCCTCGCCGATCAACGGCCGCGCATACGTCACAAAATCCTCCGTCACGTCGGTCCGATTCTCGGTGAGCCAGTCTTCCGGGAAGGAACGCTCGGAGTTCGCGACCAGTTCCAGAGGAACTTTGTCGTACTCGACATTATAAATCCGTCCCGCTTTTCTTATGATAGTAGCCATGTAGCCACTGCCATCTTCCGCAGCAATCTGCGCGGCCTTCTGCCCGACTTTGTACGCCTCTTCCAGATCGACCGTCGACGCATAGACGACGGCATCCCTTTGGTCACATCCCGGCACCTGGCATCTTGCCGCTCCACGCGCCGCAAGCCCGGCGCCGTTCAGATAATTCACAACCGCCTGTGCAATGGTGGTCTGACTTGCCGAAAACTCAGTGTGCCCAAAAGCATCCTTGATCTCACCGATGTCTGCTACGGGCATTCCCTCGTTTACTACGACCATCACCCGGCCCGTGTCCTTGAGTTGATCGTTCACTCTGTCGGCAAGCTCTGGAAGCGTAAGACCTGACTCGGCGAGGTAAATCTGAAGTGGCAGCGTCCTTTCCGGGTCGGCGAGCCTCGCGGAGGCCGCGATGAAGCCGATCTTCCGGCCCATGGCCTGCATTACAAGCACAGGATCAGCAGGGGATGACCCCGCGTTCTCCTCGTTCGCGCACTGAACGTAACTTGCCCAGTACCTTGCCACGCTCCCGTAGCCCGGCGTATGATCTATAAGTTTGAACTCGGAGTCGCCCACATCGTTGTCGATGGTCTTCGGCACCCCGGTCGCAACCAGATCAAGCCCGCGCTCATGTGCAAGCCGGCTGATCTTGTGCGCTGTGTCCATAGAATCGTTGCCGCCGATATAGAAGAAGTAGCCGATGTTATGGGCCTTGAACACCTCGATCACCCGATCGAAATCCTCCTGCCGGTCCTTCTTCAGCTTGTAGCGGCATGTACCGATCGAACCGGCGGCGGGAGTTGTCCGAAGCAGGGAAATCTCTTCCTCATCCTGCCCGGAAAGGTCGAGCAACTCCTCTCTCAGTATTCCTTCCACTCCGTGATAGGCGCCGTGTACCGTGCCAAAGTGGCCGGGATACTCGCGGCAGGCTTCGATGACGCCCCGCAGTGAATTGTTTATGACTGGGGACGGTCCGCCTGACTGTGCAACTACTACGTTTCTTGGCATAGAATAGCTCATCTCCTGTTTCAGACGCCGCTGAACGCGGAAAATCCGCCATCCACCGGCACTACAACCCCCGTAACGAACGCAGATGCATCCGACACCAGCCACACAAGCGCGCCACAAAGGTCCTCCGGCGCGCCAAACCTGCCCATCGGCGTATGGGCGATAATAGTCTGCCCTCTAGGTGTAAGCTCTCCGCTCTTCTCGTCGGTGAGGAGGAACCTGTTCTGATCGGTCAGGAAGAATCCTGGGGCGATGGCGTTCACGCGCACGTTGACCGGTGCGAAGTGCGTCGCAAGCCACTGTGTGAAGTTCGACACGGCAGCCTTCGCAGCAGAATATGCAGGAATCTTCGTAAGCGGCCTGAACGCGTTCAGCGATGAGATGTTGACTATAACCCCTCCGCCCTCAAGAGCCATGATCCTCCCGAACACCTGAGTTGGAAGAAGCGTGCCGAGGAAGTTGAGGTTGAACACAAACTGCACTCCGTTGGGGTCGAGGTCGAAGAAAGTTTTCAGCCCCTCGATAGCCGGCTTCAGGTCCTCAGGCCTAAGGGTCTCCTTCGTGGTCGAGGCCACGGGGCTGTTACCGCCCGCGCCGTTTATCAGTATGTCGATGCCTCCGAGTTCGGCGACAACGACCTCAGCCGCCGCTTCCAGGCTTGACCTGTCGAGCACGCTGCACTCCACGGCAACAGCCCTGCCTCCCGCTTTAGTTATGCAGGTTGTGGCCGAGTCACAGGCGTCCTTCCTAAGATCGAGGACGGCGACAGAGGCCCCGCGAGCCGCAAGTTCCTCCGCCATCCGGCTGCAGAGTATACCGCCCCCGCCGGTAATAACCGCCCGCTTTCCGGTTAAGTCAAAAATGTCGTTGCTCATAATGGTCTCCTCCAACCCGGCAGAAGAAGCTGTCAGCTATCAGCGTTCAGCCATCAGCGTTCCGTTGTTTCCGTTGTTTCGGGGAACCCCTTCCCCGAAACAGCCCCGTGTAGCGAACTACCGGTTTCGGGGTAAGGGTACCCCGAAACATGTCAGCAATCACCGCCCGGTTTCATCCGGCCCCATCAGGGAATCCGGAATTCCCCGTCTCAGACCATTCCTCTCTTCCCCCGTTCAGGGTTCCCTTTCGTGTTTTCGGGTAGTGGCCTAACATAGCGTGATGGGCGTTATTGGGAGTGCGGGAGCGGATTAGCTCCCGCTTTCTCCTGCGCTGTAATTACAGCTTAGCTCAAAGCGGCGGCGCGCCGCCGCACACCAAATTAGAGTTGCCACGATAAACTGAACCACAGAACGGATGAAATGCATATGAAACGGATGAGACCTTTCATCCCTTCATTCTCACTTCATCCCTTCAGCGGTTCAGGAGTCATAAACACACCGAAAGTCAGCATCCATCCGTACCCGGGCGCCACCCTAATGATCAAAGAGCAGCTTAAGATGCTTGTCTATGTGCTCTGCTACAAATTGATAATGCCGCTCCTCATCGGCCTGCACGCGCTGGATCAGATCGTTCCGGCGGGCGGCGAGCAGCGCGCCGTAAGAAATATGGAACAACTGCTGGACATCAGGATTGGCGAAGAACTTCGAAAGGTCGTCCGGCAGCTTCTCCGGGAAGCGATCGGTCGTGATATACACATGATATGCCTTCTTGCTCTCCGGCAGCGACTCAAGGCAGATCGAGTAGAGCCCGCCGAAAAGCTGCGGGTCCGTGTGAGCCACGAGCTTCACAGCCTGGAGCCAGCTAGTGCCGGAGGTCTTGATGTGAAAATGCCCCTGGGTCGCCTCCGCAAACAGCCTGTAGACGCTGAACTTGTCGCTTCCAGAGTGGAGACTGAGCCGGTAACCATCGATCTGCCTTGCAAGCTCAGCGTGGATATTGAACGATTCAGCGAGCGCATCACGATCTCCCATATAGTCTACAGCCTTTTGGAACTCGCCGGGAAAGCGCGGGGCGAGGCTCGAGAAATCGATGCCCTTCCGGTGCAGATATTCCGCCACGTAGAGATGGTCCTCCGGTGTAGTGTCGCGCCCGCCTTCGTCTATCGACACCTCGAGGTCGAACGCATTGAGCTTGCTCTTTGCAATGTCGTTGAAACGCTCGACTCGATCCATCGACTTTTCGTAGACGAGAGCCGATTTGATAAGCTCCTGCTCCGAAAACTCATGACCGCCGAGGCTGGCGCCTGCGAACTGCCGAACGATCTGCCCGCTGTGAGCCGACAGGTACTGAGACGCGGCCTGAATATCGGGGCCGCTCATACCGTTGATGTCCCGCAGGTCGTCGCTCAGGTCGAGCGTATACATGCTGAACCCCGCCTCGACACCTTCCAGGAACCGGCCTTCGTCTTTGATATGGTCAGCGTCCGCGCCGAACGCGCCCGTGTATCCCGACTCCAGCGCGCCCATCACTGCGTCAAGAAGCACTCCTTTAAACGTGCGGTCGGTGCGTTCCAGTTCCCTCGGGGACTGCTGAGCGATGACGGGGAATAGGGGGTAACGGCTACCTGCATCAAGGTGTGCGGCTGAGACCATTCCGAGCCTGTCGCCGGTGCCGAAGGAACTGTCTTTGTCGCACGGGCTTGGGGAAATCGGAAGGAGCCTCGCGAGCTGCTGGTAATTCTCCCAGGTCAGCTCGCAGAGCATCGTCCTCTTGCCCGACTCCGCGTCTACAACCCCCAAATCCTTCTCAGGCGCAAATCCGCTCAACCGGCCGCCGTGCGCGAGCCCAAAGAGCTTCCGGCCACCACAACTCGCCACGAACAGAACTGCATCTGTGTCAATGCTTCGCACCGAGCCGGGATACAGACTGTAATCCTTAGCCGCGAGTAATGCTGACAGCTTCTCTACCATTCCGTGATTCCTTCCTCGTAGATTCACGCACTACCAGCTCCGTGCGCAGTACCACCGGTTCTATTTTCTCTTCCGATCCGGTGAGCAGGCTGTGGAGCATGTTCACACACTCCGACCCAACCACCTCGGTCGGAGTGGCTACCGTTGTAAGCGGCGGCTCGCACAACCTGGCGGCCTCTTCATCGTTAAAACCGACCACCGAAATATCTTCCGGGACCGATAAGCCCCTGCTCTTTAGCGCCCGAACTGCTCCGACCGCGCCCACATCGCCCGCTACGAACAGAGCGGTAAACTCAACTCCTCGGTCAAACAGGTCGGCCGCCGCGCTGAATCCCATCTCCATCTCGCCTCTGTAAGCTGAACCGGTCGGCGGGTCACACGGGAGGCCCGCTTCAGTCATCGCCCTGGCGTAACCCAGGTACCTCCGCCTGTACCACGGCACAGATACATCGCCGATAAACCTTACCTTCTTATGTCCCTGTTCGAGCAGATGGCTTGCAGCCTGGTACCCTCCGTCCTCGTCGTCGATGTGAACCGAGGCTGAAACATAGGTCTCATCGCCCGCAATGAAGTTTGTCCCAAAGATGACGTAGGGCAATCCCAGGCCGTCCAGGGCATGCAGAATGTTGGGGTAGTTCGTGCCGGCCACAATTACGCCATCTATAACACCTCTGGCAGATAGGATATGAGGCAGATCGATCTTGGCCGGAGGGGCCACCGGAGAATAGTTGCAGCAGGCAAAAAGTACTTGAAGGCGCATAGCTTCAGCGCGATCGGATGCGCCCTGCAGGATGCGGGCATGGAAAGCGTGCATAAACTGCCTGTTGGAAAGCAGAAAACAAATGCTCCCGCTCCGTGTGCCGCGAGCAAGAAGTCTGGCTCTGACGTTGGGCCTGTAGCCCAGCCTGGCCACGCTGGCTTGCACCCGTTTCCGGGTAGCAGCGTTGACCTTCCACGGCGAGTTTAAGGCACGGGAGACGGTCGCTGTGCTGCAGTTTGCGTCGCGCGCAACATCTTCAATGGTAACGAATCTGGCCGTTCCTCTTTCAGCCATTGGTAATCGCTTACACCTTTTGTGTCAAGTAGACTGCAAACGCTTTCAATATTATTGTAGACGTTGCTTTCCAACAATGTCAAGCGGGTGTGCGCCAAGTTTGGGGTATCATGCTGCAATGGCCGCATATCGCCCAAAGTTGGTTTCCGGGACGTCGAACCATAGCCTGCGGAGTTGCAGTATAGACGCAGCTCCATCCTGACTC
>JACPPP010000087.1 GCA_016190935.1 Armatimonadota bacterium | reverse complement strand
GCCGAGGCCCTGGAGGAGTACCGGAAGGTAAAGCAGCAGGACCCGGCGAACGAGGAAGCGGCCAAGGCAATCCAGCGACTCGAGCCGAAGCCCGAAGCATCACCATCGCCCCAGGCACCCCCCACCGAGCAGCCGAAGACAGAGACCCCACCCCCCGCCGGGGCGGAGGGGTGAGAGGCCGCGCTAATTTCTGTTACTTCGGTTTTTTCGTGAAACCTCATCTCTGAAGCCGAGCCTCCCAGCTGAGATGTCCAGCATCAGTTCCGTAACTTGAGATTTGGGGTTTCGGGTCATATAAGACGCGGAGCACGGGGAATGTTCGGATTTCGCAGAGCATTGGCAATCAGTGCTCTGGCTGCAGTATTCGTACGGCTGCGCGCAGATGCTCCTTGGTTCTTTCGGTAAGCCGTCGCAAACCATACGATGATAATATCTGTCTGAACATCCACTCTTCGTCGGCATCAGATAGGTCACGAAGCTGTATGAGTTGCGCAATCTCAGAAGCGGGTACGTCCTCAAGGTTCCGAGGACCGCGCTGGCGTACTCGAACCCGATCAGAGCCAGGGACGTGGACGACGTAGTCATACCAATCCCCTGAACCAAGCTCTGCCCATACGATTAGGCGTTCTGTTTCATCGGCATGTCTAGCCGCATCTTCTAATGCCTTCCGAGTTGGGCCTTTGAGTCGTCCAAGACAAAGGCCGATGCGGTAGCGATCGAATAGCCGGCGCCATGTTGCTGGGCCCTCCGTAGCGGCGATCTCTACGAGTGCCCTGATAACACTTTCGCGAGATGCGCGACGCGGATCAGGGACAGGGCTAGGTTCCCATTCGACATAGATTGGAAGGGTCGGGTCTTGGCCGTCGAAGCCATCATCTTCGCTGAACAAGCCCTGCGGAGGAGCGGCCTCCTCCGTGAAGCCGTCTGTTTCTGGACCCGGGGGACATGGTGCACTTGGCTCTGCTTCTGGCCCAGCGCTCACACCCAAAGGGCGGATACCATGCCTCTTCAGTTCGTCCCACAGCGGCTCCAGCGCACCAGCGGGGTCTAGATAAAAAGTACTTTCCCGAATTCTGAAGAATGGAAAGTCACAACGCTCGATATCCCTTTGCCGAGCGGCATCTCTCTCCCACTGCTCCGCGCCGTGCCAGTGGTCGCCATCACACTCGACTGCGAGTTTGCTCTTCTGACCGACTACGACTAGATCAATGGAGTAGCCATTTACCTCATACTGAGGGATGACCAGGTACCCTTCGGCGGCGATTCTCAGGAATACATCGACTTCGAACCAACTCTCGAAGGGGCACGGCGGTTTGTCGACGGTGCGATTTGCGATTCGAGCTTGTTTGGCAAGATCCTCTATCGGTACAACGGGCTGTGGGTTGGGTGTGGGGGTTTGGCAATATCTAAGGAGTTGGAAACGTACGTCACTTCGGCTAAGGTCATTGAGTGTCGCGGAATGGAAAAGCCAGACCTGGTCCTTTGCCCTACTCATGGCAACGTTGAAACGACGTTCATCGCTGGCTTTAGCGAGGACTCCAATTCGCGAGTCCGGGCCGGGAGCTGAAACCATGCTCAAGAACATTACGTCCCGCTCGTCGCCCTGAAAGTCGTAGGCATCTCCGCATATCAGAGAGCGAGCGTTTAGCTCTTTTGGATCGACTAGGCTCAGCAATTCCGTCTCAATGCACCGTGCATGTCGATCCCCAAGCAAACTGATCACTCCGAATGTCTTGCCGTCATACCGCTTCTCTCTCAGTAACTCTGCGATTTTCCGCGCAACGGCCGTCGCCTCAGGCTGGTTCACTTTCTGCGTCTTTCCCTTGGTAAACCCAATCGGAACATGAACCACGTTCACTACTGGCTCAAGCCGTCCTGCTCCAAACTGGCGAAGCGGAATCAGCGGTTCAGCCTTATAGCAGAGGCCGTTGGAAAACTGGATTATCTCCGGCATGCATCGGAAGTGCTCCACCAGTCTGATTCGAGCCGGGTAGCGAATCTTCGCCCCGGCAAAGAGACTGATCGCAGGATCGACGGTGTCGTTAAAAGGCAGGTCTGATATGAACTCGCGTCGAAGGCGGTTCACATCCTCCACCCGCGTAAACGTATCCGGTGAGATCTGCTTCTCATCCCCGACCACGACAATCTGGTCGGCCAAAAACAGGAGCGCCAGCGCTTCTGGTCCTGATTGGCTGGCCTCGTCAATGATAGCAACGTCAAACCGAGCCTTTCCAGGACGGATTGACTCGGCAACTCGATACATCGGCATGATCCACGCTGGTATGGCGGGTTGGCACTTGGCAAGATACTCTCGGGCGGCCAGGCGGTGTTGATTGGCATACTTGCCTTTGAACTTCCCTCCTTGCTTGACCTTGAGGGCCCACGCCTCGAGTGACTGACGCTGTTCCTCCGTCAGGCGATCAAAGCAATGATCCCACGCCTTTGCCGACGCAAGTTGCGCAAGGAAGTCTTGTATACGCTTCTGTTCCTCCGTAACCCGGGCGGCAGCTCTCTGGTCGGCATCGGGAGCCACCAATCCTTGGAGCCACGTTCTTGTGATCGCCCAAGCCCATGCAGCTTCCCAGCACTCGGCGAGTAGCTGCCACTTCGGGTCAACCGGACACTCCTGCAGTTCCTCTGCAAGAATCGGTGCTACTGCGGACAAAGTCTGAAGTATTTTAGCGGCCGTGTGCCTCCGTTTCGATCTATCCCAATTGGCATAAAGTGTATCATGGACTCGACGGTATTTGCCAACATCTCTTTCTGCAAGGGCAATCGCCAGGTTCTCAAAATCCGAGAAACCAGGGTGTTTGCGAACCTTGGCCCCAACAAGGTTAATGTGTTCCTTCCACTCTTGTTTCTTGCCTTCCAGTCTCTCTGAAGCGTCGGCGCAAGAGAACGCGTCGAGATAAGCCTGAACGTCCTCGTAATCCCGCCATGTAGGACCGTGGTCTCCGCATTCACTTCTCAACTTCATTGACAACGTACGAGCGACCTCAAACAGATTCAACAGCTCTGTTAAAGGTTCGCAAACGTCTTCGTACGTATCCATCTTTCGGTGAAACCCATCTTCCCGTACATCCTCTACAGAATCCCATTCTTTATCAAGTAGGTTAAGGAGACGTGCCGCTGTCGTCCAATGCACTAGTGTTTCCAAAGTGCCTTCGTTGATGCAAGGCTTGCCGTCTATATGGACGTTTTCCAAGACATCGAGAGCGGTCTTGATGTGACGAGGAAGAAGGAGCCGAAGCCCAATCCCTTTGCCTTTGCGAGACTTCAGGTAACGCAGGAGAGTTTCAGCGTTGTGTCGAAGAGCGTCTGGCTCATATTTTTCGTGCCCTTTAACCTGAGCATCTAGGACTTCCCGCGGGATTTCCCGCAGCGCCGCGAGTTTTTCTTGCGAGTCATTCAGGCGACCGCGCCAACTTCTATCTCTCTCGCTGAAGATGTCACCGATGGCCCGGTCGAGCCAGCCCTCGCGGCGTTGTGTCAGCAGAGTTTGCATCCGAGCTGCAAAGGAGCCAATTTCGGCAGCAAGGCCACGCCTGGTTTCAATGGGGAGTGACTTAAGGCGCTGGTAAAGCTCACCCTGTGTAGACCGTTCAGTCGGCATGGCCGCGGCCTCAAGGTTTGCCAACTCATTAACAAGCTCTTCGAACTGACTGGGATGGATGACAGTGGACACATCAGGGGGCTCATCGGCTTGCATCTCCGGCAGGTGGCCTGGGTCAGTCGTAAGAATGGACACCAACTCGCGGAATTCATCGACAATGCATGGAGGAGCGTGGTCTGTGGGAACCTCATCCTTGATGATCCCAAGCTGTTCTTCCTCGCTCTTGAGTCGGCGCGCAACTTCTGCCAATGTGCCGGAATACACACCTGCAATTGCTTCGTGGCGAAACACTTCCGCCTCCCGGATCGAGCGCTGATCGTAGATGGCTTTCTGAAGTCTTTCCCGTGCTGCAGCCAAGTCCTTATCGAGCCGCTCTACTTCAAGACTGGAGGCCTCACGCTCCCACGTAAGATGACGATCCGTGATGCCTTTGACGGAGAACTCTAACGCATCCATTCCCTTTGCGTCGTTTGATAGCGCTTGGACACAAAGAGGCTTGAGCGGGTCTGGAATCTTGTCTCTAAGTACTTGGAGCGCCCTTGCCGTGTGGCTGGTAACGAGCACTCGTTTCCCGGTGGCCAAAAGGTGGCAGATGAGATTGGCTATAGTCTGGGACTTGCCGGTACCCGGTGGACCTTCGACCACAATGCCATCCGCATAGGTTAAGTGTTCAACAATCCGCCGCTGCTCACGATTTGCGGGCAAGGGAAAGTAAATCTCATCGTCTTCACTAAGAGCATTATCACCGCTGCCACTCTCGCGGTTCTCGTGCTTGTCTACAATGCACACTTGCTGGAGGACAGCAGGTGGTATATCTGCGCCATCTTCGATACTTTGGATGATCGCTTCAACAAGCCCGATTAAGCCCTCATTTCCACGTTTCCGAAGAATAAGAGAAGGTGCAAAAGTCACAACTGGAGCTTCTGAGATGCCCTTCGGTGGTGCGTAGGAACGATCAAATTTTGCATCTGGCGAAAGAGCGTTTCCGTACTCTTCCAGCAGTCCGTGCAAGTGGTCCGAGTCCCATAAAGCGGTGTCGACCTCTCGCAGTTGCTCTTTGATTCGATTTCGCAAGTCAGTTGGCGGGCGTAGTGTTGGATCAAGCATGTCCTCTTCAAGATGGACCTCGATTCCACTCGCCGTTGGTCTCAAACTAAGAATTTGCCGGCGTGAGTCCAGTTCTAAGGAAAGGGCCACGGTGATGAGGTGGCGTTGCACCTCGACAGCATCCGCGGGACGCCAACTCAACAGCCCAAACCCGACTACCAATTCATAAGTTTCGCCGAGGTGCTCTTGCCTCTGATACATGCGGAAGAGATCGTCATATAGCTTCTTCGCCCGGTACTTTGGGCGTACCCGCTCTGCCCAGGGCCACCAATGATGCTCAATGTACTGTTCCCAAGCGTCTTTGATCTCTTGGGGCGACTCTCTATCTGATGCAGAATATTCCGCGTCTTCGTCATTGTCGGGATCGTCTTCCACGCCTATCTTGGAACCGCTTAGCAGTGAAGGCATGTCGAGTGTCGCATCGCTCAATTCGCTTGGGTCTAACCAGTCGCTGATAATGGCTGGTGGCTCAGGATAGCTGTCCAACTTTGGGCAGCGAACCTCAAGCCAGATGTCCTGTTCTTCTTCGCCGAAGTCATGCCGCGCGACAAACGAACAGTCAGGTGTTGTGGGAAGATCGTCGAGAGGCACAACCTGCTCGTAGCTTCGATAGCTCCGTATCGGGACGTGGCGAAGCATTATCAGTTCACGCACGAACTGATAGAGTCTCTTAGCTCGATCTCTGGCTTGGGCATCTGAAGACATATGCTTCACCCCGAATTATTCACAAGTGAATGAAACAGGGATTCCCGAGGCTCGCAATGGCACTAGAGGGAATCGCTACGGCGAAAGCAAGACAGCATGAATATGTCTTCGACGCCAGGAGCCAATAGTCCTCCTTATCGACTTACGTCCACAACCGTGCCCCATAGGTCAAGAATAATCAATCGCTCTGCGTTCCTCCCTGTTAGGACTGGACTTGAAATCCGGCCCCAACAGCGGGTCTTCCGCGTAAGCCAAAATCCAAAATCCGAAATTCCTGTTGGGGTGGTTTAGGTAGATGCTTCACCCTATCGAGACAGCTCCGGTCCCCACCATTCGTTGGTGAAGTATCTTCGAAGTTGTTCCTCTGTAGCGCGGGTTGAATCGACGCCGCCGGCCTGCCTGGCTACGTCGCATACCAGCACCAGGTGCGGCTCATGGGGGCTGTACTGGCCGGGGAGATTAACAAGAGCCCGAACTGTCACAGTCGCTGTATCGGCGCTCGCGGCGAACGCTGCTGCGGCAACCGCGGCGGAGTGCCTCAGAACCTCGATGCGCGTGAGATTCTTCGGAGGATCGGAGATTCTGAATGTAACCAGAAGCGTGTCACGTCTCGGATCGATTTTGACATCCTCCACTACGAGCCTGCGGCGGGAGATGGCGGGGTTTGTGGCGAGGTTGGAAAGAATCTGCTGCTCGACGGCAGGCCGGACAAGTACCTCTGCAATGGTTCCGGATACCGCCTCGCTGTTGGGGCCGGCCTCGCTGTTCTGTGTTCAGCCGTTGCGACATTGGTTTGGCGGGGCAGGAGGAACAGACAATGAGCAGATGTGCTGCAATTCTCATTGCTGCCTTCGTTTTCTCACTCTCGTTCACCGCCCCATGCCTGTGCGGTATCAGTCCGCACAACGTTGGCGTGGTGGCCAACTTACATGCCACACTCGCAGGCATGTCGCGGCGAATTGCCGACTACTATTGCGCGACTGCTGGCATTCCGCAAGCTAATATCATCGAGATCAATGTATGGCCGAATGAAGACATTGCTCAAAGTGACTGGTCCGGTGAGAGTGGTTGGAACTTGGCAGGGCAAATCCGCTCCGGCCTCATCACCCAACTCGGCGTAGACCCTGCTGACCCTGCAAACGACCCCATCCAGGTCCTTGTGTTGTGTTATGGAGTTCCATCCCGGATACTGGGCGATAGCGGTGGGCTGACTGGAGAGGCTACCTCGGTAGACTCCTATCTGACCCTTCTCTTCAACACCGACCCCGACCTTGGGCCTGATGTCATCGATGGAGACAGTCAGTATGGTTATCCAGGAAATCACGGAGTGGCTAATCCCTACTATCAGAAGGATCAGGACTTCACGGAGTTTCGTATATCAGCAGCAAACAGCATCAGTTACAACGAGAATACCTACAAGATGAGGTATCTCGTATGCAGACTGGATGCCTACGATTCCATTATGGAGAACGTCCCCGGATACGGCACGATGCCGAGGGACGTGAAGGATATGATAGACAGAGGCCATCTGGCCGTCAGCCAGAGCGGGAGGTTTGTGCTTGATGAGCCCTGGCATTCAAGTTATGGTCATTCCGAGTACACCGCCACGGCATCGAGAAAGAGAACAAAAAGGCCGAGGCCCTGGAGGAGTACCGGAAGGTAAAGCAGCAGGACCCGGCGAACGAGGAAGCGGCCAAGGCAATCCAGCGACTCGAGCCGAAGCCCGAAGCATCACCATCGCCCCAGTCACCCCCCACAGAGCAGCCGAAAACAGAGACCACACCACCCGCCGGGGCGGAAGGAGGGGGGATGAGACAGGGAAGTTGGCAGGATGGAAAGGGGGAGGCGGAGGGCAGGAGAGAGTTGCGGGCTAGATACCCGCGAAGATGGGGCTGAGAACGGATTTCGCGGCCCATCGGCATCTTTCGGCACTACTGACTGCAGATCCCGGAACGTCAGCGGTCGGCCTCAAAACTCGTCAAAGGGACCCAGACCCTCGACGCCGTATAGTTTCTCGGCCTCCCAATTGACGGCAAGCTCGATTGTCGCCAGACAGTCCTCAGCGGTAGCGAGCAGCCGGAGTTCCGCAGATGGGTGAAGGTATGCCGGCGCTTCACCTATCAACCTCTCTGCCCACCGGCGAGTGTAGTGCACCAAATCATTTGAGGGTTGAGCGCCGGAAAAGGTTAGGCGCTTAGGCGCTTAGCGCCCTCCGAACGACAAT
>JACPPP010000007.1 GCA_016190935.1 Armatimonadota bacterium | reverse complement strand
TTTCAAAACTGCCTCAACCAACCCATCTATTGTGTAATCCTCCGCCACGATGTCAGGCTCCAGTCCAAGTTCCTGCGCGGTTTTTGCAGTGATTGGACCGATGCAGGCAACTGTCACGTTTTCGGGCAGTTGTATTCCGTCGAGCAGCCCCACAAAATTCTTTACGGTCGATGAGCTTGTGAACGTCACGATATCTACCTCGCCGGCCTGGATCATCTCTCGGACGCGGCCTGCGTCGCTGTCTTCCACTATTGTCTCATAAACGGGCAATACCGTCACATCGGCGCCCATCTCCATAAGCATCTCCGGCAGCGCCTCGCGCGCTTCCTTAGCTCTCGCAAGCAGAATCTTCTTCCCACTTGGGTCCTCAGGGAAGCCCTGCACGACAGCCTCGGCTACGAACTCGGACGGCACATAATCCACTTTCAGCCCATATCTATGCAGCGCAGCCGCAGTGGCGGGGCCTATAGCCGCAAGTTTCGCCCCTCCCATCGCGCGAACGTCATGACCAAGCTCGAAAAGCCGCTTTATGAAAATCTCCACGCCGTTGGCGCTCGTGAAGATTATCCAGTCGTAGACGGGCAAATCCGATCCTGAATCAAGTTCAGGACCAAATCCAAAATCCGCAATTGGCACGATCTTGATGACCGGGAACTCGACGGCCTCTGCTCCAAGCTCCTCCAGTTTCTCCGTGAGCACACTGGCCTGCTCGCGGCTGCGGGTGACTATGACCTTCTTCCCGAATAGCGGCCTGTTGTCGAACCAGCGAAGCGTGTCGCGGAGCCGGACGACCTCACCGACGACGGTCACGGCCGGGGACTTGAACCCTGTTTCCTCAACCTGCTTCAGGATCGTTTGCAGCGTCCCGACCAGCGTCTCCTGCTCGCTTCTCGTGCCCCAACGGATTAATGCCAATGGAGTTTCGGGCGACCGGCCGTTCTTGACAAGCTCCCTGATGATGTTCGGCAGGTTCTCAACCCCCATCAGGAAGACCAGCGTGTCATTGCCAGTCGCGATCTTGTCCCACTTGATGGACGATTCTGTCTTAGTGGGGTCCTCGTGGCCGGTGATGATACCGAGCGCGGAGCAGAGCTTCCGGTGCGTCACCGGTATGCCCGCGTATGCCGGGACAGCTATGGCCGAGGTGATGCCAGGGACGACCTCAAAGGCAATCCCCTCCGAAACAAGCTCCTCGGCCTCCTCACCGCCGCGGCCATAGACGAACGGGTCGCCGCCTTTCAGCCGGGCTACGATCTTGCCTTCTTTGGCCTTATCCACGAGGAGCTGGTTGATGTCCTCCTGCTTCATTGTGTGCCGGCTCGACGCCTTGCCGACGTAGATCATCTCCGCGTCCGGCCTTGCGTGTCTCAGGATCGCCGGATGTACGAGCCGGTCGTAGACGACGACATCGGCCTTCGAGAGCGCCTCGGCTCCCTTTATCGTAAGGAGCTTCGGGTCGCCAGGGCCGGCGCCTATTAAGTATACTTTAGCAGTTTGCTTCACTGGTTCTCCTGTTTTGAACGAAAGCCTATCCGCCGATCTGAGGGATCAGGCAGAGCAATGAGCGCCTGAATTGCCTCCAGGATCAGCTTGATTTGCTCGCCGTGACCGTCGAGCCGCTGCTCCAATTCATCGAGTTTGCGGCCGATCTCTGTGCGCGTCCCCAGTAGCTCCCGAAGCTGGATGAAGGCGCGAACAACGTAGACGCTTACTTCCACTGCACGCTGAGTTTTCAAGACGCTTGCAGCCATTACAGCTCCATGTTCGGTGAATGCATAGGGTAGATACTTGCGGTGTTGCCCGCGCCCGGCCTTTAAGGTCACAATTTGTGATCTTAAAGATTTATGCTCCTCTTCTGTCAACTGGAACATGAAGTCCGGCGGGAACCGATCAAGGTTGCGTTTTACTGCCTGGTTAAATTGTCCAGTAGAGACACCATAGAGGCGCGCCAGGTCGGAGTCAAGGATCACTCTTTGCCCGCGCAGGATCAGGATAGTGTCTGTAACCGACTCAACCGGTATTATAGCTTTGTTCTCCAAATCAGTCATTTATCTTCCTCTGTATCTATTGATACGAGTTTATCCCATCCCATGTACATCGGGACAACTTGAAGGAAAGGATATCTGTCCCTGATTATCTTACCGGCCTCGCGCAGTCTGTCCGTGTGGAACACCACTTCCTCGTCCGCGTTTTGAAAAGCTGCGCTCCCACCGTAGGCGCCGCAATCCATGTGGTCGATGATAATAAGCCTTACTACCTTGTGCAGCCTCAGGCAAATATCGAGCGCGTCGAAAACGACCGGACGGCGCTCTTCGTCCAGCACAGCCTTCGATGCTCCGGGAAGAGCCAGTAGATCGAAATCACGATAACCAGCAAATGGCAGAAGCTCCCCGGCTTTCTTCCGAAACCGGAAATCCACGCACGTCAGCACAATGTTCTCACAAAGAGCCTCCCGATTTCGAAAAAGGTTTACATAACTCTGGGACGGCATTTGGTTCCCTCTTTTGAAACACGAAGGCCACGAAGGAGCCCGAAGAACACGAAAGACACGAGACTATAACTTCTCCGCGGTCTCCGCCGAGTTTCGGATGCCCACAAAACGCTTGACCTGCACCCTTTCAGCCCCGAAGTTGATTAAGAGCGCGACCGGATACTTCGAAGCCTTCAAGTATGATACCGTCTGGACGGAATCCTCCTTCAGCATCTCTCTGCGAGCCTTAAGCTCTACAATGCAATCACTAATAACGAAGTCTACCCTACGGGTGTCGATGTGCCGGTCCTTATAGAAGATGGGCACATTCTCTTCGCGGGCGAAATCTATGCCCAGAGCTTCAAGCTCCCAGGCCAGCGCACGCTGGTATACCACTTCTTGAAAACCTGGTCCGAGTTGTTTGTGCACTTCAATTGCTGCACCGATTATTCGCCCAGTTATGTCGTCAAAATTGTGACCCTTGATCGACTCTCCCGCTTTCGTCACTCAGTAATCGCTCCCGTTTTTCGTGTATTTCGTGCTTCTTCGTGCCCTTCGTGTTTCAGAAATCCGGCCCCTGTCACCCCGCCCCCAACGAGCACCGTATCCTTCTTACACAACTTATCATCAATATTCGGATGGTCTAAGTTGTAGTTCAACCCTCGACTCTCTTTACGAGCGAGCGCTGAGAGGATAATCAACCCGCCGGTCTGTGCGATGTTCCGAAGTTCTAAGAGCGGAGCGGAGAGTCTGCCACGGCTATACATCTCCTCCGCTGCCTGCAGGATCTCGCGTACCTCCGCAAGCGCGGTGTTCAGCCGTTCATCGGTCCGCACTATACCAACATATTTCCACATTACGCTCCGCACGCTCTCGGTAAGCTCTTCTACAAGCTTAGGAGAAACCGGTTCGTTATGCTCAGTCTCCTGGTATTCGTCAACCGCCCGAGTTGGGTTGGATGTGGCAAGTAGCTTTCCAGCGTCAATCGCCGCCCTGTGGGCGAAGACTACAGCTTCAAGAAGCGAGTTAGATGCAAGTCGGTTTGCTCCGTGCACACCCGTACACGCCACCTCGCCGCAGGCATAGAGCCTGTCGAGATCGGTCCGAGCATCCACATCCGTCACTACTCCTCCGCAGGAGTAGTGCGCCGCCGGGACTATGGGAATCCATTCCTTCGTAATGTCTATTCCGACGGACAGGCACTTCTCGTAGATGTTCGGGAAGCGGGCTTTCAACTCTTCGGCGTCGAGATGAGTCACATCGAGATATACGCACTCATCGCCGCTCTTCTTCAGTTCCGCATCTATCGCACGGGCGACTATATCCCTCGGCGCAAGGCACTCCATTTCGTGATAGCGCTCCATGAAGGTGCTGCCGTCCTTCAGTCGGAGTATCCCTCCCTCACCTCGCACCGCCTCGCTTATCAGGAACGACCGCGCCCCGGGATGGTGGAGCGACGTCGGATGGAACTGGATAAACTCCATGTTCGCAATCTTCGCGCCGGCCCGGTAGGCCATCGCAACACCGTCGCCGGTCGCTATGTCAGGGTTCGTAGTATGGAGATAGACACGGCCTGCGCCGCCGGTGGCAAGCATCGTAACTTTCGCCGCAATTGTGGTTACGTCACCCGTGTCAGAGTCCAACACATGCGCGCCGTGACACGTTCTTCCGTCGGAGATCAGGTCGATCGCCATGTGATGCTCAAAGATCCGAATGCTGTCCTTGTGCTTGCAGTTTGCTACGAGAGCCCGCTCGATCTCACGTCCCGTAAGGTCGGCCGCGTGAAGAATCCGCCGTCTTGAATGCCCACCCTCACGGCCCAAAGCGAGGCAGACATTTCCATCCACCGTCGTCTCTTTGGAGAACCGGACGCCAAGGTCTATAAGCTCACGAACACGCTCCGGGCCCTCTTTGACGAGTATCTCCACCGAATCCTCATGGCAGAGCCAGGCGCCGGCAACGTGCGTGTCCCGGATGTGCAGATCGTAAGAGTCGTCCTGAGCCGTAACCGTGGCAATTCCACCCTGGGCATAGTTGGTGTTCGACTCGGTATCGCTTTTCTTAGTGACGAGAGCAACACGTCCGTGCTCGCTCGCCTTCAGCGCGAACGACAGACCCGCTATGCCGCTTCCGAGAACCAGTACGTCAACGTTTATCTTCATTCGTTTACTCCAGAGCAGGTAGACCCAGGGGAAATGCAAAATGAAAAATCAGGCATTGCCCATCTAATGCGTGAAGATTCTGATTAATTCTGGTAGTATCTCCTGAACCACAGAACGGATGAAATGCATATGAAACGGATGAGAGGGATGTTGGGGAGGGATTTCAAATCCCTCCCCAACATGGAAACCCTCCCCCATCATAGGTTCATCCCTTCATACTCATTTCATCTCTTCAGCGGTTCAGTAGGCATAGACGCAACGAATGTCAGCATCACGCTTTACCCGGCCACCGTCTAATCTTCCCCTTTGCACTTTGCATTTTTCATTTTGCATTTCCGGTCACGCTGCTCCCATGTCAGTTGGCGCAGACTGACTGCGGACATCTTCCAGTATCTCACTCGCGCCTCTGTCCAGCAGGATACCGGCCGTACGCTCCCCAAGCGCGGCGGCCTCCGTGATCGTTCCAGACTCCTCCGCGCGAATGACCCGCTTTCCATCCAGGCTTGCAACCATTGCCGAGAGCACCAAGTTGTTACCCTTCGGAAGCGCAACAGCCGCAATCGGAGTCTGGCAGCCTCCGCCAAGCGCCCCGAGCAAAGCTCGCTCTGCCGTGACCGCTGCCCTGGTCGGCGCATCGTCCAGAGGCGAGACCATCCCGGCCATCCGCTCATCGCTCTCTCTGACCTGCACCGCAAGCGCCCCTTGCCCCACAGCAGGCAGGCAAATATCGAATGGGATTCTCTGCGCTATCTCGCCGTCCCAGTTAAGCCGGTGCAGGCCGGCATAGGCGAGCACGATCGCGTCGAAAGCCCCGGTTTGAAGCCTGCGGATACGGGTGTCGAGGTTGCCGCGAAGGTCGTGGAACTCCAAATCCGGGCGGAAAGCCATAAGCTGCGCCCTGCGCCTGAGACTGCTCGACCCGATCCTGGCACCCTGCCCAAGCTCGTCCAATGTGCCCTTGTTGGAAAGCAGGACGTCGCTTGGGTCCACTCGCGCAGGGACCGCTCCAATTACCAGCCCCTCCGTCATCTCTGAGGGAAGGTCCTTCATACTGTGGACAGCAAGGTCGATCCTCCCATCGACAAGCGCAAGCTCGATCTCCTTGACAAAGAGGCCCTTATCTCCAATCTTGGCAAGCGGAGTGTCCAGAATCTTATCACCTTTAGTTCTGATGATCTCGATCCGGGTCTCTATGTCCGGATTATGCAGTTGTATCTTTTCGGCCACCCATTTTGTCTGAGTGAGCGCGAGCGCACTCCCGCGGGAGCCGATTGTTATTTGCATCATAATATAAAAAAGCTGTCAGCGATCAGCCATCAGCTTTCAGCGGGGGCCGGGTCGGAGGAAAGATTCCTC
>JACPPP010000006.1 GCA_016190935.1 Armatimonadota bacterium | reverse complement strand
GAAATCTAAAATCTAAAATCTGAAATCCCCTATCACCCAACCCCCCTTTTGGGGGCTAAACTCATAACCGGGTCTATCTCCTCGATAAGCCCTACTCTGCCCGCCGCAACTGCGGCATAGAGCATTGCTGTCTTGACGGCGATGCTGTCGTAACTGTATTCGGCAAGTCCCATTGCCTGCGTCTTTCGCCCGAGTTCGGCTGCAAGGTCTGGGTTGTCGATCACTGATTGCAGCGCCCCGCGGAGGTCTTCGA
Source organism: Armatimonadota bacterium (assembly GCA_016190935.1). Classification (GTDB taxonomy): domain Bacteria; phylum Armatimonadota; class UBA5829; order UBA5829; family DTLH01; genus JACPPP01. The sequence continues at coordinate 8,902 of JACPPP010000006.1, read as the reverse complement.
CATTCTTGCTTTCAAATATGACGCCGGTATCCTTAACCACCTCAAGGTTCGGCGGGATGTCACTTGCAACGACGCACCTGCCGTAAGCTACGGCCTCGAGAAGCGTTATCGGCATCCCCTCTATAGTGGATGGCTGCACGTAGCAGTAAGCGTTTGAGTAAAGCTCGTGCAGTTCATCACCGTAGACGTAGCCGGTGAATACGACTCTATCGTTCGCAGTCTCGCGCAGTTCGTTGACATACCGGTCCGAATGGCTGGACCCTCCCGCCACCACGAGCTTTTTGTCTGTCTTCAACTGCTTGAATGCGTCAATAAGGAAATGGCACCCTTTCTCGGGAACCAACCTTGCTACGAACAGGATGTAGTCTCCGCCCTCAAGTCCATACGAACGTATTGCCGAAGGCTTCAGAACCACCGGATCGCTCACTGCGCTGGGAATGTAGTTCACCGGCCGCTTGTATTTCTTCTCCAGATAGTCCTTAAGGAACCTTGAGACTGCAATAGTGGCGTGCGGAAACCACACCACGGCTCTCTCGCTCAGCTTGAGATAGGTCCTCGCCCGCCTGCCCCACTTCTCTCTCTGCCAGTCGAGTCCGTGCACTGTGGCCACGGTCTTCTTTCCAAGCAGCCTCGGAATGATCGAAAGCCCCGCCGGGCCTATCGCGTGGTAGTGCACTATGTCGTAGTCTTTGTTGAGCAGATGGAGGGTGGCCAGAAACGTGTGGGTGATGGCGTCGTAATTCTTGAGTTTGATAGTCGGAAGCTTTCTGATGCGAATTCCATTGTAGAACTCGTCACTGGACGTGGTGTAGTACGGCCGGCAGTAGACGGTTACGTCGTGGCCCATTCTCACGAACCGGCTTGCGAGTTCCTCAACGTGGCGCTCGATCCCTCCCCAGGTAGCAGGGATACCTTTTGTGCCGAGAATAGCGATCTTCATGAGTGTTTCCGTGACAGGAAGCGAGTGCGGCAGGAGGGACCGCCGATCGATTGTCCTCCAAGCTCAGTATATCCCCGGCCCCGGCCTGTGTCAAGGAGAAGACTGGCCCGGATTATGCATCAGCAGACTTCGGCAGACAAGCAGTCCGAAGCAACTGCTGATGCATAATCCGGGCTGGAGGGTTGATAGGGCTAAAGCATCTTGATGCAGAGGCTACTCTTCTCCCTCAAACTGCTCAAGCACAAGCTCGCTCTGGACGTATTTCGGAGGTTTGCTTGCGACGTCGACTATCGACTGGCCGAGCAGTTCTGAGAGTCTCATCGCAGACTTGCGCGCCGTCTCTTCGTCTACAATGATAGGCGCGGTAAACTTGACCATTGCCGACGGCTGCAATTGACCTCCCTGGAGGCCCTCAAGCAGAGCACGGACCTTCTCCTTGCCCATCGACGGAGATACCTGCCCGGCCATATAGAACCAGTAAACCATAACGATGTCTACGTAGCCGTTGGTCATGGTAACCACCGACGCCTTGTGTCGCTCTCCGCCGACCGGGTTCAGCCACGCAGACGAGCTGTTCGTGCGCTTCCATCCCGATCCCTCCATACAAATCTCGGGCTGATGGAAGTCACCGAGGTCGCGGCCATAGACTATGGACAGGTTGACCCTGTTGCCCGCATCATCGACGTACTCCCTCGACAGGAGGCTGCAAGTGCGCAGTATCTTATAGGTTGCAAGGTCGAACCGGTCTTCTAAGCCCGACCAATCCCCCACTTCCATCGGGATTCCCTTGAAGTCCTCTTCCACACGGAGGCCCGCAGCCATAGGAGGCACCATCCCAACCAGGCCCGCCCAGGCGACCATTATCAACATCAGGAGTCCGGCATAGATTTGAAATCTTGGCATTTTACCACCTTGGACAGCGCTGCCAGAATAGCAAACGCAATTACAAGCACTATGTATCCGGAGTAATCGTGGAAGCTCCTCATTGCCTCCTCGCCCATGTGCTCGCCCACAAGCGCGATCATCATGACCCTGATCGAATTAGCGATCAAACTGAGCGGGATCACAAGCGCAATGAGCGTCAACCGGCCCCACATAGGGCCTTTTTTCATATATGAAAAGAATATTACGAATGCGAGCAGCGCGATGAGCATTCTGAACCCGCTGCACGGCGCGCCGACAAGCACCTCTATATTGGGGAGATGGATGGCTGTTCCGTTCCGTACGGCATCGTAGCTCAACAGGTTAAGGCCGGAAGTGGCAGCAACCGTAGACAATACCTGGATCTTGAAACTCAGCTTGGCAAGATACTGGGTGGGAGGAACACACATAAAATACAGAAAGCCGAGAGGGAAGGCCATTTCTCTGGTGACAGCTTTACCAAAAAGCAGGAGGAACGCGGCGAACAGCACTATTGGCAGTGTGAGTCCCGCGACGCTCAGAATGCCTCCTCTGTAGGCCACGAACTGCATCGCAATCGCAGGCAACAGCAGCGCAAGTCCCCATGCGCTCGGCTTCACCGCCAGTCTTACTATCCGCTTCCAGTTAAACCAAACTACGAAGCCGGACATGATCGGTATCAGTATGCCGTGGGAGTAGTAGCTTTCATCTTTCCACCACTCCCGCCACCACCAATGGAACGTTTGCCAGTAGATAAAGACGAACGCAGCAATCGAAACCAATCCCAGTATCTGCCAGGTTCTGGCCTTGCCGAGATCGCCGATTGACCAGCGCAGTGCTCCCGTCTTCTCTACTTTCAACACTGTTGTTTCCAAGAGTTTTGTACCCTCCGGTCTTAACCTAGCCTAATCCTATATGGACTGCGGCATGGAGTGCGGCGGCTTGACGCCGCTTTGTTTATCGACTACAGCCTTGGTGTATACTCTGAGAGCCTAATCTGTCATCGGTAGACAAAGCGAGGTCAAGCCCTCGCACTCCACATGATGCTGTCACAACATCAATACGGTAAACTCCGTTCTTACTTAACGCAGTAGGATTAGCGACTTCACTGTATGCTGCGGAACTTGGGCTTAGCTAAACTTGGCGAACTTGGAAAGCCGATGTTTCCGCAGCGTACAGGCGGATGAATATCCGCCACACCCGCGCCGGGGAGACATCTCCCCGGCGATCAACATTAGGGAATCTCCCCGGCGATCAACTTGCTCGCTGCTCGGCGCTCATCGCTCATAGCTCATCGCTCCCGCCGGGCGGAATGGCGCGTACCGCGCCTGAGAGAGCGCGGCTGCGGTCCTGCGCGGTCTCGTCCTGATAGAAGCGACGATAGTGGAAGTGCCCGTGGCTGTCCTCGGGGCGAACCCTGTTCAGCGCCACACCTACAATGTTTGCCCCGACCAAATCGAGCTTGGTCCGGAATTCCGTCTCGGAGCCCCGTGGCACTTTCCCGGCCGCATGCACTATGATGGTGTTCCTAACGTGTGAGGCAATGAGCGACGCGTCAGCAAACGTGATCCCAGCGGGACTGTCGAAAATCACAAAATCGGCGAGCTTGCCTACCTCGGAGACGAACTCCGCCATCTGCTGGGTTCGCAAGAGCCTGATTGGATTATCAGGAGGCGGCCCGGCTGGCAGGAGCAGAAGCCCCTCCACCCTGGTTGGAGCGAGCGCATCTTCTATAGCAACCCCTCCGGACAGAATATTGCTGAGGCCGGGTTTGCCAGAAACGCCGAACATCTGGTTCAGGCAGGGCTTGCGCATATCCGAATCCACGAGTATAACCCTCGCGCCGTCACGCGCCAGAGTAATCGCGAGGTTTGCCGCCGTGGTCGAACGCCCGGTATCCGGCTCCGCGCTCGCCACCAGTATTGTGGGCTGTGGCGTCTTGGCTATATTGCGCCAGAGCACGGATGTGAGCATTTCATAGGTGGCCAACAGCGGCTCGTTCTCGGGCCGCTTGGCCAGAGCATGAGACCTGCTGAGCGGAACGACAGTCACAACCGGTAAGCCGAACAAATCCTCAGCCTCCGCAGGTGTCTTCACTGTGTTATCGAGATAGTTGAGCAGGAAGACCAACCCGGCGCCAAGCAGTGGGCTCAAAACTAGTGCAAGCACGAGCTTGAGCGGGGTCTTTCTATCTACAGGATAAACATAGGCCGCATCGATCACCTGGATCGCGCTGGCACGGCTGGCTTCATTGGCCTTAATCCTGGCCTCGTCCAGCTTGGCCCGGAGCAGACGGTAGGTTTCTTCTGCTGCCGTCACGTCCATCTGGAGTTGGGCCATCTTCATTTCCTGGGCTGGCAGGTCGCCCATCTTGGCCTTCTCTTCCGACAGCACGGCCAATAGCGCAGCCTCACGCGCCCCCGTCCCGGCAGCTTCGGCGTTTAATGCAAGGCGGTTCTGAAGCACTGTGCGATAAACCTGGTTTTCGGAAACGGTCTCCTGGCTCACAATCTTGGGAGACTGGGTCTTTATTATCTCATTGACCTCTTCAAGCTGCTTGGTCAGTATCTGCACTTCCGGATGGTTGCGACCTCTTCGCGCGACCATCGTCCCGAGATCAGCCTCAGCAGCGATCTTCCTGGCAAGCAACTCCTGGTAGATAGGATTATTCGTTGTTGACTCCAAAGACAGCTTCATCTCGGGCTGACTTGCAATCTGCTCGTCAACTATGCGCAGCCGGTCGTTGAGTTCGGCCGCTGCGACCCCTGCGTGGACGACCTGTGTTTCTATCTCCGCGGACCGGTCCATCAACACCTTGGCCTGCATTCCCAGGTCGACCAGCTCATTCCGCATCTTGAAGTTCTTTCTTGCCTCCCTGGTCTCGGCACGCTTGGCCTTTGCGTCTTTTAACTGTTTCTCGATGAACTCACGGCTCTGCTCGGCGGCTCCGCTCATTAGCTGTTGATAGAACCGCCGGAACTCTCCGCTGACTACATCCGCGGCAGATTTCGCCTCGTCAGGGTCTTGGGAGGTCACCTCTATCGCGAGAATCTGCGTATCGTATAAAGGCTGAATCTTGAGCGTATTCATAAGCTGCCTGGGATCGATCGCTATGCCCAACTGTCCCAGAGTATCCCTCGAACGCAGAATGACACTGTTACTGGTTGCGATGTTGGCGAGATCGGCCAGGTGTATGTCCACATTAGGCTGCACGACATAGCGATCTCCGTAAACCGGAACACCCCTCTCCGTAGGCTGGCGTTCCATGACTGTAGCCCGTCCGGTATAGAGCTTCGGACTCAGGCTGGCGTGAATGCCAACCACACCGACACACACAGCGACACAAAATACAATAAGCCACCTGCGGCGGCGAAGTATCCGGTAATAACGCCAAAGTTCCACTTAGTCCTCCTCTTAGTCTAGCCCGGATTATGCATCAGCAGGCTTCGGCAGACAAGCAGTCCGAAGCAACTGCTGATGCTTATGAATAAGTCGAGCTAGAACAAGCCAAACCGTCGAATATAACCCAAAGATGTCAGCGCGCTCAAGACCTGCGATATCTTGCCCCAGTCCGGTTTCGAAGTCTCCGGCACGTAGACGATGTCTCCAGCCTCCAGCTTAACGTCCTGAGAGATGTCGCCGTCAATCAGTTTTTTCAGGTTGACAGAGCGCTTTTCTGGATTCTTGATGTCTCCTCTGATAAGCATCGTGCCCTTGAGTGAACCCCGAGGGGTAGCCCCACCGGCCTGGTTCACGGCTGAGAGCACGCTTGCGTTGTCTCTCAAGAAATACAGCCCGGGCCTCATGACTTCGCCCATGACATAGTATCTGTTGTAGGTGTCTTCGGGGATGTAGATTACGTCCCCCTCCTGGAGTTCGTAATTCTGACTCAGGTCTCCGTCAAAGTACAGCTTGTGGAGGTCCAGAGTGACCGGTCTGTCCGATCCTCGGCGCGTGAGTTGGGCGGACTCGAGGCGCGCTTCAGCGGTATAGCTTCCCGCCTCAGCGATCGCATTGGAGACCGCGTCACCCTCTTTGAAATTCACTACGCCGGGCCGCTGCACCTGTCCGAGCACCCATACCGTCATCTTATGCCTGATAATCAAGTTGATCTCGACCTTCGGATCGATCAGTATTTCCGCCTTGACATATTCCTCAGCGATTCTCTGACAAAGTTCCTGCTGAGTGAGTCCCGCGGCCTCTATGACGGTATTCAAATACGGAACGGTAATGTTGCCTTCTGAGGTTATCTGGATCTGCTTCTTGGAGAGATCAGGCTCGCGCCAGACGTTCATTTCGATAACATCATCGGCAGCGAGGCGGTAATCACCCTCCGCCACGGCCAACGAAATCGACACCGAAGCGATCAGTATTGCGAGCATTACGGCTTTTAATTGCATCGGTTCCTCCTACCTCCGAAATTGAGAGGGTAGATGTAAGGGTCCCTATATATCAATTATTGACTTTCCGCTGTGCTTCTTTAGCGATGCTTTTCGCAGCGCGGGCGAAAAACGTATTTCTTGATGCCTGCCACCCCAAATTATGCGTCAGCAGTTGCTTCGGAAGCCTGCTGATGCATAATTCGGGCTACGCTTGTTAGTCCGCCCGCTACTCCATATTACGGTGTTTCCAATAAAGCCAGTTCCCGGTTGGTTTATTTATTAGTGGGAAAGATTCCGGGATTGGCCAGAAGTGGAGAACGTTCTTATTCTGCGGTAAAGCGTCGATTTTCCAAAACACAACAATTCGATAATAACACGGCTTAAAACGAGTGTCAATATGTTTTTATTTTTATGATTTTTCTGGCAGGCAGCGCTACTCTCTGCCTTCGGCCAATTTCAACCTGAAGTTCCCTTTCGATGTCCGAGCCCGTAGTATTGAGGATGAGGAGCCTGTCTCCTATCTCGGAAACGTATACCCCGTCAACCAACCCGTCCGGCACGAGGTTAGATTGAGTGCGAGTGCAAAGGCTCCCCAGCACCCGCACAAGCTCTTCCACAGGAGTCTTGCCGTCTTCCCACCCCTCTGCGACATATATAGCCAGACCCGCGCCATGTTCTCTTATAGTCGGAGATTTACCAGAGGTATAATCGAAAACTGCTGAAAGATGGGAAGTTCCCCCGTCCACTGTCTTGAGCCCGCCGGAGTCACACGCGACGACCACTCCACCGGAACGCATCCACTCAACAATTCGCTGAGCGTCACCATTGTCGATCACTGCGCCATCTACAAGAAGGAGTACCTCGTAACGCTGCAGCGCCCCATCTCGGATCATCGATTCGTCAACTATGTCAAACTCGAAAGCATCTCGGAGCAACGCGGCCTTCTCGCAGAAGTTGCCCGGATGGAGCGAAAGCGTGGACTGTGATAGAAGGACGGCCACCGGCGGTCTGCGCGCGCCGTCGGCGCCGAGCAATTGGTACGAACTGCTCCAGGCAGCGCTGCCTCCTGCCTCAGTCAATACGTTCGGGTAGCGCACGTGGATAGCGCTCGTCCCCGCTGTGATGTTGTTATAGATTCTGGCCGTCAAGCCGTCTGCCGTAACCACTCCTGCAGGCCCAAATGCGTAGTATGCTCCGTAATGCCTTGCCGCTGATGCGATCAAGCGGGTCTCCGCGAAGCTGCGGCCGTAGTCGGAGCCCTCTTTTTCGATCTGCACACCGGCATCGTAATCTGCGGCAATCTTGCACACGGCGGAGACGTCATATCCTTCTGTCGCCGCGCCTTGCCCGTTTATGCAAAAATACAGGCTGGTCCGTGGCAGGAGCCGCCTGACGGCAGACAACCAGACCGCGGCATATCTTGTCATAAGTCCGCGATCCCAACGAAAACTGCCCTCATGATCTCCCTTCCCCAACGCTTCAAGCGGCCCTTCTTGAAAACACCCGTCATATCCGACCGACACCGACTCAATCAGGCTCCCGACGCCGTAACGCAGTGCAAATTGGGAGATGAACCGTTCGATTGATTCAGAGAGTTGAGGGTTCCAGACCGGCTGATTCCAGCATTCCTTGCGGTCTTCCGTGCACGCCGAAGTTGCAGATTTCGCGAACCAGGCAGGAATGCTTTGCGCGTCGCCCGTCACGAGGCGTGGACTCCATCTGAGTCCGTTTTCGCGCAGAATGTCGGCGACTCGGTCGTAGAAACTCCAGTCCCAGACTCCCCGCAGCGGCTCGACCAGGTCCCACCTCACATATGTCTCCAGACTCGTAGCGCCGAGTATTTTCACCATCGGCGCGAGCGCCCGTATCTCTGCCAACGCCCGTGGGATATCCCGGATGTTGCGAGGCTCGACGCTGCTGAAAACTATCTTTACGTCCTTTGGCGGGCTCAGTCTACCGACGCTTGCTGCAACCCGGTCCCTCTGCGCCTGCGGCAGATACTCGTAGTTCTCCGAGTGTTCCATCTCTATAATAGCCTTGCGCACCGCAATCCGACCGCGGCAGAACAAGCGGAAATCGCCTCCAAGGTTCTGCCTGCTATCGAACCGGGCGTCGAAGATCTCAAAGGTTACTTTCCTCCACTGCCTTGAGTCAAGCAGCAGTTCCGTTCCGCCATTCTTGTAGGCGCCATTCTCCGGCTCTTTTGCGTCTGTGGAATCGTACTGGATCTGAAACTTGCCGAGCCCCTCGTCGAAATACTCGACTGTGATGTAAACCGGCCGGCGCAGTCTGCCCGCCCGGCGGTCGTAGTCAAAGTAAATATAACGGCTCTCCGGGGCGCTCACACGGCATTTTGCCCCGCCGATGACCGCCGGATCATTCTGTCCATCTCGGGCGTTAGGCACGGACAGCCCGTGCTCGACGTTCACCGGACCCAGCTCAACCCACGCAACAGGCTCGCCGGTGGGAGTCTCTGCGCGCGCCAGACCAGGCGCTGCTCCGATGACGAAACAGAGCGCAATCACTTGAAGCTGCATTCGTATCATTATAAGAGAAGTATAGCAGAAGCAAACGATCGGCACAGGAGCATCGTTTTTAACCGGCGTGAGCAATATACGCCGCATCTTGAGCCATCCTGAGCTTGTCGAAGGATGAGCGTGTCGAAGCACGAAAGGTGAGG
>JACPPP010000085.1 GCA_016190935.1 Armatimonadota bacterium | reverse complement strand
GGTCGGGGGTCGGGGGCTGGGGGCTAGTATCCGGCTGGGAACCACCAGCACCCAACACCCAACACCCAACACCCGGCACAGCCTCGTCCTCATCTTCCAGACACGAGTAAAAATATGGCGTCGCCGCCTCGAACACGGCGGCGCAGGTGTCTACCATCTTATAGGTGGGACGCAGGTTGAGCTTGCGGGCGAGCCAGCGCAGATGCCTCTGACCGATGCCTGTCAGGTCGCTTATCAGCTTGTCCGGGAACCTGACCCTCTTGGCCGTTCTCAATAGATCGACGGCCTTCCCGTCCGGCTCGATCATTCCCGCGCCTATTGCCCGTATGCCCTCGGCGTTCTCTCTGAGCTTGTTCTCAAGCTCTACCAGTTCCTTTATCCTCCGCAGGAACCACGGGTCGATATTAGACAGGTCCGCAACCTCGTCTACCATCATCCCTCGCCGGAACGCCTCTGCCACGATGAACAGGCGCTCATCGGTGGCGGTCCGCAGGCCGTCTTCTATATCCATATCGCCCAGCAGGTCGGCATTTTTCAGCCTCAAGGAGTAGCTTCCGATCTCGAGCGACCGCACGGCCTTCATCAGCGCGGCCTCGAAGGTGCGGTCGATGGACATAACCTCGCCGGTAGCCTTCATCTGAGTGCCGACTGTCCTGTCGGCCTGAGAGAACTTGTCGAACGGCCATCGGGGGATTTTGACGACCACGTAGTCCAGCGCGGGCTCGAAGCAGGCAAGCGTCTTCTGTGTAACGGCGTTCGGAATCTCATCCAGCCGGAGTCCGACCGCGATCTTGGCCGCGACTCTGGCGATGGGGTAGCCGGTGGCCTTCGATGCGAGCGCGGAAGACCGGCTCACCCTGGGATTGACCTCGATGACGAAGTATTCGTAGCTCCTGGGGTCGAGCGCAAGCTGGACATTGCAGCCGCCCTCGATGCCTAGCGCACGAATGATCTTGAGCGACGCCGTGCGGAGCATCTGATACTCCTTATCTGAGAGCGTCTGTGACGGGGCGATAACGATTGAGTCGCCGGTGTGTACCCCCATCGGATCGAAATTCTCCATATTGCAGACGGTGATGCAGTTGTCCGCGCCGTCGCGCATAACCTCGTATTCGATCTCTTTCCACCCGATCAGGCAGCGCTCGACGAGCACCTGGTTCCGCATTGATAGCTTAAGTCCGCGGGTTCCGATCTCGATCAGTTCTTCTGGAGTGTATGCTATGCCGCCGCCGGTGCCGCCGAGCGTGTACGCGGGGCGGATGATAAGCGGCCACGGTGGGTTCTGGCTGGTGATCTGACGGAGCTTTTCCACGCTCTCCACTATCCAGCTTTCGGGGACCGGCTCGTCGATCCGGCGCATTAGCTGCCGGAACTCTTCACGATCCTCGGCCATCTGGATTGCCGAGAGCGGCGTTCCGAGGAGTTCGACCCCGTATTTCTCGATCACGCCGTGGTTCGCGAGTTGAGTAGCCAGGTTCAGCCCGGTCTGGCCGCCGAGTGTGGGCAGAAGTCCGTCGGGCCGCTCCTGGGCAATGACCTTCGTAGCAAACTCGACGTTCAGCGGCTCGATATACACGTGGTCGGCGATCTCGGTATCGGTCATGATCGTAGCCGGGTTGGAGTTCATCAACACTACTTCCACGCCCTCTTCGCGAAGCGCTCTACACGCCTGCGTGCCTGCGTAGTCGAACTCCGCCGCCTGGCCGATCACGATCGGGCCGGAGCCGATGACCATAACTTTTTTGATGTCGTTGCGTTTAGGCACGTTATTCCTCTCTTAGTCGTTGCAGCCTCCAGAACCGCGGAGACGCGAAAGGACGAATGACACGAAAATCCCAACCTGATAAGTCTTCCGGGCTGTCAACCAGTCTTTCATACACAGCTTTCGTGGCCTTCGCGGCTTTCGTGTCTTCGTGTTTCAGGCGGTATATCGAACTTTCGACGGTACTGATTTGAAATCCGGCCCGAGCGTGGACTTCAAAACCCCATCAAACTCTCTTTGTCCCATCAGTTACCGCTTCCATGAATCTCTTGAATAAGTAAGCACTATCTCTCGGCCCCGGACTCGCTTCCGGGTGATACTGAATGGAGTATATGGGCAACTCCCGATGCTGGAGGCCTTCCACGGTGTTGTCATTCAAATTTATCATTGCAACGTCCACACCTTTTTCGGCCAGTGAATCGGCATCAACCGCGTACCCGTGGTTCTGCGATGTTATGTAGACCCTGCCCGTCGCGAGGTCCTTCACCGGATGATTTCCGCCCCTGTGGCCGAACTTGAGTTTGAACGTCCGGCCGCCGAAGGCCCAGGCAAGGAGTTGGTGACCCAGGCAGATGCCGATGATCGGCTTTTTTCCGATCAGCTTCTTGATCTCATCCGTCATGTAGCCAAGAAGCGCAGGGTCGCCGGGGCCAGGAGATATCAGGACCCCCGCCGGGTCCATTTCGAGGATTTCTTCCGCCTTCGCGTGGCACGGGAAGACGGTGACACGGCATCCAAGCGCGGCCAGGTTCCGCATAATGTTCCGCTTCACGCCGCAGTCGATCAACGCCACTCTGGGGCCGTCGGGCCTTGGGATCGGGCTTCCGGGGAGCGCGTTTCCTCTGTTCGCTTCCACCTCGGCGTCGCCGGACCACTCGTATTTCTCGGGGGCCGTGACACGGCGGACGAAGTCGATCTGCGAGTAGTTCGGGGCCTCCTCGATCTTCTGAAGAAGTTCATCGCGCGAATACTCCGTCGAGATCGCGCCCATCATTACGCCTCTTACGCGCAGATGACGTGTAAGCGCGCGGGTATCGACTCCCTGGATGCCGACCACGCGGTTTTGCACCAAGAAATCCTGCAGGCTGCCGCCGCTCCGCCAGTTGGACGGCTCTTCGCACATCTGCCTTACGATGAACCCGGCCACCTGCACCCTGTTCGACTCGAAATCCGCATCGGTCACGCCGTAGTTCCCTATGAGCGGGTAAGTGAGCGTGAGCAACTGGCCGCCGTAACTAGGATCGGTCAGCATCTCCTGATAGCCGGTCATAGATGTCGAGAATACAGCCTCGCCGAACGCCGTGCCCACCACGCCGATAGATGTTCCTTCGTAGGTTGTCCCGTCTTCGAGTGTTAGTATCGCTTTCAATAGCACATTCCTTTTTCACGAAGAAAACTGATGGTTCGCAATAAACGCGAGCGTCTCTCGCCGGACGTCCTCCGAAATCTTGCCCAACCGCACGAGCGCGTCCATCGCCTCGGAGAGAGTCGTGACCGAGTGCAGAGTATAGCCTGCGTCGGCCAGTATCTTCCTCCCGCCCTGCTCGCGGTCGAGGATGATAACCACATCCTCCACCTTAAGTCCCGCCTCTTCGAGCGGCTTTATCGATTCGATCTTGGTAGCCCCATCAGTTATTACGTCGTCAACTACCACTATCCGCTCACCCTTTTTGAACTCTCCCTCGATGAGCCTGGCCGTGCCGTAGTCCTTGGCCTCTTTTCGGGGGTAGATCATCGGGATGTTCGCAGCAAGTGACGCGGCAATTCCTATCGGAAGCCCGGCGTAAGGAAGCGCGGCGATGCGGTCGAACTTAAGCCCGTCGAGCTTCCGCGCAATATGCTCACCGACCAGAGCCAGCAGCTTCGGGTTACTCACCAGCACTCTGAAGTCCACATAGACCGGCGAGATAATCCCGCTTTTCAGCTTAAACTCGCCGAACTTGATGCAGCCGGCGTGGTAGAGTTGGGTGTAGAGTTGGTCCATTTGCTTTATTTTCCTTTTGAAACGCGAAAACGGGTAGTGGCCTTCATAGACGTGAAGGCAGCCTGTAAGTAACAAGTTCTCTGATAGACCATATATGATCTGTCAATC
>JACPPP010000083.1 GCA_016190935.1 Armatimonadota bacterium | reverse complement strand
TATAGCATGTGCCTTCTCGCTTGTCCAGTTCCAGCGAAACATCGCACGTATCTGCCGTGCCGAAGGCACGTTTGGTTTTACTGCCACCGCAAGGTGGCCCCTTTTCCCCGGCGAAGTCCGGGGAAAAGCGTAGATTCTTGTACGGCTCAAAGTCCCCAGGAGGGCAGGTTAGAATGGTGGCCGACGCAATCCCTATGGGTACTGATGTACCTGAAGAGCCGTATGTCATTCCCTTCGGCAGAGCAGAGGTCAAAAGAGAAGGGACGGATGTTACTGTGGTCGCCACTATGCTAATGGTACATAAGGCGATCCATGCCGCAAAAATCCTGGAAGAAGAAGACATAAGCGTCGAGGTCATTGATCCGAGGACACTTGTCCCGCTGGACAGAGGAACCATTGCGGCGTCAGTAAAGAAGACGTCCAGAGCTATTGTGGTAACAGAGGACAACATAACGTGTGGCACCTCCGCGGAGCTTGCTCAGACAGTATACGAGGTGGCCTACCATTGTCTCAAGGCGCCGGTGATACGTGTGGCGAGCCTGGATTCCCCAATACCCCACGCGCCGGCTGGGGAGCAGTTTATGATACCTACCAAAGAAAAGATTGCAGATGCGATACGTCAGGTGGTCGGTAGAAAAGCATGTCTAGTGTAATGAGTAACTCCCTTGCGCTTGGTTTAGACGTAGGAGGTACATGCATCAAGGGGGTCATTATTGATACGTCTGGACGAAATCTGGGATCAGCCACTCTTCCGTGCGTCGACGACTGGAAATATTCGGAGTCGGGGCTTAAATCGCTTCCTGATCTCATTGGCGCAGGGATTAACGAAGTTCTGTTCAGTGCGAAGGTAAACAAAGATGATTTGAAAGGCATAGGGATCGGTCTGGCTAATCCGATTACTCCGGGTGGCTTGTTGCAAAACGTAGCGCCTCATCCGAGGAACTGGTCGTCTTATGACCTGGCGAAGGAATTGCAGGGACGCTGGAATATACCCCTACGATTCGCCATAGACTCTCACGCGGCTGCGGTCGGCGAAGCATACTACGGCGCAGGATCACACAATGGTACATTCACCTGCGTTACCCTTGGTACCGGAGTGGGTAGCGGAACGATTGTGGACGGCAAGATATTTCGAGGTGGGCTTGATGTGGCAGGAAGTCTGGGGCACATTATCGTTGTGCCGAATGACGGAAAGCTTTGTGTATGTGGAGGATTGGGATGCCTGGAGACAGTCTGCTCGGCCTCTGCACTCGCGGAGAACTATGCAGAGCTTGTTGGTGTCAGATCGGAGCATATGGAGCTTGAGACTATTTGTGCCAGAGCCGTCGCGGGTGACCAAGCGGCTGTCAAAACGCTTGAAGAGGCCGGGTATTACCTCGGTGTTGCGTTAGTGAACCTCGTTACTCTTTTGTCTCCGGAGTTAATAGTCGTGGGGGGAGGCATAGCTCAGGCCGGCGATTTTCTTTTGGATCAGGCGCGGCGCGTGATAACAGTGAGGGCCTTTCCTCCTGTCCATCGAAACATCCCCGTAGTTCGAGCGGCGTTGGGATCATTATCCGGGGCTTACGGCGCAGCTTGTTTGATTCTCAAGGACTCTACTTGACGGATTTCAGGTTTATGAAACAGGATTTCTTGGTCGCCGGCATAGACGGCGGTGGGACGAAGACCGAGTGCGCCATAGTGAACAGCCACGAAGAGTGTCTGGGAGTCGGTGTCGGCGGGCCGTCGAACATAGTATATGTCGGAATAAAGACGGTCTGCGAGTCCGTCCAGTCGGCGTGTCGAGCAGCGGCCGGCGGGTTGGGAAACACAGCTCTCTCCGTGCGGGCTACCGGCTGCGCGACTCTTCCCATCGGAAATCCGGATATGGAGGCCGTCGTAAAAAGCCATCTTGGTGGGGAGGTTTGCTACTACTCAGAGGGAGAGGTGTCGCTCGCTTGCATCGATGTCTTCGACCGCGTCGGAATAGCCTGCGTGGCTGGCACTGGTTCTAACTGCTTCGGGTTCGGCGAGGGCGGCAGAAGGTTAAATCAAGGAGGGTGGGGGTTTCCTTTGGGCGACGAAGGCGGCGGCAGCGATATAGCGCTTCACGGGCTGCGCGCTGTCGGCAAAGCGGTCGAGCAACGCGGACCGGCAACACGGCTTGTGGACCTCGCATCCGAGTTCTTTGGAGAAGAAGTCAGCCAGTCGTTTCTGACACGCCTTGTGCCGCAGCTTCTCTCTGCGAGGGCGGAAATGGCCGGTTTTGCCAGGATGGTAAGCAGGGCCGCTCACGAGGGTGACGATGTTGCGCGTCGTATCATTGAGAGCGCTGCAGACGAGCTTTCAACGCTAATCCTGAGCGTAGCGGGGAAGCTGTTCGCACCCGATGCGGAGTTCCCTGTCGCGCTGCACGGCGGGGTTTTCTCAGATAATTATATAGCGGATCGGGTGGCATCCGCCGTCCGCGAGGCGTTTCCGCTCGCGCGGGTGGCCTGCCCCGTTCACAGACCGGGCGTGGGAGCGGCGCTCCTTACGCTTCACGATTTGCGGGCTAACCCGGATTATGCATCAGCAGTTGCTTCGGACTGCATCCTGAGCTTGTCGAAGGATGCCGGAGCCGGCTGATGAACGCGAATAATTCGGGCCAAGAGGAAAGGGTGTTAGAGGTGTTTTATTACGGAGTTGAATTCCACAGGCCGCCAAACCCTCCGCGTAGTGAACGCAGGAAGGAACTGCAGCGAATAAAGAACGAGTTCGGGTTCAATATCATCAGGCTTTATCCTGGCTGGGCTTATTATCAGCCCGCTCCTGAAAATTGCGACCTGACGGAACTGCACGAAATCCTGGATATCTGCGACGAGATCGGGCTATCAGCTTTTCCTGGGCTTCAGATCGAGGAAGCGCCATATTGGGCTGGCAAGATGCTTCCACACGCGCTCTACGTGAATGCCAGAGGAGAGCCTTACACGCTCCGTTCACGGTGCGCGTCCCAATACGGCGGCTGGCCCGGGCTCTGTTATGATAACGAGGATGCCAGGGAACTGGCCGAGCACTACATGCGCCAATTCGTGACAGAATTGAAGGACCATCCGTCGGTGATGGGCTTCGACCTCTGGAACGAGGTCCATTTTACTCCCGTCGTGGGTAACAGCCTTTGGTTCAACCCGGATGATTGCCTCTATTGCTTTTGCCAGGCCACAGTCAGGAAGTTTCAGGCCTGGCTCGAGCAGAAATATGGAACCATCGACGCTTTGAACGGGGCTTGGGTACGTCGATATACCTGTTGGGAAGAGATTATTCCGCCTCAAATCCACGCGACCTATCCAGATTGGCTCGATTACCTCAACTTTATCAGAAAAGACGTCACCGAGCTTACCGCGTGGAGAGCCGGAATAGTACGCGAACTCGCGCCGAACAAGCTCCTTCTGCTGCACGCCTGCTCGATGCCGCCTGTGGACCCCGGCGCGTTGTTCGGCACCAACTCACGCGACGTGGCGAAGCACGTGGACGTTTGGGGAGGGTCACTGTTTCCGCTATGGTTTTCGATGTGTTCTGTGTCAACCTTTGCCGCGAAGCTCGATATTTTGAGGAGCGACGCAGATGGTATACCCTTCTGGGCAGCCGAGTTGCAGGGAGGTCCCGGCCAGGTTACCGGACTGAAGCGCGGGCCAATGGTTGAGCCGAAACACATCCGGCTGTGGAACTGGCTTGCGATTGCGGCCGGAGCGAAGGGGATAGTATACTGGCAGTATCGGGCGGAGATGGCAGGGCTGGAAGCGGGCGGCGCAGGCCTTGTTCGGCGCTCTGGTGAGACTACTCCGAGGGCGGAGGAGGCTGCCAAGACATTTGAGATCATCCAAAAGCATGAGAAGCTGATCGAAACATATACGCCGAAACCTGAGGTCGCAATCCTCTACGACCAGGACAACGCTATTCTGACTTTTGCAATGGACGCCGATGAGCGTGTCAGCCTCGAATCCCATCGTGGCTATTACGAGGCTATATGGCGGCTCGATACCCTGGCCGACTTTGTGATGCCCCATGACATTCCCAGCTTGCAGCACAAGGTCTTGATTGTGCCATGGCACCCAATCGAGTGTCGGCAGTCATTTGCAGCGATAGACGCCTTCGCCAGAAAGGGCGGCGTTGTAATAGTGGAGAACGCCTTGGGACTGATCGATCCGAACGGCATTATCAATTCCACAATCCCGTCAGGATCCCTTGCCGAATCCTGGGGGATTGAAGAAGAGGAAGGTCTATACGTCAACAACTCTGACGAGCCTACCGGTGCGACGGGGTTCCTGCCGGGATTCAGCGTCAGCTACCTGGGCGCGTACAGGATGCCTACCGAAGGAATCTACAACGGAGCGTATATCGAGTTCAACAGCCCGATACCGGCCAGAGTGCGAGCGCGCACGTTTGTTACACCCCTCGGGCTCTCGGGCAGCGCGGAGCCGGTGGCGGTGTGCGAAGGTCACATTGTAGGTGGTCGGGTCCGAATCGGTGCAGGCACGGTCTATTACTTCGGCACAAACATCGGGCAGAGCATTTACTATGGGGACATCGAGGCCATCAAACTTATCTTTGCGATCATCGATCCGCTTTTGTCTCCCAGGGTTAGAGGCGAGAGGCTCAGACCGCGTCTAATAGAGGATGACAGAGAGGCGCTGCTTGTCGTGGTGAACGAGAGCCGGGAACGTGTCGAGGAAACCATCAAGGTCCCTCGGCGGTACGAGCGCGCCCGAAACGTCTATTCGGCAGACGAGTCAAGCATCAGGAAAGGTCTGATTGCGCTCTCTCTTGGCCCAGTCGATACGGCCGTATTCCATCTTTCCAAGTAGTTCACGGGAGCAAACTTGCACATAGCATCGCTTTCACAACTATAGATGAAAAATAGCGGCGGGTCGGACCTCTGACCTCTGTTCTCAGAGGAATCGCACATGAAGCCTTTGGCTTCGTCACTATGAACGAAAATAGGGATTGGCGTTTCGGGCTGGGATTCCAACCCCCAACCC
>JACPPP010000091.1 GCA_016190935.1 Armatimonadota bacterium | reverse complement strand
GGGGTTGGAATTCCCGACCGGCCCCATTTTCATCTATAGCGGTGAAGCCGAAGGCATCACATGCGATTCCACCGTAATCGTAATTGTTATGTGCCCTGAATTCCCGACTTTCTTAATATAAACTTTCGTAATATGGAAGTCACTTCCACACATTGTTGCCGCAAATCTCGCTTCATTTTGAGAATTTGATGGATATTCTATCTAACCGTTAGAATTGCAGAAGAATGCAATTTCGAGACCGGGAAAGCATGACTTCCACGGTATTCAAGTCACTTCCAAAAGCAGTATAGCCCAACAATTTTCTTTTGTCAACAGGTATTTTTACCAGTTTTTGTACTATAGGCCGGCGTAGCTCCGAGAGATATTGTAAGCTGTTTCTTTTACGGCCTCAGCCAGTTCAGCTTTGTTTTCCTCAGTCAATCTCACTGACGGAGCGGATATCCCCATAGCTGCCACGGTCTTTCCCGTGTAGTCGACGATAGGCGCGGCAACACAGCGAACACCTATCTCGCGCTCTTCGTCGTCGAAGGCAACGCCGCTCTTTCGTATTTCTCTCAACTGTTCTCTTAGCTTCTCCGGCGAAGTTATGGTATTGGCAGTGTATCGTCTGAGTCCTCTGGCTATCACTGCATCAGCCTGCTGTTCGGGCATATATGCTAACAAGACCTTGCCGATTGAAGTGCAGTGGAAATCGCCGCTTCCACCTCCCACCGGAGAATAAACCCTTATACTCCCTGTGCTTTCAATACTCTCGATCAATACGGCAATATCCCCGTCAATTACGGAAATATGAACTGTCTCGCCTGTACGGTCTCTAAGCTCCTTCATGTGAGGGAGAGCTGCTGTGCGCAGGCTGTGATTGGCAAGAGCAACTCGCGCTAACTGGATGACTTTACGCCCGGTCTGATACTTTTCCCTTTGACCATCCTGCCTGACGTAACCGTATTCTATCAGCGCATTCAGCAACCTGTGTGTAGTGCTCGGCCCTATGCCTGACTTGTCCGCCAGCTCCATAATACCGATCCCACCTTCGTGCGCTGTAACGATCTCAAGTAAATTGAGTGCTTTGCCTAGAGATTTCACGATCAGAGTTTACTCTCATTCCAGAGATACGTCTCCACTGCCATATTACCGCCAAGTGATGTGGTTGTCAAGCTGGGGGTTGACAGAATGCTTCAGCGCTGATAGCATATAAACGGAACTGACTTCTGTAATGTGGAAAACCTCGGAAGAGGGCTGTACGTTCTAGGTCAGACATTTTGAATCGCGAAACACGCGAAGAAGCGCGAATGACGCGAAAGGAGCAGGTTGATAGGCTGTATTCTCTGGTGAGAAGTTTTCATTAATCCCGTTGAAGGCTAGTGGGTCATTTGCCGTGCATTGTGCCATTGTGTCATTCCGAACTTGATTCGGAATCTCCTTCGCAGGTACCAGACCCTGAATCAAGTTTAGGGTGACGCGGTCTCGCTATAATGGCTGTTTTCATGGCAAATGACCCACTAGCTTTCCAATAGATATCACAGCCTCTCAATTACAGCCTTTCGCGTTTTTCGTGCTTCTTCGCTTGTTTCGCGATTCAAAATGCAGGCAGAAGAGAGCTATGCTGGAGGTTAGAGGCTTCAGCTTCCGCCGTCGGACTTCGGACCTCTGACCTCTATCCTGGAAGGAGAATGGAAATGAAAGCTATCGTTACCGGAGGTTCCGGCCATATTGGAAGGGTCGTGGTGCGGTACCTGGCATCCAACCACGAGGTGATCAATCTGGATCGAGTTGAGCCGGTGGATACCCCGCCAGGGGTGGAGTTCCGGAGCGCTGATTTGTTGAAGCTCGAATCGGCAAAGTCGGCGATACGAGACGCAGATGCCGTCGTCCATCTGGCGGCGATCCCTAATCCGTTCAACGATCCGCCGGAGCGGGTGCTGTCGGTAAACGTGGGCATAACGTTCAATGTAATCGAAGCGATGGTTCAGAACGGGATACCACGGATCGTCTACGGGTCGAGTGAGAGCGCATCAGGATTTGGGGTGAGAACGCGGGACTTCAAGCCTCTTTACCTTCCTATTGACGAACAGCACCCCTCCTGGCCGACGGAATCCTACGGCGTTTCCAAAGTACTGTGTGAGGAGATGCTGCGCTCGTATAGCCGAACGTTCGGGATCGAAGTTGTAAGCCTCCGCTACTGCTGGGTGTGGACGGAGGTTTTTCGTGACGAGATCAGAGCAGCCCTCGAATCACGGCGCGGTGGAGGAAAAGACCTATTCTGCACCCATGTCGCTCCGGAGGATGTGGGCCAGGCGTGCGATCTTGGTCTCAAGATGTCATTTGCCGGACGTTCTCCCGCCTATGAGATGTTCTACATAACCGCCGCCGAGACATACGCCGATACGGATTCGCTTGAGCTTGTTCGCGACATATACAAGGACGATCCGCCTCCTGTCCGAAAGCCCGCATACTTTGCCGACCGTCCACGCACTACCCTTTATGATCTTACGAAAGCCTATCAGGTCCTGGGATACAGGCCCAAGCTCGGTTGGCGCGATTATGTCGATAAGGTTGCCGCAAGATAAAGATGCTGATGATGGAAGCTGTCAGCTGTCAGCTATCAGCGGTCAGCTTCTCGGCCCTTGCGGGGCCGCCGTCGGTTTCTCTGTATTGTAATGTGGTAGACGGTACCTCCGAAGGTATGTACTACCATACTGATACAAAGGTGCAGACCTGCAAATACAGATAAAGCAGTCCGAAGCAACGGCTGATGAATAACGCAGGCTAAGCTACTCCGGCAAGACGGCCCTGGCGGTGGATGTGGAAATCCTGCGGCCATCTGTGGTGATGGTAATGCCCCCGCAGCGGTCGGTGCGATAGATTTCGACACCCGCGTCTTTGAGCCGCTTGAGGGTCTCATCGCTCGGATGGCCGAAAGGGTTCTTCCAGCCGACGGAGATTACGGCAAGTCTCGGTCTTGCAGCCGCAATCCATTCGGTCGTTGTCGCGGTCGCGCCGCCGTGGTGCGCCACCTTGAGCACGTCCGAGGAAAGGTCGGGGCAGGCCGACATCATGTCGTTCTCGGCGTCCCGCTCGGCGTCTCCGGTCAAGAGAAAGCTTACCCCTCGATACGCGACCCGAAGGACTATGGAGCAATCGTTTATCTCGGAATCGCCTTTGGGGGCTCTGTTCCTGCGCGGCGGGTTGAGCACTTCCACCTTCACCCCGTCACGGAAATCAATCGTAAAACCCCGCCAGACACGATGGTAGGGTATCGAGCGGTCGTGTATCCGTTCGAGCAGCTTTCTGTAAATTCCCGACGTATGGGCGACTCCGGAGTCCAGCACGCGGCCTATCTCGAAGTTGTCCATTACCGAGGCTGCGCCGCCGATATGGTCCTCATGTGGGTGCGTGAGCACGAGGACGTCGATCAGGCTTACTCCCAGGCGGCGCAAATGCGGCACAATGACCTTTGAGCCCGCGTCGAACCCGGCTCCGTTTTCGGACCCTCCCGGTCCGCAGTCAACAAGTGCCGTATGTCCGCCTGGAGTCCTGATCACAGCGGCATCGCCCTGACCCACGCTCAGAAACGTGACCGAGAGCACCGGCGCGCGCGGCCAGAGCGCCCAGATCCAAATCCCGACCGCTACAATCGAGGCCAGGCTAAGGAGCGCGATCTCTCTTCTTGTCTGCAGGAATTCGCGAATAGGCATATCTCAAAAGCCCCGCCAGAACTAAGTAGTAGCCCGCAACACCGACTGCGCCGGGCGAGGGCACAGAGGCGCAGCTATAAGGCATATCTCCAAACCAGTTGATGGCCGAAATGGCCGCACGAGTGACGGCGGTCCCGACCAGAGAAAGCGCGTCTCCCGCGAGCGGCAAAGGTGACAGGACCGGCATGAGAAGCCCCGCTGCGAATATCGGGAGCACGGACGCGGCAACGATGGCGTTTGCAGCTACAGAAACTATCGACACCTGGTTGAAATAATGCGCGGAAAGCGGCAGAGTCCCCAGCGTCGCGGCAGCAGTACAGGCCACGCCCTGCCATAGTTCTCTCGTAAGATACAGGATGGTTCTCGACCTCCAGTTAGCCCGAACTCGAGCGGTCGCAGGCATTCTCCATCTCTCGGCCGCTGCTTCTATCGCCGGCAGGACTATGATGAGCGCAAGGACCGCCGCAAAGGAGAGCTGAAAACCGATATCAAATATATCCGCCGGGTTGATCGCCAGGATAATCAGCGCGGCTGCAAACAGCAGGTTGACGGGGTCGGACGGGCGGTTTATTATCCATCCGAGCAGAAGGAGCGTAGCCATGATCGTCGCTCGGACTATCGAAGGCTTGGCTCCGATCATCAACATGTAGAAGACCAGGATTCCTATCAGCGTGAGGTTGATCCACTTCCTGGGCAGCCTGACGATTCTGGTCAGGATGAACCCGAAGACAACGACCAGCACTGCACAGTTAAACCCCGACGCCGCAAGGAGGTGCAGGGTGCCGGTCTTCTTGAAGTTTGCCAGGAGACGGTCGGGGAGAACGGTATAGGTGCCGAGGTCTATACCTATCACTACAGAGGCCTCGTCCGGCGGCATATTGCGTCCGATGCTCTCCGCCAGGTGTTCCCTTGCCCTGAGCGCAAACGCGACCGCATAGTTCGGCGTCTCGCTTCTTAACCTTTCGATCTGCTTGTCGCTGCGGATATAGGCGGTCGTATAGATTCCCCGCCGGGCCAGATAGTCCCTCCAGGAGAAGTCGCCGGGGTTGCTCGGCGCGCTGGGGCGGGAGAGTCGAGTCCGGATGCGGATTACCTCTCCATAATCCGGCGGCTGCCAGTCAGGCGCTCTGGGGGATCTGTAATGGGTTACCATAACCCTGCCGGTAACGGGTATAACTCTGCCTTTGACCTCTACGGCATCTGCGGCCAGAGTAAAGAGCGCCCGGTTCTCTCTTATATCGACGTCGGAAATGATCCGTCCCTCGAATGCTGAGACTCGGGATCGGAGAAAATGTGAGAGATCGTTGACCGGCACTCTGGTGTGGGCGTCGTAGCGCATGAAACCGGCTGCAGCAACCAGTATGAGCAGCGCCGGAGTGAACGCGCGCCGTGCGGCTGCCAGCGCGCAAGCCGAACCGAGCACAACAAGCCCAACGGCAAGCGGCGCGCGCAGAAGAGCCGATAACACTATGCCGGCAGCGAATGCCACCGCAACGGAAAAAAGCGGCCGCTGGGCCATTTTCATCTCCTTAAGCCAAGTCTTCAGTCTATTGAATGTTGAATGTTGAATATTGAATGAGATGGAATGCCCTTCTTTCAACATTAAACTTTCAACACCGCCTTGTCACTTGGCACTAAGCCCTCTATTTCTTCAACTGGAATATGACACAGTTGCGGACCACATCGACGGGTTCGTAGTGTCGCGCAACAACTTCCTTGACGGGTTCATAGCCGTCCAGCCTGAAAAACTGGCTCCAGGAGGGTGGGGAGCCGGGCATGCCGAGCGGCGGGGCAGTGGTGGGCAGGATCGGGCTTTGGTCTACTATGTACTTCGGGCGGTGCTCTTCGATGTCGCGCGCAAGCTCCAGTATTCTTGCGTCCCGGTCAAATCCGGTAACTCCAAGCGGATGCAGGTGGATGTAGCGTGACGGAAAGGCGCGCTGTGCGAGAAATCCAATCCTCGGATCGTAGCCCCAGACGTAGATCATGTCGTTTGGATTCGTCCGCTTCTTTATCCAGTAGGCTACATCCTCGGCGGCAAGCGTCGCGCCCTCCCTCAGCCTGCGGGTGAGTATCCAGTGCACCGCGTGGTACTCTCGCTCGACGGCCGAGGCCACGGGAAACGCTTTTTCCTCCGGCAGGGAACCCTCGACCCTCCAGACCGGGCCGATCATGAGCAGCAGCCCGGCCGCGGACGCCGCAAGTAAAGCCCATCTGGTGCGAAGACTGTCCATGAATACGGCTGTTAGCAGCAGGGTCGAAGGCAGTATCGAAAGGAAGTAATGAGGGTAGAACCTTCCTCCCATAGCGAGGCCCGCGAGGTCGAGGGCGAACCATGGTATGAGCAGCCATCCTATAGGTGTGGAGAGCCGCCGGAGCCTGCCCGACACTATGGCCGCCGCTGCACCCGCGATGGGAAGGGCTGTAATTGCCAGCCCACGCATCAGGTTCCATCTGCCCGACGACCAGCCGTCGGTGTAGGCGTCTATGAAATAGAGCCTGTTGAAACGCAGGTTTGCATCGATGGCGGAAGGAAGAATGCCGGAGGCGGACATCCAAGCTATCGAGACCGCTGCGACGAACACCGCTCCGAGCGCAACTACCCCGGCTGCACGGCAGCCGGACCGCCCCCGGTGCAGGAAGATCAGGTACAGCATAATTGCAGGGACGACTGATGTGACAGGCTGCTTGATGAGTCCCGCTGCGGCTCCCAGCGCTCCGGCGAAGAAAAGCGTAGGATAGCTTATTCGCCTTTTCGATAGATCGACAGCCAGCAGAACCGCGATGAGGGCTGGCAGGGCGATGTAGCTTTCGGTGTAGTTGCCCTCTTCGTTCATCCCGTAGCTGCCGTGATAGAACGCGAATAGGAGTGTTGCGACTAAAGCGGCTCTGCCGCTTGCGAACCTGCGGGCTACGGCAAAGAACGCCAGTGCGGTGGCAGCGCCATAGAGTGTCTGGAAGAGCGCAAGTCCCCTGGTGGTTGCGCCGAACAGGGCGATGGCAAGGGCGTTGATGTAGAAGACTCCGGGCAGCTTGTTGTCCCAGAAGTCAGCGTAGGGGAGGCCGCCGTGCAGGATGCGCCAGCCGCCGTAGGCGAAGGTCCCGCTGTCACGGTTCATCGGTAGGAAGAAGGTCGGCAGGTGAACCAGCACGACCATGAGCACGATGATTGCGATCGTCCCTATGCGCACAGCCGCCTGGGGCCGGGTTTCAAACCCGGCCCCATCAGAGGTAACTCCGGTCCCATCAGGGATAACTCCGGCCCCGCCAGGAACAGCCGTGTTTTCCGTATTTGTGCTTGAATCGCTGTGCAACTGTGCCACGAGTCAATTCTAAACTATTGCGCGCTGTAGGACAAGATGTGGCGCTGCGACCGGGCGGTTCAAACCGCGGCAACCAAGCCACAAAGTCCCCCTTCGGGGACTAATCCCTTATACCAGTTGCGTTGGATTAGATGCTCATGCTTTTAACGAAGAAAGCTCGAAAGGAAAGAAAGTTAGGCGCTTAGGCGCTTAGCGCCCTCCGAACGACAAT
>JACPPP010000086.1 GCA_016190935.1 Armatimonadota bacterium | reverse complement strand
GGAGAATTCGACAACCATCACCCCGATTCATGCCGAACATATGTTCTACCACGAATTTGGCGCGCACCCGGCTTAAACGAATACGTGTCAGAGTCGTTTGTACCAATGCGAATAATCGTCGCCCATGCTTTTGTTCTGTCAGGAGCGGCGTACTCCATCGCAAACCAGCCGCTCGACTCTACGCCACTCTGTGACGAGACCGGCGCATGGTGATACACTTTGCTTGTGGGCAGAATCGGACGGATGAACGTCTTATACAGATTGCAGTAGTGCAGAAAGCGCGCGCGTCGGGCCGGATGCATTTCCTGCTCGCTGCGGCCGACATTCCCGGCGAAGAGAAACGGAGTGGACAGTGTGAATGTCACCCTCAGAACAGTGTCCAGATCCTCCGCACAGCCAATGCCTTGGCCCGCATCTCCACCGTGCGCGATCGTCAGTACCTCCGGGGGCAATGACAGCGTCTGACCACAGTAATTCTGCACTTCATAAGGCACCCTAAGTCCATCTGTAAGATACTGCTCGTGGAATCGGACAGCCATACCCAGATCATTGCGTCCTCCACCGCATGCCGCCTGCTGCAGAATAAGGTCGGGATACCTCTTATGAATGCGCTCGAATATCCCATAGAAGGCGTCGTAGTACCTCCAGAAGTTGTTCTCGACAACACCACCACGGTCGAAACTCTGCCCCTCGAACCTTGAGTCGGTGGGTGTATTGAAGTCCAGCCTGAACAAGTCGAGCTTGCAACGTTCGATCAGCCCCGAAAGTTCCTTTTCCATATGAGACGCGACTTCCGGCCTTGCAAGGTTCAGCACCGGATACGGTTTATGCCACTCGATCCAGTCAGGATGTTCCTTGCCCGTTTTGCTGCTTGAGCTGGCTTTCTCGATTTCGCCGTAGATGCCGAAAAGCATGCCTTTCTTGTGGCAGTAGTCGACGATGTGGTCCAAACCCCGAGGAAACCTGGTGGTAGAAGCAAGCCAATCCCCTTGGACATCCCACCACGCCGCATCCATTATGAACAGTTCCACCCCCAAAGAGGCCGCGAGGTCTATGTTCTTGATGACACTTTCTTCAGTATATCCGGATGGATCACCAAATCGCTTGCTGAGAAAGCCCTGGTCTCCCGGAAGGGAATATTGCACCAGGTACGACCTCTCGGGCTTACGCCGGGGAAGGACAGAGCGTCGAACGTGGTCGTGCATTGCCTGTACGGCACTGTCGAGATCGCCGGAGACCATCCCCATGTGAACAGCCGGGGTGCTGATCGTCTCGCGGGGAGCAATTACTCGCAGCGCGTCGGTTGCCCAGGGCCCGATCTTGAAATGAAGGCTGTGCAATCCTTCCGACTTATGGTCAAGCTCCATAGTCCAGTTGGCCGACCATGCCAGGCTCCCTATCATATACTCTCCCGTTCCGTTGTTGCGTAACACAAAGAACGGATCGTCGTAGCACTGCCCCCTGTCACAACCAATCACAGTCTGTCCAACCGGTAACGGTTTCCAATCAAACCAACCTTCCCAACAGTGATTTGACTTGGTAAAATAGCCCAAATCGAATGCTGTATCGAACAACTTGGGTGGATTGGAGTTGCCCCAGAACGTCTTTGCTGTCAGCATTATGCTCGACCACGGGTACACCGCCGTCAGCGCGACGGACTTTTCCGAGCGGTTCGTGATCTCAAGCCAACGCGTGATAATGGGGGTCCCATCGAGCACTGTGTGCACCTTGACGTCTATAGGTCGGGTGGTGTTCCTCAGCGTGACTACAAGATGGCGAGCGCCACGGTCGGTCTTAGCCAGTTCCGAGGCCGAGAGACATTGCCAACCGTTTGACAGCATCTCCTTGTCTATCGCGATCTGGAACGCTTCCCTTTCCTGCAGCCCCGCATATGCCAGTTCCCAGCGACCATTTGTGCCCCAAAACCGACCGGCCCAACACTCGTTGATCAACTCTTCCTTGTAGACCGTCAGATCGGAGATGAAGCGGACCCAGCGCCTCAACGGGACTTTACCCCTGCTCTTCATCATACTCCAATACCATGAGTCGTTTGGCGGACTGCTATAAGCCCAGGCAGGCTGACCCGTTCCCAGGTCATCGGGACCAAACTCCTCGTTGCGAATAGTAAACAGCTTTAGCGCCGGTTTGCCGGATCCGCCTACAACAACCTCTCCGTATGCCCACGCGCCTGCCGGGTTCTTCACATCACTGAAATCTTTTGCAAGATCCCATGTGTTGTCTTTGTCGCTGATTGTCAGGTCCAGTCCGGTATGGTCGTTGCCATCGATCTGCACGTATATTTCATCGCCGCGCTTAACCGAGATGTTCTTGAGGCTTGCAGGGTCTTTGCCTTGGACCGCAACCATTTTATCGAACTTGCAAGGCTTGTCGGAATTGCACGTCCCGGAGTTAGCATGAACAAATGCGCGGTCAATAACATTGGAACCCTTTATCCACAATGAAACAGTTTCCAACTGGCTATTGTTCCTGATTTTCCATGCTCCACCGTCAACGTTGATCACACCGGCTTTCGGGGCGGTCCATCTTACCCCAGTGTGAGCGTGACCTCCGTGCGACCTGCCGGAAAATCGATATCCCTCTCTTCTCCGACGTCAATACTCGTGTAGCCCTTGGTGTCTTCACTTGCCGTGCTGCCTATGGTCACAGCCACGACTAATAATCCCAGACAGAGCAGTATTTCCAGAAATCGCATTAAGATATCCTCCTTCAGCTAACCCGAATTATTCACGTTCATCAGCCGGCTTCGGCAGACAAGCAGTCCGAAGCAACGGCTGATGAATAATGTAGGCTAATTGTATTGTGCTCTACACAGACAACAATTCTTCGTTCTTCTACGGCATCACAGAGACGGAACCCAGCCTACGTGTGTTCGTCAATAATCGTGGCTACCATGGTGTGATATCGCCTGCTGACCTGGGCATTATCCAGCGGGTTCCGTCCGCCGATGCGCGCGATATGCCGGTTACCACAACCCGGTCGCCCTCATTTCGGGCGGGCGCGCCCGTAGGTAAAAGCACTCTAATACCCTTCCTGCCCAGGGTGGATTCGTAGTCTGATACGCCCGTTCCGTCGTCGAGCAGGAAGAATCCCGAACCAGCATAGGTGACGCTTCCCCATGTTTTAATGAGCAGGCAGCGCGTATCGACGCCAGCCCCACCGGGAGGGGTTTCAACTCCCCCTCCATTGTAGGAGCCAGGCCACCCGATGGATCGATTGCTCATTCCTACGGCCTGAGCCGTGAAAGCGGAGCCTGCGGTGATCGAGAACGCATCGGCTGCAGGTTCGTTATCTACGATACCACGATATATTCCGGCAATCGTAGCCTTCTTTGTTATGCTGGGGCTCACTCCAGACCAGTTGAGCTTGAGTCCGCAGGATCTATCCAAATCCTGGATGAACACCAGTCCAGAACCTGCCGCTGTCACAGGAACTTGTAAGATCAGAAAACCCGAGCCAACGGTCGTATCCTTGATCTCGCTCAGTCTCGATACCTGTTGTACAACGGTTATCCCGTTTGAGGCTCCCACAAGGCTCCACATCCCTGCCCCGTTCCTTGCCCTCACATAGAAGTAATATGTGCCCCCATAAGCGAGCGAAAGTCCGGTGTGAGTGACCGAAGTCTGGGTTCCAGCGGTAGTCCAGTTCACCACGTAACCGGACCCGGTATCTGACGGGGATGTGCCCATAGCGTAGTGGTATTCGGCAATGCCGGTTTGCGAGTCGCTCGCGCCGGACCAGGCAGCATGGAACGAAGTCGCGTTTGTAGTGTAAAGACCATCATCTGTAACCGTCGGTTTGCTCGGAGGGGTCGCGTCCTCTACAACTTCGATCTGTCTCGTAATGTACGGCCCAAATGAACCGACGGTAACGTGAATCATCCTCAGCCGCAGCATATAAACACCCTGCTGCATGGGAGCGGCAAGATAGATGTAGAAAGTGCGCTGGTCTCCGGGAGCGATCCTTTCGCCGTTGTTGAGATACGAGCCGGAGCCGACCAGCCCGAATGTGCCGTCAGACCTCAGCAGGCCGTATTTGTCGGGCACATCCGAGCCTTTCCAGGTGGTCGTGCCGACGTTTCTGAGGGTTATCGCAACCATCCGGCCCTCTCCGGCGCCCATCATTATCGGAATGTCATCGGCGACCAACCTGGCGCTCTCATAGCTCACTGTCCAATCGGTGGTCTTCCGCTGCCGTACTATTGGCGTTCCGAAAACCCCCGCGCCCTGTTTCTTCATCTGCCAGAGGGTGTGATACAGCTTTACAGCCGCCTGCGGCGCAGGCGAGGTGAAATTAAATGTATAGCTTCCTTCCGGCGCCACATCAGTGGTTATCGGATACCATATTCCACTCCCAAACTCGCTATCGCTCGACAGACCATAATTGCCTCCCGCGCTGCTCCAGGTCGATGTGCCGGCATTCCGAACGGTAATACTGTTGACTATAGGAATGTTGGCGTCTACGTTGAACGGCACATCATCAAACAGGACAACCGCGTCATCCGCATTTGCAGCAAGTCCATTCACACACATTTATAAAACTACTCTTTTGACAGCAAGCAGTCCAAAGCATGTGCTGGCGCATAAACCAGGCTATGTGTATGCTCCGTACTTCTGCACAGCATCCCACATTATCATGTAATTCTCCGGAGGGACATTTGGCTGAACAGCGTGATCCGTGCTGAATATGAACCCGCCGCCTGGAGCAAATGCCTCGATGTTACGCCGAACATGGTCTCTGATCTTCTCAGGTGGTCCGACACCCAGAATACTTTGTGTGTCGATGCCCCCACCCCAAAAGCAGATGTCATTGCCGAAGTCCCGCTTCAGTTCAAATGGATCCATGCCATCGGCGCTGATCTGTACCGGGTTGAGAATGTCCACTCCGATCTCGATGAGGTCCGGTATGATACGACGCACAGCACCGCAAGTGTGGAAGAGCAGCTTTTTATCGGGTGCAATCCTCTTAATGTTGGAGAACAACTCTCTATGAAACGGTTTTATCACTTGGCGATACGTCGTGGGAGACATGAGCATGCTGCTCTGCCCGGCCAGATCGTCTACCTCATTCACCGCATCCACATATTCACCGATCTCGGAGAAAGCCCTCTCCCAGAAAGCGAACTTGAGCTCGGCCATCTTGCCAAGGAATCTAGCGGATGTCTCCGGCTCGGCTGCAAGGTCCATATAGAACCGCTCGAAACCACGAAACCACGAATACATCTCCATGATGCCTGGGCACAATCCCATCAGCACCACAAACTTGCCCTTTTCTCTTGCACGTTTCGCGTCTTCTCTCATCCCATTGAAGCGGGCCGGATCCGTAGGGTCGGGCCACATGAAGGTCTTCCACCGCTCTTCAACATCATCCACATCGAACGGGTTAGAGTACATATCATAGTAATAACCACCTTGATTCGGCATCCGCCGACCAATGCCCCACTCATCTGTGTAAACCAGATAACCATCTTCTTCGTATGGCTTCACGTTCTTCGGGCTGGCCCACTTGCCGTACACCATATATGTATCTGTTCCCAGACGTTCACAGATGTCATCATCCGGCTTGGCTATCTGGGTAATATTATTTTGAATGGTGATCTCACGATCCGGCAGGCCCAGATACTTTCTGAGGTTAGCATAAGCCGTCTTGTTTATTCCCGATTGAGCCATGCCGCCGAGATCAAAGGGGACACGGTCGGGCTCCTTGTGCGCCAATGCAGCTAGGATGCGTTCGCGATGTGTCATTTTTCCTCTTCAAGACTAATTCCGTTAACTATGGTAGCGGTGCTGGAGTAACTATACAAATGACTATTCTGCTTCGAACAGCAGAAGCTCCGATGACATGATGGCCTGTAAGTGAACCGGGAGGCCGGATTGCATCAGTGTAAGGCCGTCAACGACCGCCTGAGTACCCTGCCCGTCGAAAGTAACTTTATACTTCTTGCCAGGATTAAGTCCCTTTGGCTTGAGGACGTAAGTGTCGGAGTCTGACTCCCCTAGTCGAATGATCGTCGCCCAGCCTTTCTTCCTGTCGGGAGAAGCGTATTCTACGGCAAACCAGCCGCCGGACGCTATGCCTGTCGTAGCCGAAACCGGAGCGTGACAGTACACCTTTGACTTGGGCAAAACCGGCCTGATGAACTTCTTGTAGAGATTAATGTAGTGTACGAATCGCTCGCGTCGCTCCGCGCCCAACTCCTCCTGCGATGGACCTACTTGCATAAAGAACGGCCTGGACAGCGTAAATGTCGCCCGAAGGTGGGTGTCCAGATGCCCACGGTAATCGTATGGCGTTGGGCATCCGAACGCGACAACCAGAGCCTCCGGCGGAAATGCCATCATCTGACCGCAGAGATCACGAAATACGCGCGGAGTGTGCAAGCCATCGGTCAGATAAGTCTCCTGGAACCTGCCGGCCATGCCCAGGTCATTTCGCGCACCACCCTGCGAGCATTGCTGAAATATCACTTTCGGGTATTTGGCCCTTATCCGGTCGAAAGTGTCGTAGAGAGCACGGTAATAGCGCCAGTAGTTGTTCTCCAGAAATCCGTCGCGCGGCGTCCTCACATGATCGTTCGTGTAAAATGGATTGAAGTCCAGCCTGAACAGGTCTACTTTATACTCGTCGATAAGCCGGCACGCCTCGGACTCCATCCATGCAGCCGCCTCGGGCTTGGTCAGGTCCAGAATAGCGCTCGAAAGAAGCCATTCCGGGTGTGCTTTTCCAACTTTGCTGTCTCCGGCTGCCCGCTCGGCTTCCATGTATAAGCCGAAAAGCATTCCCTTCTTGTGAACGTAGTCGGAAACTACCTCAAGGCCCTTCGGCAGCTTGCCGGGCGAGGGAACCCAGTCCCCAGTCACGTCCCACCACCATGAATCCATAATATAAACTTCAGCGCCGAGATCCGCCGCCAGGTCAATGTCCTTGAATATATTATCGGGATGATCCCTGAGATAATACGCACTGTAACCAACGTTGTCATACTCTACCAAAAGAGAACGCCCAGGTGGGTCGGGAGGCACAACGGACCTCCGCAAGTGCTCGTGCATTGCCTGAACTACCGAGTCAAGATCGCCTTCCATGTGTCCCAAGTGCACTTTTGGCGTCTCTATGGTCTCTCCCGGAGATATAATCCGCTGTGGCGCGGAAGCAGATGGGCCAATCTTGAAACTAAGACGTGGTTCAGCTTTGTGATGAACCGCAGTAACCTGATCGGCAACTCCCGGGTCCTGCTCACAGCGGAACTCCATGTGATAGTTCGCCGACCACGCAAGATGACCGAAGAAGTACTGTCCAACCGCCTCGTTCCGCACGATAAAAAACGGCGCGTCCGCCCCAGCGCCCCGGAAACCATCGATCCGCGTGGTGACGCTTCGGAGCGGCATCCAATCGAACCAGCCCTCCCAGCCCCAGTAGCTTGACGTGAAATACCCCAGGGTGAATACGTTGTTGACTCCCTTCGGAAGCAGTTCCTGGTAGCCAGGCACAACCCACATCTGACCCGACCACGGCGAGACCGTATCCATCGCTGCAGGTTTATCCCCCGAATTAGTAATCTCGAGCCACCTCACTATCACCGGCGTGCCATCTAGCAAAGTGTGCATCTTCACCTTGACCGGACGTAGGGTGTTCCGAAGCTCGACTATGAAGTGGCGAGAGCCTCTGTCGGTCTTTGTCGCCTCCGCCGCTGATACCCACTTCCAGCCGGACGAAAGCAGCATGCCGTCAATCTCTAATTCGAAGGCTTCTTCCGTCCCCCCTACATTCTGAGATTGTGGATGGCCGAAATGCCCGCTTTGAGACCTAATGTAACCATCGGTCGCCCAATAACGACCTACCCATTTGTCGCCCACCAGCAACTCATCATAAATCGTTTTGCCAGACATGAACCGAACTTCTGGGCAAGGCTTCTCGCGGAAGCTGAAATCCGTTAACCCCGCGCAGAGCGAGCCGGTAGATACTGCCGCCAGCATTGCGCCGCAAACGAACACTAACCGCGCCAACCCGGCTAAACTTTTCAAAATGGTTTCCTCCCGAGTGACTTTCAAAGTAGTTTCCTCCCTGTGTGCTAATACAAAAACGCCGTCGGCCGCTCGTGCAGACTGCAATAGCGCTTCCGACGGTTCTCAATGTGGCCAGAAGAAAAAATGGTGATTAGTCGTCCCAGCCGTGCCGTATGTCTATCATATAGCCGGGAGTATTGTCACCCTTCACGAACCAATGCGCATCATAAGCCCACGCAGTCTTCCAGTCATTGCGTTGAATGGTCCAGACCCTGGCGTGACAGTCGGCGTAGACTGCATTACAGATGGGTTGGCCTTTTATCTGGCCCCACTCCTGGTACAACCCGACCCTGCCTCGGTGAGAGTCAAAAGATTCATGATAAACTATCTGATGCGAGGGCCGAATGAAGTCGGAGTCGGTAATAGTGCGATAGTAGCTGCAGTATCCCACTACCCAGCGATATTCGTACGAGCAGATGGCGTACCACTTCGTTGAGGGCTTTCTGTTATTATCGCTTTTGCACCAGAAGACACGATGACTCTTCACGTAAGGGCGGATCAAGGATGGGATTGAGCCGGTGGCCGTTTGGCTTGAATCACCGTATCTTACCATACGGTAAGGGTCGAAGGAGGAGTCGCCGTACATCAAAAGTCCCGGCCAGCGGGAGTTCGAGTCCTGCACATACATAGTCAGTCCGGTCGCTATCTGCTTTAGATTGCTTATGCAGACGATTTCGTTCGAACGCTCTTTTGTCCTCGCGAATATCGGGAACAAAATGGCAGCCAGGATGGCAATAACGGCTATTACAACCAACAGCTCGATCAGTGTATAGCCTCCGCCACGTTTTGTGCCTTTCATTTTCAGCCTCCGCACGTTGAGATGTTTGCGGTGGGGTCCACCCGGCCACTATCGGTGGCCCCACCGGTGTGTACTAAACTGCGTTTGTCGAGAATGCTGCTGCCGGCACGCCTGCAGGCAGCAGCGCATGTTACTCAGTCAACCCATTATGGATCTACTTAGTATCCCGTAGTCAAGTCCTCCGGCTTTCTGATCATGATAGCCCTGAGGTCGCCACCGACCGCCAGGCCCTTGCATGCAATGCCGGTAACCTTTACGTAGTCATTCGCGCTCGGCAGATCCACTTCAGGTATGTTTACCGATGCCGGTATTATAACCTGAACGCAATCGGCCGGCACCTGGCGCTCTACAAATGCCAGATACGCCTGGAAGTTGTCGAAGTATTCTATATCGGCTCCCGCCTCCGGATATTGCTCTAGACCGAACATCCCTGGGCCGGTCAACTGTGAAACAAAGATCGAGCTCACGGTCGAGATGCCATCAGTCAGAGTGGCAGTGACTGTGTTGCCCGTGACGTTCGCTGTCAGAGTCAACAGATCGCCCGTGATAGATGCGGTGCTCTTGGTATCGATCCAGTACACCCAGTTGCCCTGATGTTTCTCGGCCATTCCAAAGATTTTGTGCAGAGTGGAGTACAATGCTAACACGTAGTTGTTAATATCCGTGTATTTGACCATAACGCCCTTTGCCGCACCTCGCACTCCCTGGACGCTGACCGTGACGCCATAGACGCTGAATCCGCTGACATACAGAATGTGCTCGGAACTCCTGTCGGCCACCAGTTTGCCGGCATCAGCATAGGTCGTGCCATAAACATCAACCCAGAGCGGGCTCTTGCCGCTGTCGAAGTTATCCGAGAACAGCGGGGTAGTGCCGGGAACCGGCACTACGACAGTGCGGCCCTCGGGCGGCGCATAGTAGGCATCGCTGATGTGGAACCTGATCGTGCCGTCGTCCAGGCGAATCGGCGTATCGAGCACCTTCAGCCACGAGCTGACAAGCAGATCCTTGTTTGCCAGCCCCGAGTTCCCGACGATTCCGGTGATATCCCGGTTGTTGGTTCCAAGGGCCTTTACCACCTTGGTCGCGCCGGTCGGGCTAAACCCGCCGAGTTCCAGCGTGCCGTCCGCCCGAACCGTCCCGGAGATCACTACTTCCTGATTCTCCGACACCACCTGACCCGTCGGCCATGGACTGACTGTAATGGCTGACGACCTGTCCTCCGACTCTACAACAAATGAGTTGTAGTCCGAGAATGCCGCGGTCACGATACCCTTGATTGCGCCATACCATCCAGGACCAGCGGCCTTCGCCGCACCAGGCGCCACAGGCGTCTGCGCTGGCGCGCTCGTCGCGTGGGCTACGAAGTTGTCGAAGGTCCGGTCGGCAGTGTCCTCGTTTGAGAGGAGCCCTATCGGGCCGGGAGATGTTATGTGCCGGATAGTAGCAACATCGGTCCAATAGGTGTTGAACCCATCAGTGATGAATCCCTGTGCCTTGTTGCCGGCAACCACGCTTCGGACGTGGACCCCGTTGTTGTCGAGGACAACGGGAGCAGGGGCTGTCGTGAAAGGCCACGTGCCGTTGTAGTGCTCATGCCAGTAGAACAGCTCGTTGAAGCTGTAGACATTCAGCAGATAATTGGAGGAGTCCTGATATCTGGACTGAATCCCTATCTCGTGTCCGTCTGTGTCGACCTCGATGACCGAATCGATGCAGGCCGGCAGCAGGCTTGTCTTGACCCTGGTGTAGTTTCCGGTCAGCCGGCCGGCCTGATATCTCCCGGTGCCGCTGCCAAACCAGTCACCCAGTGGATCTACATCCCAGTTGGGAGCGGGATCCTGATATGCCAGTCCGTTGAAGTTGTCCGAGAATGCGGTGCACGCGCCGCCGACACCGGCCCTGGTAGTGATGACCAGATCGGGCGCGCTCGTAGGCAAACCGGCAGTGACATTCAAAGGAGTTGCGCCGCTGGAGACGGCTATACTGTCCAGCGTGCATGCGGTAACCCCCGCCTGCCCCTCAGGAACAGCAATGGTGTAGGAGCCGTCGCCAAGCGTTGTTGCGCTCATGGGAAGGCGGCTCGGCCCCCTTCCGCCGCTTATCATCTCATAAGCATAGACGGTGGACCCTGGAATCCCGGCGCCGCTTGGATCCTTGACGTATCCGGAGATGCTGCCCTTCGGCCTGTAGCACTCGAGGCTCCAGATGGCGCCGGCTGCAGCCGTTTGGTTCAGCACTCGCAAATACTGGGTGGTGATAGGCGACAGCAGGTCTATGACCTCTGCCCAGTGGGTGTGATCCAACTCCGCGGATGTCACATGCTCTAGATTGGTCCAAGTCGTGCCATCCGGAGAGGACTGGACATAGTAGTCCTGGGTCGGGCCCGCACTGTCGACAAGAACCTTTGCAATGGTGACGGGATCGCTCCAAGTGAGCTGCACCCAGTCTCCCGCCGCAGGAGCGGCTGGCAGCCAGCCGGTGAGCCTCGCATCTCCGTCGTTGACTTTGTATGCGTCAACCAGGGTCTGGCTCGCGCTGGCAATAGCCCGTCTCGCAATATCCAGTCCAACAAATGGAGACAGGAACAGATCCTTCGAAATGGTCATTCCTGATGCCACTGATATACTGCTCGTGCTTGAGAAGTAGCCCTGTTTATACACACCGAGGCTGTAAACACCCGCTGGAATATCCTCGATAGTGTAGCTGCCGTCCGAGGCAGTCTGTGTTCCAACCGCCGTGCCGACTAACTGCACATAGGCGCCGCCGATACCGGTCGTGGTACCGGTCTGCAGAACCTTACCAGTGATCTTTCCAGTGAGGCCGGGGACGACGATTGTCAGATCGAGTCCGGTCCAGTCGTTGGGGCCCACCCGGAAATAAATCTGCTCGCCGGCCGCAAAGGACACGTTCTGCAGGACTGCAGGATCGCCGCCCTGTTCGGTCATCATCTGCGCGAACGTCCACGGATTGCCCGAGTTGTATACCGTGCTCCAGGTCGGCAG
>JACPPP010000084.1 GCA_016190935.1 Armatimonadota bacterium | reverse complement strand
GTGTATATCTTGCCAATATCAACAGGTTCCATCTCAATAATCCCACAGCTATTCTACCCACAGAATTATATCCCTCCCTCAATATGACTCGTCGTTATAATACTAGCGTACGATACCAGAACCGCGGAAGCGGGGAAGGGATGGAGACGCGGAATTCCAACCTTCCCCCAGATGGGGAGGGATTTAAATCCCTCCCCATCTGGAGCTTCTGCAGCTCAATTTCCTTCCGCGTCTCCGCGGTTCTGGAGGCAAGACATACGAACATCGAGCTGCCATTGATCGCGCGCGATCTCCGAATCGCACCCGATCATAGTTATCTTGCCCCTTCAATCTAAAATCTAAAATCCAAAATCTAGAATCCCCCTGGCTCCCGGCCCCCATCCTACATCTTACTGTATTTCGCAAACTCAGAGCTGTCCAGGGTCACAAATGGCTCGTCTTTCGACTTGTCCTCGCGCTCAAGATAAACCTCCCCCTCGCGCACACCGAGAAAAATGAATATCTCGCCGCTCGGAGAAACTACCTTTTCCATTCGCTTGATACCATAAATGGACGGCCCGCTCTTTACCAGATAATCGCGCCTTTGAACTGCAAGTGGTTTACGCAAAAACGATCCTCCTGATTTCTACCCCTGTCTCTAGTTCGACTTTCGAGTACCTTTTTTCCTCCCCATTGATCGCCACTCGGTAGGAGTTTTTTCTTAGACCGCAGAATCTGACTCTGAGCGGATAGCTGTCGTGCGCGAATCCGTTGTGAAGTTCCAGTGAGAGCTTACTCGGTCCGAGACTAAGGCCGGTGATCCTGCACGGGCCGATGGCATAGGCGCTGCGAGCGACTACATCGACGAGAGCGGCCCCAAACCTCCGGGTGGCCCAACGTTGGACGGCGAGGGCTTCGGGACTGCCGGGCGCGAGTCCGGAATGTAACGCCGCGATGCCGCGCTCTATATACTCCGTATGCCGGGTTGCCTCGTAGTACTCCAGAAGAGTCCTGGCGAACTGCGCCTGTGGAACCTCGGCCTGGGATGCATTGCCTGCCCCGAAAG
Organism: Armatimonadota bacterium; assembly: GCA_016190935.1. Classification (GTDB taxonomy): domain Bacteria; phylum Armatimonadota; class UBA5829; order UBA5829; family DTLH01; genus JACPPP01. The sequence continues at coordinate 11,462 of JACPPP010000084.1, read as the reverse complement.
CTCCGGTCTCGGCGGACCAGGTATCCTGCAGCCAGCACATCTGCGTAAGCGCCGCGACGCCGGACTTCAAATAGCATCTCTTTCCGGTCAGCCTGTAGACCGCGAGAAACAGGTCAGCCGCCTGCCGCATCGAGATCGAACTCTGAGGTAGAATTCCCGTGTGGGGGTCCTGAATCCCAAGTGCGCCGGAAAGGAATGCTTCTCGTTCGTGATACCGCTGTTTGATTACCAGGTTGCTGACCAGGCTTGCGGCTCTGCAAGCTGCGGTGAGGTACGACTTATGGCCGGTAAGCTCGTAAAGCTCCGCGAGAAACCGCCCCGACGCAGCAGTTTGAGCCGATTCCCGGAGGTCGGGCAGCGGAATGAATCTATCGGAAAACCAGGAGGGAATCGCACCGGACGGAAACTGGTTCGCGACGAGAAAGTCGCCGTAATTGCGGCAGGCGAGGAGCACCCGCAGGTCAGGCTCGCAGTCTCTGTGAATAGCAAGCATCCATCTGCACATCTCCGAGGTCAGAGTTGTGTCATAAGGGCCAGGGTCAGCCAAACCGGTCTCCGGGGCGAAGACGCCCTCCGGCAGTTGGCGCGCAAGGACCTGTTGGATTATCTCCTCGGCCCGGTAGGAATCTGCGGCAGAGTGGGGGCCGGACTTCAGCACGTAAGCGGACGCGGGGTCGTCGGACAGTCCGATCTGGGTCTCCGGCGGCTCCCTTTCGGCCACTCTCGCACGTGCCCGGCTCCAGACAAGCTCCTGAACGGACCTCAAGTCCTCAGCCAGAGTCGCGTCAGCGTCAAGATAAAGATTAAAGGAGTATGAAAGCGTCCCAGCCTGCGGCCTGAGCAGCATAGACCGATCGTGATAAGAAAAAGGGCCTTCCGCCTCCGACCGGCAAAACCCGTAGGCGAGCACAGGAGCCGGCAAGAGTCCGTTTCTTAGGTCCAGGTCCAAAGCGGCCGGGAAGTGACGCGCAACATCCGGGTCGGGAACGAGCGCAGCCAAAAGTTTCTTATATTGCACGACTGTGGCAGCCGTGCGAAACGATCTCTCTCCGATGATCTGATCGTCCTGCGGCCGAAGAGCAGGCGCCCAGGCATAAGTCAACCTTTTGTAATGATCGAGCAGCATTCCGTCGGGAAGGAACGCATAGATCGACATCAGGTATTCCAGAATGGGCGGGCGGCGCGATGCGGCCAATTCCACATCGACCGAAACGCGAACGGACTTCGACCCCACTGGGAGTGTGATAGTTGACGTCACTTCAGATTCCGCAAAGCGCCCGGAGAGCTTGACCGAGAGTTGCCGGTCATCTCTAGTTACCCTGGCGTCAGAGTAGACCATTCGAATCGACTCGCGGGTCACCTCGAACAGGTGCCTCCGATGGCCTGAGATTATTGGGTCGGCAGTCACTCTGTGCTCGGTAAACGGGATCAGATCGCGATGCAGCGTTGAGAGGATTAAGCGGGGTCTGCCACAGCGGTCGAGGCCGTAAAACTCCTGCGCGTAGCCACCGTCACAGAATACCAGCTTTAACTGGACCACACCATTTGTAAGCGTGATGTCTCGGCCTGACGCACGGACGTCCAGGCCGGACTTCATCTCTTTCACCTTAAGAACCCCCGCAACTCTTCAAGTCTTCCCGTCTATGTCGTGCGGGAACAACCTCAAAAATGATAGCACCAGCAACTTATAGTGTCTAGCAAACAACCGGCTGTTGGAACCCCGATACCAGAAAGGCGGCAATACGTGGTATACTCTATGTGAAGGGTCAAAAAGGATGCAGGAGGTCTGATGAAGCACGTTTTATTAGCTCTGACCGTGGTCTCGTTGACATTGGGAGTCCGCGCAGGTGTGCAAGCCTCCGCGGCCGCCGTAGGGCCGAAACTTGACGGCCAGAGCATCATACTAACGGATGCCGTTACGGGGCAGGTCCTCTATGCCAGGAATGCGTACGTTCGCAGACCTGTGGCAAGCACCACGAAGATAATGACGGCCATTCTGGTTATCGAAAACTGCGGGATGGACGAAATCGTTACGGCGAGCGAAGCGCCGAGCAAGGTGCCTTACACATCGCTTCATCTCAAACCCGGAGAACAGGTCAAGGTAGAGGACCTTCTGGTCTCGCTTATGGTCCGCTCGGCAAATGATGTTGCTGTGGCGCTCGCCGAGCATGTCGGAGGCACAGTCAGCGGATTTGCCCAGATGATGAACGATAAAGCAAGAGAGATCGGCGCGAAGAATACGCATTTCGTTACCCCGAATGGACTCTATGCTCCTGGCCACTACTCGACGGCCTACGATTTGGCATTGATAGCTCGATACGCACTCCGGCTGCCCCACTTTAACGAGATCATTGCTACTCAGAGCAAGAAGATCAAGAGATCGATCAATACAAAAGACGTGCTGATTCAGACCAGGTCGAAGTTCATAAAGCATTATCTCGGAGCCGATGGCATCAAGTCCGGCTATACCAAGCAGTCGGGCTACTGCTACGTCGGTTCAGCGACGCGCGGCGGGTGGAGGCTCGTGTCGGTTGTCTTAGACAGCTTCGACAGCCAGGCCGACACGGCTGCTCTGATGGACTACGGCTTCAAGCATTTCCAGAGGGTTCTGCTGGCTCGCCGCAATCAGCCTGTAGCGACGGTTCAGGTTTACGGAGGGAGTTCCGAGTTGGAGGTGGTCCCGGAAAGGCAAGTCCACGTTACGGTCAAAGCAGGTCAGGCTGATATGGCAAGAGCGGAGACGAAGATAGATCAACTTCGCGCCCCGGTGAAAAAGGGAGAAAAGGTCGGCACAATGACCGCTTATGTCGCCGATAAGCCGGTGATGACGGTCGATCTCAATGCCGCTGAGGACGTGGACGAAACATCGGCCAGCGCAGCATGGCCCTGGGTGAGAGCTATTGCATTACTGACGATGATTTCGATCGGAGCGGCCTGTGGAAGAGCGGTTGCAAAAGGTCCTGGCGGCGGCTGGGGTGGCCTCTCGTAGGAAGTCCGAGGAGCTCATCACCGCCGGGCGCGTCACGGTTAACGGAAAGATAGTGAACACTCTTGGCGCCAGAGTCGACCCCGACAGTGACGAGATAAAGGTCGAGGGAAGGCTGGTCGTTATTCCTCACCGCAAATACTACATACTGCTCAACAAGCCCGCGGGCTACACCAGCACGCGGTTCGACCGCTTCGCTAAGAAAACCGTAATGGAACTTGTGGCAGACATGAGCGCCAGTCTGCACACGGTGGGGCGGCTCGATGTGGACACAGAGGGGTTGATCATCCTCACGAACGACGGGGACCTCACCTACAAGCTCACCCATCCAAGCCATGAAGTCGGAAAGACCTACGTTGCCACCGTGCGCGGAGTTGTCACTGATGAAGATCTGAAGCGGCTGCGGGAGGGAGTCGATCTGGAGGACGGCGTTACAGCGCCTGCGGAGGCGAAGCTGCTGGAGACCAGCGCGGACGGGCGCAGGAGTGTCGTAGAGCTTACCATCCACGAAGGCAGGAAGCGGCAGGTGCGCAGGATGCTCGCAGCGGTCGGGCACAAGGTTGAGCGCCTGGTGCGAACCAAGATAGACGGCATCGAAGCCGGGGATTTACCGGTTGGGGCGTGGCGACACCTCACCGCCGAGGAAATCAAGCGGCTCAAAGAGGCGGCGGGGCAGAACTAGCCCGCAGATGTGTTGACAAGGAGGAAATTAAGAATGGCAATTCCAGCCTTGCAAAAGACAATAAAGGCCGTTGTGTATGAGAGTGAAGGCTATTACGTAACTGAATGCACAGGAATATCGGTTGTTACACAAGGATCGACCATCGAAGAGACGCTGCGTAACCTGCAGGAAGCTGTGGCGCTGTATTTAGAGGATGAGGATCCTGCTGAGTTTGGACTTGTTCCAAACCCCTCTATCGTGGTAACTATGGAAATGGAGCCTGCTCATACAGTAGAGTTGCCTACACTGTGACGCGAATTCTGTTCCTATCAACGTTGGTTGCGCTGTGCGCACTGATCGCAGGCTGTGCACGGCCGGCCGCCAATCCTGGGAAAGCAGGCGGCAACCCAGCCCGCTTGAAGACCCCCCACCGCATCGTCTCCCTCACCCCCAGCAACACCGAAATACTCTACGCCCTGGGACTCGAAGATCGCATCGCCGGAGTTACCGGGCAGTGCACCTATCCCCCGGAGGCGAAGAAGAAACCGAAAGTCGGCGATGTGAAGATGTCCCTCGAACGCATAGTTGCGCTCGAGCCGGATCTCGTGCTGGCTCACGGGTTCCTGAACGACTCGGTGGTTCGCAGGCTGAAAGCTCTGGGTATTCCCGTTATGGCCAGCGATCCAAAGACCTTCGAGGAGGTCTACTCAGACATTGAGAACATCGGTCGAGCTACCGGCAGAACCGAACGGGCGGAGGAGATAGTAAGCTCGATGAAGCGCACTGTTGCGCTTATAAAGGAGCGCAAAAAGGCGCAAAAGCCTCCGTGCGTCCTTGTGGTTGTGCAGTCCAGCCCGCTCTGGACAGCCGGGCCGAGGACGTTCGTCCAGGAGATGCTGATCTACGCGGGCGGCGAGAACGTCGCTGGCGACTCAAAGCCCGGTTTCAATCCATTTCCGGCCGAAGTTGCTATCAGCAGGAACCCCGACATCCTGGTCGTAACCAGGAAGGAGGACAAAAGCTTTTTCGAGAGGAACTCCCTTTGGAGGAAGACGAGGGCCGTGCGGGAGGGCCGGATTTACCTAATCGACCCAGCGCTGCTGTTCAGACCAGGCCCAAGGCTCGCCGAAGGGTTGGTCCAGTTGGACCGTGCGCTCTTTCCGAAGCAATGAGCGATGAGTTGTCACCCCCGCGCCTTAACCCTGGACAAACCAGCTCATTTAGGTAATAATATTAATGAGTGCATGAATGGCACAAAGATTTGGAAGCGGAGGGTAAAATGAATGTTACGCTAGCTGTGATGGCTGATTATGCCAATCTTAGTCAAGATGGTAAGCTGAATATACTAGGAATTTTCAACGAGATCAAGCCTCCTCAACTGCCCTTTGCTCTTCCGACAATGTTCCTTGTCATTAGTTTCAATGCTTCGCCCGCGGAAGTGGGTTCCAATAAGACTATCGAAGTCAAATTGCTTGACGATGAAGCAAGACCCATGCTCGGTATAGAACAATCGCTGGTTGTTCCAGAACCATCCCGGACCGGAAGCTCGACGGAGTTCAACACTATAATTGGCCTAAATGGGGTGCGTTTTGAGCATCCAGGCCATTATCAGTTTTCCGTTCTGGTGGGCGGCGAGGAAAAGCGTGCGCTCAGTCTGCTTGTGAGTGAACCACCAGCGAAAAAGGAGATGTAGCAAATGAAGATACTCGACACGGTAGTCAAAGAAACCAAAATAGAACGAGTGCGGACCACCGGCGCACAATCTGTCTACGTATTTCCTGTGGTCACATCCACTTCAGAGCAGGCGGCGGACGTCGAGTCCAGGGTTTTCACGCATCACGGCTCGGCCGTTATCAGCACTTTGGTTGTGCAGAAGCCGCCGCAGGGGTCTTCACAGGGGGGCAAAGGCAGGAGGAAACTGTCTGGCTATGGCGCACTCAGCCATATTCAGGGCCTGTCGTGTGATTCCTATCTTCAGCAAAAGAGAATAGACCGCGAACAGGAAAACCGGCAGTGGCAGACTTAGAGAACCGAACTTTTGTCTTTGATGCCTGTGCACTTATTGCATATCTCAAGAAGGAAACTGGAGGCGACGTGGTCGCTGATCTGCTATCTGACCCAGAGAACCACTGCAAAGCACATGCCATCAACGCCTGCGAGGTGTTCTACAACGTATTGAAGGCCGCCGACAAGGAAAAAGCTCAGGATGCGATTGGCAGGTTGCGCCAAGACGGGCTGATGATCGTAACTGATACCGACGACAACTTGTGGCAGCAAGCCGGCCTATACAAGGTTACCTTGCCTGTCATGCCCTCTATCGCGGACTGCTTCTGCTTAGCGCTGGCTGTTCGGGAAGACGCACAACTCATAACAGGCGACCATCCAGACTTCGACCCGATTGAGCAATTACGGCTTGTCAAAGTTCGATTCATAAGGTGAAGGATCTTCCCAGATAACGGTGAGTCCTACGACCCTCGCAGGCATGCCGACCCAACCGCAATGCAGGAGATTGTGTGAATAAAACAGCTCTCAACGACGTACATGAACGCGCTGGGGCGCGTATGGGCGAGTTTGCCGGATGGTGGCTGCCGATCGACTACGGCAGCGCCATCAGAGAAGCAAGAGCCGTCAGAGACTCGGCAGGTATCTTCGATGTCAGCCACATGGGCCGCCTGGAGTTCCTGGGCGCCGACGCTCTGAGCGTCCTACAGATGCTGTTCACAAACGATGCCGGACGGCTCGAAGACGGAGCGGGTCAGTACACCCTGATGTGCAATGCCGAGGGCGGCGTAATCGACGATCTGATAGTGTTCAGAAAGTCCGAGGATCATTTTTTGGCCGTTGTAAATGCCTCAAACCTGGAGAACGACGAGGCATGGATGTTCGGACTCATCCCGCCGCTCGTTACGCTGGTGGATGAGACGCTGGTTACCTCGCTTTTTGCCATTCAAGGTCCACGGTCCGCAGGCATATTGGCCGCTGCGGGACTTGCAGAGGCGGCGGATGTGCCGCGGTTCCATTTCGTCCTCGGCCAGATCGCTGGGAACGAAGTCCTGGCCTCCCGAACGGGATATACAGGTGAGGACGGGTTTGAGATAGCCTGCCGTAACGACTCAGCCGAACAGGTATGGGCGGCGTTGCTCGACGCAGGCCAGGAGTACGGGCTTGCTATGTGCGGTCTCGCCGCGAGAGATATACTGAGGATCGAGGCCGGACTGCCGCTCTACGGCCACGAACTCGACGAGAATACTACTCCCGTCGAAGCAGGGCTTATGCGATGGGTCAAGCTCGAAAAGGGGGATTTCATAGGCCGCGACGCAATCGAAGACCGGGTAAGACGGGGGCCGAGCCGCAGACTGCTGGGAATACAAATGCACGGCCGCCCCGTGCCTCGGCACGGGGATGTAGTTCAAACCCCGGTTGGAGAGGGCGCAGTTACCAGCGGCGCTTTCTCCCCGACCCTCGGACACGGAATGGCAATTGCCTACCTACCACCAGAAGCCGTTGAGGGGATGCCGGTCGAGGTGTCAATTCACGGGAAAAATCATCCTGGCCTGGTGCGAAACCTGCCGATATACAGGGCGCAGGGGAAATGAAAAATGAAAAACGCAAAATGCAAAATGGGCATCCCCCCATCCTTCGTGCTTCGACAGGCTCAGCATGGCTCAGGATGCCTCAGAGGGTATCCTGAAGCTTGATTACCTGGTGCAGTCGCATCCTTCGACAGGCTCAGGATGCTGTAGTGGCCGGGATCCGTCCCGGCCATCAGGCCCGAAGGGCCTGGACTTGCCGAGGATATTCATTTTGCATTTTGAATTTTGCACTTTGCATTTTTCACTTTTCATTTCCCTTACCCATTGCTGGGCTGTCCTGATGTACAACAGCCCCAGGCCGCGCCCCCCACGGGTTTGTTACCGGCGCCGGTGCAGGCGGTTTAACTACAGGTGGCTTTGCCGCCGGTAATGTCGTCAGCTTCAATATCTCCTGGTCATCCGCGATCGACGGGTCCAGCGAGGTGCGCGAATAGGTCATCTTCTTGTCTGTCCCCGTAACCTCGATGTCCACGCAGCCCACGTGAGTCCCTTTGGTGCTGGTCGGCACGATCATCGTGCTGCCGACCCACTTAGGATCTTTAAGCCCTATCCGCGGCGTTCCTCCAACCACAACGTCAGGCTGTCCAATGCGCTGCCCCGTGCGCTCGAGCCAGTTCTCGGTCGCAACGTTCGCCTGGTCGAGAAGGATCAGAACATCGCACTTGCCCCGAACCTCGGCGTAGAGTTTGTACCTGAGTTTCAGCAGGTCCATGCTCTCCCTTCTGTCAGGCGCGACCGCGCCGAAGGAGACGACACCGACTTTCAGCCCCCCGATCTCCTTGATGACGTAAGGGAGTGCTCCTGCGTGATCGACCGTATCTATCTGGACTATCTGGAGGCCCTTCTGCTTGAGGATGTCGTAGTATTCATCCTTCCACAGCACGTCCATAGGACCGACTCCGATGGCGGTGTAGCCCATAAGTCTGAGCGCCTCCGCCGCTGCTTCCAGTCTAGTCGTGGTGTGCGGAGTCACGGCCGGAGCCGCAAGGTCGCCGCTCTCGACTATCACAGAGTTCACTTTTTCGGCCACAGTCTTCTTGATAAAAGTAGCGCGTCGAGGCAGACCGCCCGACTTACTGCTGCTTCACCCACATGGCTCAAGATTTCCCAACGTATCGTTAGTATAGATGAGGGTGACGCGCTTCGCGCTTTCCTCTGCAAAGCTGGACTTGCCCGCGCTCCACAGCAGAAGCATCGCAAGCACGATGGCCGAGATTGCAACCGGCCTCACTCGAAAAACTTGTGTAGTCATATATTCAAGCTCCAATCGTTTGAACTGCAGATTACTAAGATTCCACGGATGATGCAGCACCCAACGACCTACCCGCCGCACGGGGACGTCCGGCACGCTTCGACAGGCTCAGCATGAGGCCCCGCGCGACACGGGCCGGGCCATCTGCACTCATCGCTCATTGCTCATCGCTCATTGCTTGCTGCTCTTTGCTCTTCCCCTCCCTCCCGGCGATGCCGGAGAGCAAGGGCAGACAGAGCAGTATTATTGCCACATCTCTTGCAAGCAGACTCCAACCGACCTTAGCATGAGCTTGCGACAGAGTGAAACATCCGCATTCGATGTCAAGCCCACGAGCCATAGCGGAACCTACAGCAAACATAAACATAACGTTCAGCGCTACCAGCAGCAATGCGCTGCTGGTCACCAGGACACCCGACAGCAGACAGACGCCGCCGATCAATTCCACCCACGGCAGTATGATGGCAAAAATGTTCACGAACTGCAGTGGAAGTATGCGAAACCCCATCACAGCATCAGCGAATTCCGCTGGGTCCTGTATTTTGCCCACGGCAGCATAAATGAAGACGCCCGCCACCACTACTCTACATACGACAGCCAGTCCTCGACTGGAAAAGATCCTCGAGATGGACCGGCTTTTCATTTCGGCGATGCCTTTCCGCTCACCGTGGGATATCCGGCGCTCTTCCATCCGGGAAGGCCCTCGAGAAGTATCACAACCCGCGTGTGCCCCCGCGCAACCAACTGATCCGCCAGTTCCACAGCGGCGCTGCACTCCGGGTCACTGCAGTAGGTGACGAGCAACTTGTCTTTTGGCGTCGCGCCCAGCACCGCATCATACAGTTCGCTCAGCTTCTCCGAGTAGAGTGAAACCGCCCCCGGCACGTGCTCGGCCTGATAGTCCTCAGCCGGCCTCGCATCTACAAAAAGGGCTGTCTTGCTGTCGAAGCACGCTTTTGCGTCCTCCAGCGTTGTAAACAGCGCCTGCACGTTCTGATCCGTGTTTTCTGGCTCCTTGAGCGGTTTTTCTTCGACCGCCTTCCTATCTGCAGGCGTTTCAGCAGATGAAACAGGTCTCTCCTGATCTCCAGCTATACGACGCGCCGTCTCAGCCTTGGGTTCCAGCTTTGCTGCCACAGGTTTCCCGGTCTTCTCTGCCTTCGGAGGCTCCTCCTGGGCAGGCCCCAACGACGGTTCTTCTTTCATATCATCGGATTCTTGAGATTCCGTGACCGGCGGAACAGAGGGCATCAATTGTTCCAATTTCGCGACTCGACGGGTCTCGCGCAGCGGCGCTCGGATCAGCGGAAGTTTGTCGGCCCTCAACTCGTTATAAGCCAGTCCAATCGCGGCTGCCGCAGCCACTATGCACGCTGCTCCAACAAGTTGTCTAGAAAGATTTCGCATCACCCGCCGATTGACCTTTTATGTTTCCATAGACTAGGATCTCCAGAACGGGATTGCCCGGCAGGCTCGTGGTGACCCTCACTTGCTCCTTCACCCTGCCGGGTCTGTCGCCCGCAGCGATCAAGAGCGTCACGCTATAGACCCCATTCTCATCGCGCGGCTTCTTTATGTCCTTGACCTTCACGTGAGTTCCGACAGGCTCAATCTTGACTATATCGAAGCCGTTGCGTATCAAAGGCTTTATAGCTACAACTTTCTCGACGGTCGAACTTACCTCGATTGTGCCGAAGTTAAAACGTTCAGGAGTCATCGTGGCGATGGGCTCGACTAGCGCCTTAACTTCAAGCTCCACGACGGGACGTATCGGGTCGTTGCTGATTATGGTTACAGTTTTCGAGACCTGCCCCTTGTAGCTGCCGGTCTTGAAGATTATCTCGATTGCGGAGGATTCACCCGCCGGCACTTTCAGGGCAGAGGCCTTCGCCTCCATGCAGTCACACGGGGCCGATATCTCAATAATCTCCAGCGTCTCGTTCCCGGCGTTCTTGAAAGACAGAGTCCCGTTTACTTTGCTGCCGGCCAACACTTTTCCTATGTCGAGCACGGTATTCTGGAACTCGACCGATGGGGAAGCTGTGGCCGACCCGGTGAAGATAACTAAGGAGACGGTTATGAGAAGTGGAGCGAAAGCGCAAAGCCTCATGGCGGCATTCCTCCTGCATCTGGAGCAAGTTTCCTCATCTGCATTATATGTTCAGCCATGTTCGGATGTCAAGTTGCGGAGCACTCCGTTTTGAAGAGCCAAGACGGGGGTATCCTGATGCATAAGCAGTTGACCCTACGCAGCAGAGAAGGAATGATGCTATGGCTGTCGTGAAGAAAAGCGGATATACAATGCGGACGAGGGTGAATTTGCCCTACGACGAAGCAGTTGCCAGAACCAAAGAGGCGCTCAAAGCGCAAGGATTCGGTGTACTGACGGAGATAGACGTGAAGAAGACCATGAAGGAGAAACTCGGCGTCGATTACCGTCCTTACATCATTCTCGGAGCGTGCAATCCTCACCTTGCGCACAGGGCGCTCGAGGCCGAGACCGAGATAGGCGCGCTTCTTCCCTGCAATGTCATAGTCTATGAAGAAGATGCGGGCTCTGTAGTGGCGGCGGTGGACCCCGAAATGATGCTCAGCGTCATAGGCAACCCTGCGCTCGACCACATTGGCGTCGAGGCTGCCGAACGGCTGCGCCATGTCATAGAAGAACTTTCCGCCGTGAGCGCAGAGGTTTCACCAGACAGTGAAGCATAAACCAAAGCCTGCTGATGCTTGTGAATAAGTCCAGTTTCATTACTTATGATCGGGTGCGATATCATCATCGCGCCCGAAAGAGAATCCCTGCGATTTCAAATCGCATCTTTCTTTTTCGCACGCGATTCGGAGATCGCGCGCGATCAATGGCGAGGAGATCGCGTGCGATCAATGCGGGGCCGCCGCACGGGGACGTGCGGCATGCTTCGACAGGCTCAGCACGCGGACCGGCGCGAGACGGGCCGGTCCATCGGGGCC
>JACPPP010000082.1 GCA_016190935.1 Armatimonadota bacterium | reverse complement strand
TCCATAACCTCTAACTTATGCTGAGAAGGACGCCGGCCGGCTACCGGCCGCTCGCCGCCCTCAACATAAGGTTGAGCGTGAAAAACGCTCGGCAAAATGTGTTGTGGCTTTCCTGTCGAACTATCCTCGGCATGGACTACTTCTCCCGGGCGGCACGGAGAATTCTGTCCACCAGCCCACCGCGCTCACACGGGCCGCTCAGGTCCTTTCCTTCGATCGCTGCCGGAACAGACCAAAGCATCATATTCTGATAGTAATCATTGCCATACACTCTCACTCCGGTATCACCACGGACGAGAATCGGGGAGTCCCAGGTACCACCGATGCGGTTCACCAGGTTATTCATAACTCTCCGGATTACGTCCATTCCGAATTCGCTGTCGCCATTATACATATAGGTCATTCCGAGCATCATATCTCCGGGGGTATGTGTCCCAGAATCGGTCCAGTAGCCACAGGGGAAGTCGGATGCCTTGGCGCCTCCAGCTTTGGCAAAAACGAGCGGCCCGTGGGGAGCAATACTCGGATTGGCATTCCACTTCTTCAAGCTCTCCAGTGTCGTCTTGACCCGGTCGGTCTGGAAGACTCCCGGCAGACCATGGAACTTCGCCATCCACTCGCCATCCAGTTGATATGCGAGCACAATATCGGACTTCTTTCCCGTCTCCGGCTCGTTGAACAGAAGATAGTGGGTGCCGGCCCAGAGCTCATCCTCCATAGCCTGCGATCCAGCCTTGAGCCATCGGTCACATTGCTGTACGAACTCCGCGTCGCCCATCTTCTCGGCCATCCGCTTCATCATCCTGAGATGAGCAAGATGGATTCCGCCGACGTGGCTGACCAAGCCGTTCATCTGCACGGTTTCATACCATTCCTGACCTGCGTTTCCCTCGGGCATGGACACGACCTGCTTGTCTCCGTAGGCCGGACGCAGAGTCATAGTGAAGATAGTAGCCTTCTTCGCGGACTCGTAGAATTCCTTGAGAAGATCGTCGCTGCCCGTGCGCAGCCACATCTTGTCGATCATCTCAACCAGACAGGAGCCGTTCAGAACGAACTGGTAGCCCTCCACTGGTTCGGCCAGCCCAGCAGGCGCGCCAAAAATCCAAGCCGGGCGGCCGTTAGGCAATTGATAGGCCTTGTAAGCCCTTAAAGTCGAGAGTGCCGCATCAGGGAAGAAGTAGACGAGCGGGATATTCCCATAGAAGCTGCACGGGATGCACTCTATCTGCGGGCACGCGCGCGGACACTCGTTCATCCCGAACACGCCGTCCTCTTTGCGGCACCAGTCGCCGACTGGAGGCACAGCCTGGGCCCACATGCCGGTTTCTGTAATCAAGTGCAGAATATTGATCAGGGAATCCTGGAGCAAGCCCGGCAGCGATTCGTCGCTGTAGATCTCCTGTTGCCAGGCAAGCGCGCGCCGGAGGAGCGAGGTGTGCTCACCAGCCAACTTCTCTGCCGTTTTGACCGCGTTATTGTAACGTGCGGCGTACATGTGAGTATACGTCTTGCCGCCATAAGTGCCGTAGGCTTTTTGCGTCTCCGTAAACTGGACGTTGCCACCTGCGGACTGCCATTCGGGAGAGTGCCAAGTCAGCACAAACCGGATCACCTTTTGCTCGTCCTTGGCAAGCGAGAAGTCGACGGCGACGGACGATGCGCTTCCATCATGATCGGCTTTCTCGAACGATGGCAGGTTAGTGCCGATGCTTCGCCAGGCGTTGCCGTCCCAGCCAAGGCCCCCGCCGATCCGGACCGGCTGTTTTCCGATTACTCCAAGACAAAACTGAATGGCTCCCCCCGCCTCTGCGAGAATGCCCTTCACCAACTCTCTATCGACAGGCTTGCGATGTATTGCGTTGTTGCGAGCCTCAGTCCGTGTGAATCCGGGAAAACTGAATGCCAGGGTTCCCTTCTGACTTTTGGCCGTCAGGTTGCGCAGATGGACCTCGAAAATGGCCCCGGGTATCATTGAATTCGGCGTGTCCCCGGGCAGGAACGAAGACCACGCGCGCATCCCCGCACCGACGGGCGCATCCAGCTCGTACTCGAGATCGGCGATGGGATAGTGTCCCCAGTAATCCATCCCTTTCGCGGCCGATACCCCGGACATACTATACGTCGATAGCAGCCAGGCGCGCTTGCCGATCGCCATTCCCAAAAACGGGACGTTCAGTGGTCCTCTCCTTGGTACATGCGAGTCAAAAATGGTGACGTACCCTAAGGTTCCCCCGAGGTCCAGATCGATGCAGCCTGTGTCGATGGCGCCTAAAGGCATGCCATTTGCCGCTGGCTGGCCGTCTCGATAGATAACGCCCGTGACCGGGCGCGAGTAACCCTCCGCGTCGAACTTGACCCATTGGCTCGCTGGCAAGCCGGCTGGGAACAGCCGAGCGGCGTAGCCATTCCCGACGCAAATCGAGATTAGTAGTAGTGTCAATGAACCAAACTTTTTCAACTGTCGGTGTCTTCCTTTCTGGTTGATTGTACCTGAATCCTTAACTCAATTCGGTCTCTGGCAGCCTGCATCATTCGATGACACTGCTTGTCCTGGAGACCATGGTCAGCCGATCTCCTGCTGCGCAACCTGTCTGTGTATCTCGTGCTAAATACACCACTCCTGGCGGTGGAGCGACGACAGATCCAGCAATATAATCAGGGTAGACCGTACACCGTGCAATAGTGGACAACATGAGGGGCGTTGTGCGTAGGGCGTCATACTATGCGCTCTTCGATAAATCCGCTTCCATCTACACGAATGGTGGGCAGTAACCGGACTGTGGTGACGATCCACCTTGAACCCGCAGATGGTGGCCTTATTCGTAGTAACCTTTCCAGATGGCCTCAAGCATTGGCTGGGTCTTCATTGTCGCAAGGTGCCCATCACAAAACAGAATGTTATGGAATAACTGGAAGTGCCAGGGCACAGGGTCATGAAGCAGCACCCGCTTCGATGGTGTCCTCAGGCCGGCCATCGTCTTGCCAGCAAGCCTGTACGATGGCATCTGATCTATTCCTTGATACTCATAGCTTGTCATCTGCATCTGCCACAGCAGATATGGAGGTGGTTGGGTCTTTTTTAGCCAGTAGTACGCGTAAGAAGGTGGACTCGAAATCCCAATATCCGATGGACAGCGCACGACCTTCTCGCTCCTGAGATACCTGCTCATCACTCCAGGCCATCGCCGGTCCCGAGCGCCCTTTGATGGTCCAAAGTACCACGCGCCATATGCCCACGGATACGTGCCATTCCAATCATCTATGTACGCGGCAAACGCCAGGAAACAATTCTTCTGGTTGTTAAGGCAACTAGACTTTCGTCCGCTCTCCTTTACCTTGGCGAAGATAGGGAAGAGTATTGCCGCCAGGATTGCTATTATGGCTATGACCACCAGCAACTCAATCAGTGTAAACCCGTGCCTTCTCTTACTCGATGTCCACATTTTCACGATACCTCCTCCAGATGAGACACTCCCTTATACTACGGGTTCAGCCAAGTCGTTTGTCCGTGCCGAACCCGCAGATGGTGGCCTTATTCGTAATAACCTTTCCAGATGGCCTCAAGCATTGGCTGGGTCTTCATTGTCGCAAGGTGCCCGTCACAAAATAGCACGTTATGGAAGAACTGGAAGTGCCAGGGCATGGGGTCATGAAGCAGCACCCGCTTCGATGGAGTCCTTAGGCTGGCTATCGTCTTGCCAGCAAGCCTGTACGATTCCATCTGATCTATCCCCTGATACTCATAGCTTGTCATCTGCATCTGCCACAATGGAGGTGGTTTGATAGGGGGTGAGTAGTACCCGTAGGGTGGATTCGAAATCCCGATATCCGATGGACAGCGCACGACCTTCTCGCTCCTGAGATACCTGCTCATCACTCCAGGCCATCGCCGGTCCCGAGCGCCCTTTAATTTTCCAAAATACCACGCACCGTACGCCCACGGATACTTGCCATTCCAATCATCTCCGTACGCAGCAAACGCCAGGAAACAATTCTTCAGGTTGCTAATGCAACTAGACTTTCGTCCGCTCTCCTTTGCCTTGGCGAAGATAGGGAAGAGTATTGCCGCCAGGATTGCTATTATGGCTATGACCACCAGCAACTCAATCAGTGTAAACCCGTGCCTTCTCTTGCTCGATGACCACATTTCCCCGATACCTCCTCCAATTGAGACACTCCCTTATACTACGGGTTCAGCCCAAGTCGGTCGTCCGAGCCGAACCCGTAGTCGGAGAGATGAGGCCCACTCCGGCCACTACACCAAGTGGACCTCATGCGTCGCACACGTTTACGGACCGATCTTGTTCAGATCCTCCGCCATCCGGACCGCGACTGCGTGCAGTGCACCAGCCTTGGTCGCGATTCCGGTAACTGTCACATGGTCGTCTATGCTTACAGGTGGCGCACCGGTTACAGACGCTGGTATGATTACCTCAATTGCGCCCACAGGCGCCGTGCCGCCGCGCACAACCACCGTCGGCCCATCTTCACGCGCATAGCCATCTGTGATATGGAACCTGGTGGAACCATCAGGATATACCACAGAGGCGTCAAGAACCCTGCCCCAGGTGACGATCAGAAGGTCCATGTTTCCAACGTTTCCTAGTCCGATAGTCGCCCCTGCGTTATAGGCCTTGACGCAGTCGGTATCAGTCGGCGCATAGTTCCCTCTACTCCAGCAAATCACGTCAATCAGCGCGTTCATGGGAGACGCCAGACGCTCATAGAGCCGGAATGCTGCCTTGCCGTCTATGACATCGAGGTACTTCTCCTGGACGGCAAGTGGCTTACCATGACCATCCCAAATTGGTTGCTGGCTTGCCCAACCGAAGCGGTAATTCACCATATTATAGGTGAAAAGGCCGTTCAGGATAACCTCCCCGCCTGGGTAGCGGCCTGTGTTGCTATTCAGCCCGGCAAGCCACTGGGCATCGGTCGGATTGGGAACACCCGGGAAAACGTCAGCCGGATCGCCGTTGACAATAACCCAATCTGAACTGTTACCATAGTTCACATAGTCGTTTGGAGGCATGCTCGCTCGAGCATAGAACCCCCATCGCCCGGTCAGAGGGAATGGCGCACTAGCCTCTGGAATCTCATACTCTACCCACATGTCATCTTGGACGTTGGAAGGTGAGACAACCGGAGCATAGAATTGGCGTGCGCTGCCGCTAAACGCCGTGCTTGCGGCTGCAGGGTCTACAGCAAAGCCGCGTAAGTTTTTAAAAGTGTCCGATGTGAGCCAAATCTGCGAGCCACCACCGAAGGTTGTAAAAACAAGGCCGCCGCCCATCATTGGGGCAACCCCCGCGATGTCCCGATTGTTGACGCCAAGAGGGGCGATGCTTACATTCTCCCTGCCCAGGCGCTGCGCGGGCTCACCCAGCAGAAGCCTTCCATCCACCTGAAGCGTGCCAATCACGACCACTTCCTCGCCTATCTCCAGATCGGTAGGATTGACCGGACTGACTGTGATACCAGAGGATCGATCTTCATCCTCAACGACAAATCTGTCGCCAAAGACCGCGGTCACGATGCCCTTTGCCCCAACGAGTGAACCGGCTCCGGCTGTCTTCGCCGATCCCGGCGCGGGTGGGGTGGACAGCTCCACATTGACCTCGATGTCTGCTCCTGGGTCAAGCCCGGCAGAGACATGCCTCGTAACATAGCCGAGCTTGGAGATGGAAAGCGTGTAGTTCTTCGGCGTCGGCAAATCGGCCAGGTCGTACTTGCCGTCCGGACCCGTGGTCGTCCAAAAGCTCGTTCCCACAAGTTGAACGGTTGCACCATCGACTGGCATATTGGTCGCCGCGTCTGTAACCGTGCCTCTGATGCGTCCGGTTTGGAACGTGCTGATCTGCGCAACGAGACCTGTCCCATCCTGGAAAATAACATAAGGCGCTTCCAGCCAACCAACCATGAAGTCGATCGTATCGCCAGGAACAACAGTCGTGTATAGCTCAAACGGCCATTCCAGGTCAGGCCACTCAATCACTTTGCTGAACAGATCGATGCCGTTCTTGTAGATGTGAACGTCAACCGTGGTGTTATCGTTCAGCGTCTTGTTCTTCTGGTTAAACACATTTGCGAACCATTCGCCAGTAATTAGTATTCCGCCGGTGAAGTGAGACGTCCATCGGACTGTGTCTAAGTTGCCCCACGCCAGCGGATCGTCTATTCCCCCCGGATGCATGAACAGGAAACCGTTATACCGTTCAGCCCGGCATGGATCATCAGGGCTCCACCGCCAGGTACCGCCGCGCCAAGCCTCCATTGGCCTGAACGGGCCGGCATAACAATCGATCTGCTTAGTCCCATAACTCCAGCTAGCCACACCACCATGCAAATAAGTGGGGTTCTTTCCAGTCAAGTCAAAATCGGCATGGGCGTCGAACATAACCGTCGGCGCACCACCGGGTCCCAGTGCAAGATCTACGGTAGTACCTTGGGTTGGTACAGAGACAGTGCTGGCGTTGGGCGAGTAGCCTGACTTGTATGCAGAAACCTCATAGTAAGTTGCAGGAACGTCCGTGAAGGAGTAATCGCCACCTGCACCTGTAGTGGCTGTAAAGTCCGTTCCGCTCAAATGAACGGTCGCGCCCTCAACAGGCAGGGTGGTCGAAGCATCTTTAATGGCGCCGCTGAGGCTCCCTGATGTGCCAAGCGCGACATCGACGGTAATATCTCCCGCAGCCGGCACCTGCGTAGCCGCAATGGCCGTCTTTGTGGTGTAGCCGGCGGCAGAAGCGGTGACAATGTACCCCTCTGCCACAATAGGCAAATCCTCAAAGGCGTAGCTGCCGTTTACCGCAGTCGTGGTCGAGTAGGTAGTGTACCATTCCGCAGTCGTGGTCGAGAAGCTCTTTCCCATCAACTCGACGGTCGCGCCCTGAATGGGCTGGTTGGTCACGTCATCAGTAATCGTGCCGTGGATGCTTCCAAAGGGAACAAGCGCCACATTTGTCGTGGCATTCCCTCCGCTCGGCAGTGTTACAGATCCAGTCGTTGTTGTATAGTGTGGGTTGGAAACGGTAACCATGTAAGGTCTTGGCGCAGGAAGGTTGGAAAAAGAGTAGGTGCCGTTCGCCGCTGTTATCGTTACCTCGCCCGTTTGCACCAACTCGACGGTTGCACCAGCGACCGGGTTGGTCGTTACGGAATCGGTAACGGTGCCAACGATGCCTCCCGGCTGTCCGATTTTGCTGATCGTAGCCAGCAGACCGGTACTGTCACCCTGGTTGCTCCAATCTATTGGCTCCTCGTCAATCCCTCGGTCGAGCATAAAGTCGATCGTGTCGCCAGCATTTACGGTTGTCGTAAGGCCGTAAAACGGCGCTTCGACAACCTCGCCAGCTATTACCGTGGTGAACAACTCCGTATCGTTCTTGTAGATATGAGCCCCACGGTTGCCCGGCTTAAGCGCGTAAATAGCAGTGTCCAGCGGATAAGGATCTGGCCCTACTAGCGCTTGGCTCCACCACTTGCCATCGATTATGATGGTTCCACTTGTAGGGGCGGTCCAGCGAAGCGTGTTTACTTTCCAGGGCATAGCATCATAATTGTTTGTATCTGTATTCCACAACAGCCATCCCCCGCCACCCTGGCGCTTCTCGATGCGAAGCCAACTGAAACCAACCATCTGCCAATTAGGCCATGTGGCCCAAAGGTCTGTTCTTACATAGGGCGTTATGGGGCCGGTGAAGTCCCAGGGAGCCTTCCAGCCATAAGTCCATATTCCGCCATCGTGGACAACATTTGGATTGCCCGCGTAGATGCTGAACTCTTGTGTAGCATCCCAAACCTGAGCCCCTACAGGCACGGCGAGAGCACAAATCAGCCCGAGCATTATCAGGCCTAGGAGCGATATCCTTGTCTGCATTTTCTGTTCCTCCTTTTCTTCTCTGCTACGTAGCCGCACTGGGCCAGAGGTAGACTAAATGAGCGCTGTCAAAAAATGGTCCGTCTTGAGGTATTATGCGTTTGAGACCTCTAACGGCTGTACGGTATGCTGGAATGATATTTGTCCCCTCCTTTCGTTTGTTCAGCATCAGCAGTCTCGCACTCGATTCATTGCTCTGCGATACCATCTTCGTAACCGCGCAATACTACCCAAACAACTGCGGGGTTCGGAGTATGCCTGCCCGCTGTATCTGTTTTTCTCATGAGTGCAACTAACCAGCGAAAGCTTCCATAGCGTACTGCGGCACTCACAAAGCATAACTATCGTCCTCCGAACACTGCTGTGATCGAGTAGGTTGGACGTCCAACATTGTATATATACCTCATTATTCGCAGCCTGTCAAGTGGATTTTCTGATATTTTTTGTTTTTTTTCAAGCAATCGCACGTAACGTAGATGGTAACCGTGCAGGAAATCCGTTAAAAGCTGGCGAAAAATTCATTTGAGGAAACGTAGTCTAAACAGGTGCAAGAGATTGAGAATATCCAGAAGTAGGCCAACAATTGAAGACGTGGCCAAAATTGCCGGGGTCTCCGACACAGCCGTGTCGTGGGTTCTTTCTGGAAATAGAAAGGCGAATCGAGTCAGTGAAGCTACGAAGAAGCGTATTATTGCGGCTGCAGAAGAACTGGGCTACAGCCGAAATCTCTTTGCCGCGGCGCTGAAGCGGGGATACTCGGATACGATAGTGCTCTTGGCCGTCACCTGGGATGTCACCACGAGCCATTCCGACAACACTTTGATGGCGATAAACCGGGTGGCGGCGAACAACGGGCTTTCAACAATTGTCCACATCGCCGACAACGACAGCGAAGCAGCGTCTTTTCTTCAAACCGTCTCCGCAATGAATCCTTACGGACTCCTGCTGCTTTGGGAATCGGCCAATCAACCCACAGGTAACTTGCTTAAGCTCAAATCGGAGGGGCTGCCTATCATAGATCTTATGCCGTCGAGCGCAGAAGGCATCGTAAATGTGACCACTGACCGGCAGCAGGGTTTCTATTTGGGAACCAGGCATTTGATCGATCTGGGACACAGGCAGATTGCGGTGATCCTCGACACAACTTCGAGGTCAAGAACCAGCAATCAGAAGCTGGCCGGATATCGGCTCGCCATTGAGTCAGCGGATGTCGAGTTTCAGAGTGATTTACTGCAAGAGGTTACAGGCGTCGATTTTGAGGATGGGTACAATGGCGTCAACGAACTGCTAAGGCGACGCCCCGACACGTCGGCTGTCATGTGCATAAACGACCGGATCGCATTTGGCGCTGTTGTTGCTATACAGGAAAAAGGGCTATCGGTACCCAGAGACCTGTCCGTTGCCGGGTATGGCGCACAAAAACTGGGTACATACTCGAGACCTCGACTCACAACTATCGGTGTTCAGTCGTTCCGCGTCGCTGAGTGCGCAGTGGGCGCGCTCATAAAAATGCGAAAAGACGAGCATTATACCCCTCAAGCGATGTCTGTCCCCATGGAACTGATCGTTCGCGAATCCACGGGGCCGGTCCGAATCGCGCGCGAAACAAAAGGATGAGATTTGAAATCGCAGGGATTCTCTTTCGGGTGCGATGATGATATCGCACCCGATCACGGGGTGCGATCAGAGATCCCCATGCTTTCTAACGAAGAAAGCTCGAAAGGAAAGAAAGTTAGAAAGAGAAGAAATAATACCTGATTCCCTTTCTTTACTTTCTAATTTTCTTCGTGAATAAAGACCTTCCGTA
>JACPPP010000081.1 GCA_016190935.1 Armatimonadota bacterium | reverse complement strand
TTCTTAAGCAAGAATTCTTAATCGAGGATCTTGGGCTGCACCTTTTGACAGTTTTTGACAGAAGGAATATGCATTCCTGATGAATAATGCTGCAAGTACAGCCGATTCATCCTTAACAGCGGAGGGATTGCTATGATCAAAGGAATTGATACGCTTTATGCGCACACGCCGGATGAGGACGGCGACTGGCAGTATCTTGTTGACCATTTGGAGGCCGTCAGCCGGAAGACCGGCGAGTTTGCCCAAAGATTCGGCGTTGGCAATCTAGGTGAAGCGCTGGGTCTTCTCCACGATATCGGAAAGGCTTCGGATGAGTTTCAGGACTATCTAAAAAGGTGTCATCAGGCCAAGCTACGTGGTGAGAGGCCACCGGTGAGCAGGACAGATCACAAAATGGCGGGTGCAGTCCGGGCAGCAGAAATTGGAGGTCGTTTTGGACTTCTGGCGGTTCCTATAATAGGTCATCACGGTGGAATGCCCAGCCATTCGGACGCTGGTCTGTGCATTGCTGACGCCGGTGAGAAAGCGGGTGTTACACCTGCTCTTGAACGTACGTCTGAATTCCTCTCCAAGTATTTAGAGCACCTTGAGTTTCCTCGCCAATTTGTCACCGAGAACCGTTCCTGCGAAATGTTTCTGCGGATGCTCTACTCGTGTCTGGTGGACGCGGACTTTCTCGACACCGAATCTCACTGGAAGCCGGAAAAGAGCCGGGCACGTGAAACCGAACAAAAGAAGATAGATGCGCTCTGGCAGATGTTTCAGGAGAAGAGGTCAACAATGTTCGCAGACGCACCGGACTCGTCCGTTAACAGGATGCGTGATGAGATATATCGAGCATGCTTGGAGTCCGCAGCACTACCGCAGGGAGTATTTCGGTTGACTGTGCCGACCGGCGGCGGAAAAACGCTATCAGGAATGGCTTTTGCTCTTAAGCATGCTGTGAAGCACAACCTGCGGCATGTGATTGTTGCTATTCCTTACACGAGCATTATAGACCAGAATGCCAAGGAATACCGGGAGATACTCGGCGAAGAGAACGTGTTGGAGCATCATAGCGCGCTGGAAGTTCCCGAATCTAAAGAGTATTCGGAAGAATATCTCAGGATGGAACTTGCGGCCGAGAACTGGGATGTGCCCGTGGTGGTTACGACTACGGTGCAACTGTTTGAGAGTCTATTCTCGAACAGACCAGCAAAATGCCGCAAACTGCACAATTTGGCCGGGAGCGTGATTATACTTGATGAGGTCCAGACTCTTCCGTTGGGGATGGTCCAGCCGATACTGGATGTGCTCAAGGAACTGGTGCAGAACTATCGTGTGACCGTGGTGCTGAGCACTGCTACCCAGCCCGCCTTCTCCGGCAGCAGCCCGTATCTTGAGGGCTTCCCAGAGTGTACGGAGATAGTGCCTGAAGCCGATTGCTATTTTGATGCGCTAAAGCGTGTGGATTACCGTGTAGAACACGATCCATGGTCGTGGGAAAGAGTTGCGGAGGAGATGCGCGGGCGGGATCAGGTTCTTTGCGTGTTGAACTCACGAAAGGATGCAGTGGAACTCTTCAAGCTTCTAAATCAGCCTGTCGAGGATCCTGACGTGTTTCACCTCTCGACTCTGATGTGCCCTGCCCACCGGAAAGAAGTGCTTGATGAAATCAGGCGGCGTCTGGATAATAAGCTGGCATGTCGAGTTATCAGTACTCAGGTTGTAGAATGTGGAGTTAATCTGGACTTCCCATGTGTGATGCGAGCCGTAGGGCCTCTTGATCGGATTGTCCAAGCGGCAGGTAGGTGCAATCGAGAAGGGGAGATGAAAGACAGTTTGGGGAAGCCTATTTTTGGAGAGGTCATCGTGTTTCAGCCGGAGGAAGGACGGGCACCGAGGGGGAACTATGAGATGGAGATGCAGGTCGCGGAAACCTATATTGCGGAACATCAAAGTCGATTGGCGGACCCTGACATTGTAGAGAGGTACTTCACTGAGGTCTACCAGACGGCGCGAAGAAAGGGGCTGGATAGGTACGGCATAAATCGCTTGCGTGAAGACGGAGAGTTCCCGAAAGTGGCCGAGGACGCGAAGCTCATCAAGGAAGATACTGTAGCACTGATAGCCAGATACGATCCTGCAGCGCTGAAGAGACTGCTAGACGAGATTAGATACACCGGTCATTTGTCTCGTGAAAAGCTACGCAGGCTGCAACAATACACGGTAAATGTGTACAGGCGCGATTATCTGCGATATCTTTCTGACGGCGGCCTGATAGAGGAGGTGATGAAAGGAGTTAATATCTGGAAGGGTCAGTACGACGAGAAGATAGGTATGTCCGAAGGACTGCCTGACCCATGCGACCTGATTGTCGCGGGAAATTGAAGGGAGGTCTTTAATTTGAGGTCATATTTCGGCCCCATTCAAGTGCGTGTATGGGGCGAGCGGGCGTGCTTCACGCGCCCGGAGTGCAAGGTGGACCGAGTGTCCTATCCCATAATGACCCCGTCCGCGGCGCGCGGAGTGTTGGAAGCCATTTACTGGCATCCAGATATGTACTGGCGGGTCACGGAGATATGGAACCTAAAGGAAGTCAAATGGTTCTCCTGGGTCGTCAATGAAGTCAACGGGGACAAGGGCGTGGGGAAGGAATGGTCAGCAATGAACCCCTACAACGCGCCAAGTTTCAGAGATCAGAGACATATGCTCGGACTGAGAGATGTTTCGTATCTCATCTGTGCAGAGATCGTGTCTCGCGATGGAACTGAAGGGGGCGAAGCTAAGCACCGAGATATATTTCGGAACGACCGGTTGAAGAAGGGTGCCTGCGCATATCAGCCGTTTCTTGGAGTTCGAGAGTTCACGGCTTACTTTGCGAACTCTGACGGCACAGAAACTCCTGTGCAACTCCCGGTAAGCGACGTTGGTACGATGGTTGGAACTCTGTTTGACCTGACGGTTGATCCAAGGCTGCGGTTAGATGCCACAGCACGGCGGCTATTTCATGCAAACGCGAAGGGAGGCGTTCTGAAGATCGATGAATCAGTATACAGGGCGGAGGTGAATCCATCATGATGCTGAGCGAGCTATACCAGGTTGGGCTGGTGATGAAGGACGGCCCGGATTGGCCCGTGCC
This sequence comes from Armatimonadota bacterium, assembly GCA_016190935.1. Classification (GTDB taxonomy): domain Bacteria; phylum Armatimonadota; class UBA5829; order UBA5829; family DTLH01; genus JACPPP01. The sequence continues at coordinate 5,572 of JACPPP010000081.1, read as the reverse complement.
GATGTATGAGAAACGTAAGGTGAGGTGGGAGATCTGGCTGGACGCGGCTGGTCGACTGCGCCCATCCGGCATCCAATCATTTGCCCCAAAGAACAAGGAGTCGCCGGTGATTGAAGCACCGGATATCACGCGCGCCAATGGGATAATCCCTTACTTGCTGGTGGATAAGCCAGAGTACGTTCTCGGCCTCGGCAAGAAGGGTGTAGCACAGCACAAGGCATATATGGACCTGCTCCAGTTATGCGCGGATGAGACGGGCAATCAGGCTGTGCGGACTGTACACCGGTTTCTGAGTACATCATGCGATAATCTTCTTGCGGATCTGACGGCCCTGGGCCTGGGCGAACAAGAGAACGAGAACCAGGTCCAGAGTAACGAGTGGATAAACTTCAAGGTCGCAGAGACATACCCAATCGATCAACCCGACGTCCAGGCTTGGTGGGCCAAATATGCGCGTGACGAGACGGATACTGAGGAGATGTGCTGCATCAGCGCCACACACGGGAAGATCACCCGCAAGTTCCCTGTGGCGGTTAAGCTGAACGGCAAGAACTGCAAGTTGGCCTCAGTTGATTCGCCAGCGTGCAAGTCATACGGCTTCGACAAGTCGGACCATGCTCCGATGTCGCACGACGCGGCCCTGATCGCTGGAACAGCTTTAAAGGTCTTGGTCGAGGACGACAGATTCCACCGTCGCTATGGCGACACGTACTACGCATTCTGGACTCGCGACCATGTAATGAGAACCGGCCTTTTGGCAGTGTTGGGTAACGGGCAGGAAGACACTGCTAAAGTCTCCGAAATACGCTCACTTTTCGATGCAATTTTCAAGGGACGGCAGCATTACCCGCGTGAAGACAGGTTCTACATGTTCGTAGCCACCAACACAGAGACACGAGTAGTGGTAAGGGCGTCCTTAGAAGGTTCGCTTGGCGAGGCGGTAGACAACGTGCGGGATTGGTTCGAGTCTATGGAACTGAATGGTCCTGGCCCCGAATTGATAGTTGTTCAGGCCTTGCATAGCGCAGTGCATGTGAGCAACAAGAGGCAGAACCGGAACATCGGTCTGTCTCTCGTCAAACGTGCCCTGTTTGGTGAGCCGCTCGGAAAGTCGATTTACGCATCCGTTTTCCCGAGGATTATCTCTCGCATCCACAACTCAAGAGCAGATCCTCGGTGGCGTTGCCCGTCTAAGGAGCAAGTAACAATCATTAAGCTGTATCTATCACAATTCAAACCGGAGGTGAAAGACCTGGTGGCACTAAGAGAAGACTTCCCTGATATTGCGTATCACTACGGGCGGTTGATGGCCGCCTATGAAGCGATTCAGCTCGATGCGTCGCCTAACGTGCAAAGCACCGTTACTGAGCGCTTCTTCTCATCAATGATGGTCAACCCCAAGCGTACGATCGCCAAGCTCGATGTGTTGAGCAGGGCGCACCTACGCAAGGTTGCCCGCGACCACGGCAAGGGCTGGGAGATCCAGCACAGCAAGCGGCTCCAAGCCATTAACCACGTGATTTCCGCGTTAGGGGTGGCGGAATGCTGTACATTCTCGCTTGACCAGCGCGGCTTGTTCGTGCTCGGCTATTGGCACGAGAAGTTCAAGACGTATAACCCTGAAACTGAAGCAAAAGGAGACAACAGATGAAACTGGATCAGACAATGGAGAGTAGAATCGCTCAGATGAGCGACGCGAACAGAAGATATGACTTCGCTTTCTTCGTGGACATCGCCGACGGAAACCCGAACGGCGATCCCGACTACGACAACCGTCCTCGCTTGGACGAAGAAACCGGACAGGGCTTGATCTCCGACGTGTGCATCAAGCGCAAGATTCGAGACTACATCGACACAGTCCATCAAGAGGAAGAGGGAAACCGCATCTATGTAATGAACAGGGACGAGTTTTTGGAAGACGTCAACGACGATCTTGTCAGCAGATGTAAGTCGGATAGCGCTTTCCTGGCTGGCTACAAGCAAAAATACGGTGATCCGTTTGCCAAGAACAAGCTCCGGCACAACGCCATCGAACAGTTCGCCTGCAAGTCGTACTTCGACTGGCGATGCTTTGGCGCGGTTCCGGGCAAATCAAAGAGCAAATCTGAAGATCATAAAGATATGGAACGTGCCACTGTCCGAGGCCCAGTTCAGGTCCAGTTCGGCAGAAGCATCGATCTGATAGCCTATCAGGAGCACGCTATCGGTCGCGTCGTGCAGAACAAGTCGAGCAAGGAAGGAGGAGAAGAGGTTCACGGGACCTTTGGCGCCAAGTATACCGTACGTTATGCCGCCTACCGTTTCTCGGGACACTACAGCGCCTTCCTAGCCAAGCGAACGGGATTCAACGATGAAGACCTAAAGCTATTTTGGGAGTCCCTGATTTGTTGGCCCTGCATTGACTCATCTGCTGCCAGGCCTTACATGGGTGTGCAGGGTTTATACGTCTTCAGACACGACAGCACCTTCGGCAACGCGCCCGCCCATGTTCTGCTGGACATGGTGAAACTGCCGCCGATCGGCAATAGTGATGCCAGGTCCTGGAATGACTACAAGAGCAGACTTATATTGCCTGATGAAGGCGCGGTGATGCCGGGCGTAACCTTCCACAGGCTCGTGGGTTAGCGCCATGCCCGAACGGAGCGACGATGAAATCGTGCTGGTCTCGGCGATCGAGCACTACAGCTACTGTCCGAGGCAGTGCGCGTTGATCCACATCGAGAAGGTGTTCGACGAGAACGTCTTCACGCTGCGTGGGTCGATGGCGCACGCTCGGGTCGATCAGCCGGTGGATACCGTTCAAGATGGCGTGACCGTCGAGAGAGCGCTGCCGATATGGTCCGAACAATATGGGCTGCAGGGTAAGGCGGATGTGGTCGAGTTCCATCCGGACGGCGCGATCTATCCCGTGGAGTATAAGATCGGCGGGAGAAAGCCGTCCGAGCACGACGACCTGCAACTCTGCGCTCAGGCCATCTGCCTGGAGGAAATGCTGGGCCGCCCCGTGACCCGCGGGGCGGTCTACTCCGGCACGTCACGTCACAGGCGGGAGGTCGATTTCACCGATCAACTTCGGAAACGATCACTCGAGGTCGTTGCGGCCATAAGAGAGATGCAAAGCAAGGGTACGCTGCCTGAGCCGGTGGACGACGCCCGCTGCCCCAACTGCTCGCTCGTCCACGTGTGTATGCCGTCGGTCGCATCGGTAACAACGTTGCACCGGCCTTACGAGGTCGGTGAGGATTGTAACGACGTGTTTAACCCGACAGATGAGGAGGCGCTGGAATGAGCAGAGAACTGCTGAATACGCTCTTCGTGATGACCCAGGGCGCATACGTGCATCTTGAGGGTGAGACTGCCAAGGTGGAGTCGGACGGCAGGACTCTGCTTCAGACACCTCTGCATCACCTGGGCGGCATAGTGACATTCGGTAACATTATGATGAGCCCTCAGTTGATGCACAAGTGCGCAAGCGAGGGTCGAGGCGTCACGTTCCTCAGCATGAACGGCCGGTTTTTGGCAAGGGTGGTCGGGCCGGTATCGGGCAATGTGCTCTTGCGGGAGGCTCAGTATCGGGGACACGCGAATGAAGAATGGACATGCCGGATCGCTCGCTCGATAGTCGCAGGCAAGATACAGAACATGCGGGCGGTCCTCTTGCGGGCGGCGCGAGAGGCCCAGGACCCTGAGAAAAAGGAGGATATAGCTAAAGCGGCGCAGTGGATGTCGGACTATCTTGCCCGGCTCCGCGAGTGCGGCAGCGTGGATGAGGCCAGGGGCTATGAGGGCCAGGCTACGGCGGATTATTTTGCCGTGTTCGACCATATGATCCTCTCACAGCGGACGGATTTCAAGTTCGGCGAGAGGAATCGCAGACCTCCGAGAGATAGAATGAACGCGCTGCTGTCTTTCCTCTACGCTCTGTTATTGGGTGACTGCACGGCGGCTGCCGAGGGAGTGGGCCTGGACCCTCAGTTTGGCTTCCTGCACGCTCTGCGGTCCGGCAAGCCGGCGCTCGCGCTGGATTTGATGGAGGAGTTCAGGCCGGTCCTTGCGGACAGGCTGGCCCTTTCCCTTGTGAACCGGAAGGAGATAAGGGCCGAGCATCTTGAGATAAGGCCCGGCGGGTCGGTTATGCTGACGGATGATGGTCGCAAGATACTCCTTGCCGCTTATCAGAAGCGGAAGCAGACAGAAGTGCATCATTCACTGCTCAAGTCAAAGACGCCGCTTGGCCTTGTTCCTCATCTTCAGGCGAGGATACTGGCGCGTCACCTGAGGGGTGATATGCGCGAGTATTACCCATATTATCCGAGGTGAGCCGTGCGTGAAGACTATCTGGTGAGTTATGACGTGAATACGGAGGACAAGGAGGGCCGAAGGAGGCTTGTACGGGTGGCGAAGGCTTGCAAGAACTTCGGGCAGCGGGTGCAGTATTCGGTATTCGAGTGCAGCGTCAACGAGATGGAATACGAGAAGCTGCGGTCGAAGCTGGTCAGCATAATCGACCTCGATCGCGACAGCCTGCGGATATACAGGCTGAAGGGCCTTCGGAGCGATTACATCGAGTCCTACGGCTTGGACAGGTATGTGGACTTCGATGAGGACGCGCTGATAGTGTAAGCCTGGCCGCGCGGATGTGCAGTGATTTGGCTGCACTCATCACGTTCGCGCATAGTTCGGAGCGTGAATGGATGAACACATTGACAAAAAGTTATTTGTGAGTTAGGCTGATAATATCAGCATAAGCTGTGTCATCTGAGTTCAGGATGCCGGAGAATCCTGCTCATGTATGACGGTTGCACCGGTCCTCCGGGGCCGGTGAGGATTGAAACTTTGGTGGCGGCTCGAATACGCTGCGGCTCAGGCGTTGCACCGGTCCTCCGGGGCCGGTGAGGATTGAAACCTGATTCGTGGCGCGCGTGATCGAACGCAAGTGCCGTTGCACCGGTCCTCCGGGGCCGGTGAGGATTGAAACAGACTTTGAATCAAGCGGCTGTGGCCGGGCTAACTGTTGCACCGGTCCTCCGGGGCCGGTGAGGATTGAAACCTGTCCATGCCGAGCGTTTGCGTCAGATCGCGGAAGCGTTGCACCGGTCCTCCGGGGCCGGTGAGGATTGAAACATCCTGGATGAGGCGAATGGCTGCCCGGAGTTCGTGTTGCACCGGTCCTCCGGGGCCGGTGAGGATTGAAACGGGAATCGCCGCCATACGTTGTAGTAGATGCCGTGTTGCACCGGTCCTCCGGGGCCGGTGAGGATTGAAACGCTTGCAGGTAAGGAGTTCTTCAGCAAGCCGAGCAAGTTGCACCGGTCCTCCGGGGCCGGTGAGGATTGAAACCATATCTCAAGTAAGTTGCTTTCGTCCTTTTTGTCGTTGCACCGGTCCTCCGGGGCCGGTGAGGATTGAAACCTGGCTGTCACGCACAACCTGCTCGACGATGGAGCAGTTGCACCGGTCCTCCGGGGCCGGTGAGGATTGAAACCTATCGAGCTTCAACTTATGCTCGTTCGCCGACTCCAAGTTGCACCGGTCCTCCGGGGCCGGTGAGGATTGAAACCAGTGCAGCGGC
>JACPPP010000076.1 GCA_016190935.1 Armatimonadota bacterium | reverse complement strand
GTACTACGATAGGTGTCGATACGGAGAGGCTCTAACTTATTTTGAGTACAGTATCGTGTGGAGTGCGAGGGCTTGACCTCGCTTTGTTTTACGACGACAGACCAGGTTCTTCAAATGTAAGATGGGCATGTAATCGGTAAACAAAGCGGCATCAAGCTGCCGCACTCAATATGAGATCGTAGCATATATAAGTAAGAGCGTACGGAGATTGCAACCCGTCTGAGCGCAGGAGTGAAAACCTGCGAAGGCGCGGTTGACAGCCCGGTAGCTTGAGGGTATCATGTGGTTTAGAAGGTGTGGAAGTAACTTCCGTAATGCGGGAATTACTTCAGGGAGGAATGGGTGATATGATAAGAGCAGGTTTCACGCTTATCGAATTGCTTGTCGTCGTCGCGATCATCGCGATATTGGCGGCGATACTCTTTCCGGTGTACATCACGGCGAAAGAGAGAAGCAGGCAGGCCAAGTGCTTCAGCAACCTGAAGCAGATCTCAAATGGGATCTTGCTATATGCCCAGGATTTTGAGTCCACCATACCTCCAGTATGGGAATCCCCGAGCCGGAATTGGCCCATTTTGATCGGACCGTACGCCGGCGTAGGCAGGAACCCGCAGTATAGGATCGAGACAGATATCTACACAATCTTCGTATGCCCCACTCAGACCGCTTTCGTTGCCGGTACGTTGTGGCAGAAGCGCACCTATGGCATGAACACTTACACGTGGCACGACTGGAAGGATTACATAAAGACGATTGATCAGCCCCGGTCTACATCCCGCACGTGCCTTGTTGGGGATGGCATGAGGATATACACCAGAGCTCGCGATCCGTTGCCCACCAATTATGCTGAGTCCATCGACGGGGGAGATTGGGGCTATTACCCTGAGAAGCCCCATTTCGAAGGAACCAACTTCGCCTTCTTCGATGGACATGTGAAATGGCTCAAGAAATACCCTGATGCGCGAGCGGGAGATTACAACACCTTGGCATATCGTACATTTTGGATGGGGAAGTAGCATATGAAACTCGGTTTTTGCACGATGGGTTACCTGGACTACACCACTGTCGAAGAAGCCACAAAACGTATTGCGAGAATAGGCTATAAAGCCGTGGACTTCTGGGCGTATAGCCCGCATCTCGGACCGGACTTGTACGATAGCGCGAGGCGGAAGGAGATGAAGAATCTGGTCGAGAGCCTGGGCTTGGAACCAACAGCACTTTCAGTTAACGGGGGCGGACTTGCTCTTCATTTAAGTTTTTCCAACCCTTTTCCAGAGGTCAGAGAGACGACCGTCGCTTATTATCTCGACTGCATCGATCTGGCTGTCGATATGGGGATACCTATCGTGAACATGATCAGCGGGCATATGCTGTACGGCACTACGAGAGAGCAGGCTTGGGACTGGAACAAGGAATGCATGTCCAGAATAGTCAAGCGGGCTGAGGACAAAGGTATCATGACGGCTATTCACACCCTCACCCCCTGCGAATCGAGAGTCGTGGTCACCCTGGACGATGCTATCCAGATGATGAGGGAGATCGACTCTCCCAATTGCAAGGTGATGATAGACACGGCTGACCAGAACATCACGGACCCCAACCTGTGCGACGCGGTTAGAAAGGCCGGAAAAGACCTTGTCTACGTCCACTGCAATGATAACAGCGGCGAAGGCCGGGGTGATGTTCATCTGCCTCCAGGGAGGGGTTCGGTAAACTGGGAGACGTTTGTTCGGACGCTGAAGGAAGTGGGCTACGAAGGCGTACTCACGGTGCAGGTGCACACAGGGCATCCGGTCGATATCGACGCCTGGGCTTACGAGTCATTCGCGTATTTAAATGAGGTGCTAAGGAAAGTTCAATGACGAAATATCTGCTGAGCTGGATGACTCTGGCGGTCTTGCTAATGTCTCCAAGCGCTGAGGCAAGCGCCGTGTCGGTTGTCTCATCCGCGGTGGATTCTGATGCAAAGAAGGCTCTCGACGCCGACATGTATACCCGCTGGATTGCAGACGGAACGGCAGGCTGGTATGAGCTTAGATATGATAATCCTCAGGAACTCAGAGCTTTGAGTTTCTGGCCTGGAGAGAACCTTGACAATGTGAATATAGAGTATTGGGACGGCGGTAAGTACGTATCCGCGCGTAACCAGAGAGTGACCCCGAAGGATAACGTCGTGTCAAGCTGGTGCCGGGCGTTTCCCAAGGCCGTCGAGTTCGAACCAGTCAAGACCACACGCCTCCGCCTCTCGATGGAGGGCCGAGAAGGTGTGTCCTTAATCGAGGTGTGGCCGGGCGTAGTGCGGACATGGGTAACGCATCCACCCGAGTTCTATGCCCAGACGCGGCAGGAAATCCGCGATAGGATTAGCCGCAGGCGTCAAGAGCTTGATATTAGCAAGTATCCCGAATATCTGACAAAGGTGCGGGAATCTCCCGACGAAATAGTCCTGGAGCGCCAGATGTGGAGCCTGGTGTTTTTGAAGAATACCTGTGGGATGAGCAGGGCGACTATCAGGAATATTGCCTTTGACAAGGGGTTTGCCCTATCATCCCTTGAGGTAGTGGGCACGAACGGCAAGAGATACTACCAGCGGCTTGCAAGAGACGGCAGCCTGACGGTGCGAGACGAGAAGTTCCATACCTATCTGGAAGGTTCGTTTACTCCGACAAGCTCGAATGGTGAAAAGTTCGCCGCGTCTTTCCGGGTGGTTTACGACCTCTATAAGACCGCGAGCTTCATCACCGTTCGGTATTCCGTCGAGAAAGACGGCGCGGCTGCCAGGGAAGTGAGGATAGTAAACACGCTTGGGCATAGCAAGAGAAAGCTCAAATACCTGCAAACGCCCTATTGGTTCGCTCCTCAGAAGCTAGAGCAGCGCGTCGAGTTGACCGGAGTCGTTGCCCCTGACAGGCCGACGGGGGAAGTGGTGAACAAGACCCACTTCCATGTCAAGCGGACGTTCGACTCTGATAAGACTCAGGTATTGTTCGAGGGCAAGATCTACAGCGCGCTGTGGTCTGACGGCAGTCTCGGTTTCCAGATTATGCCGATTGAGGAGACCTGGGACGAAGCCGTGATAGAGGAGGAAGCGCCGGGAAGCAAGTATACGACCATTGGCATAGACGACGGCAAGCGGTATGCCGATCTCACCCTCGTAAGAAGCCAGGAAGGTGTTCCTCTCAAGAAGGGGCAGCGCTTCAGCCAGTCGGTCTCACTTCTGCCCTACCGAAAATACAAGCCTTCGGTTCGGCTTGTCAGTTGGGGTACTGTTGGTTTGAATCGCCAGCTCTGGGCGAAATATGACAGCATGACCCCTGCCCAGCGTGAAGAGCAGATTCGGCAGCAGGCGTCAAAGGGCATCAGCTATGTTGGGAGCACCGTTCCGCTCAAATCAAACCTCGACTGGTGGGTCCCCGAGGGTTTCAAGAGCAACGATCAAGTCAAGGACCTGGTGCGGACCTACGGTAGGTACGGAGTCGATGTGGAGGCTTATATATGCCTGCCAGGCGCAGGGCCGATATATGACATGGAATTCTACAAGAGGGAAGGAATCCTGCAGCCGGAAGAAGTCGAAAGGCTCAAAGAGCTTGCCGGGCCGCCCGCACAGCCTACTTCGACGCTGTATAGCGCGAGCATGAACAGCCCGGAGTTCAGGGATGCGCTATTGACGAATGCTTATCTTATGTTCAAGGAAGGCACGACCAGCGCGGTCTACTTCGATTGCGCCTGGTATTATGCGCTCACACCTGGCTACCCCTCTCAAGTGGAAGGGAACATACAGTTCTTTGAGGATTTGATCCTACTGCTTGAGACTATGACCGACAAGAATTGCATCCTGGTGCATCAGGGTTTCAACGTCACGCCGGTCGAGGGGATGGTCGGGATTATGCCAGGAGAGGACCTGTGCGGCGGGAACGCCCAGGTGCTGCCTGCGGCGATCTCGAATATCAGCATGAACGGCCTTCTCGTCGGAAACGATGTCTTTACCTGTGACCAGTTCAGCTTCGACTGGACGAGCAGCGAGCTTTACAAGCAACTGCTCGCGAACTGCGTCTCATGGGTCAATGCCAGGACGAGGTCCGAGACGCTGGGGGTGTTCGAGGTATACCCCGGAGGTTCCAGCCTTCAAGATGACGCGACTTACGCGAGAAGCGAGACCGAGATTGCGACCGCCGCTCGCTTCTTCAATCCATTGCGGACATTCGACATTGATAGCTCGACGCTGCACAGCCGCTGGGACACTGATCTTCAACAATACGTGCGGTCTATGAATGAGAGCGCCATAGTCAATCTCTACAGCCGGCCCGGGGAGACCCTCGTGGTTGTGACTTCAGAGCCGGGTGGTAAAGTCGTCACGACGCTGGATATGACCCTTACGGCCCTGGACATACCGCAGAAGTGGGTACTGCTTTATGATGTTCTGAATGATCGCACTTCCGTTCTGGAAGCAAAGAACGGCCGTGTTCGGATCGAGGATGTCGATCTAACAAAGGAGCCGCGCATGTTCCTATTGAAGGGTCTGGACGATCCGGGGAAACCGTTGATTTACTGGCACGATCCCGACGTGCGGATTACGAAATTTGTATATCCTGAGCCGGGCACGCAGGCGGCATATCTGGATATGTCGGCCCTTGCAGTAGGAGTCTCCATACGGGCCGTGCCGTCTACGGGTAAATGGTATCGCGCAAAGCTGTACTGCGGCAGGCTCGGGCGGCCTGCTGCCGAGGGAGCGAGACGCGGGCCGGTGCTCCGGTGGGATGAGAAAGAGGGCGTCGCCGACATCGGCCTGTTTGCATATCCTCCTCCGTCCGGAGCGGAGGTGGAGACCACTTATAACGACATAATGTATTGCTGGCCGGAGAAGTTCTGGGATAATAGCGGGTCTGCTTCATCTCCGCCCAGGTGACATTTGTCCCTTCAGGTTGAAATCATGTGCAAAACGCACAGCTTATTAATCACGAAACCACGAAAGGAACAGAAAACAGGAAAGCATTGTTAGCTACGGAAACATCCTGAACCGCTGAGACGCTGAAGGCAGATGAGGCCGCTGAGAGCCGCCTTCTGTGCTTTGCACTTGTCGCTTGACACTTGTCACTTTCGTGTTTTCTTTAGGTTTTCGTGTTGTCGTGATTAAATTGCTTCCGGCTGCGCCGAGTTAGGAAGTTAGAAGAGGTTGAGCTTTGACAATGTCCGGCAGAAGATCGTTGCATTACTCCCCTGCTTCGGGGTACCTGGGGGATACGATACCCTTCTATTGGAACGGGGAGTATCATCTCTTCTACGTGAGAAGGCCGCCGTTTCATCCGGTGGACAAGCTGTCAATCGAGCATATCGTGTCCAGGAACCTGGTTGACTGGGAAGAGCTTCCGACGGCTATTCCGCTGGGCCGTCGCGGTGAGCCGGACTGCGATATCTGCGGCTCGGGCAGTGTAATCGAGCGCGAAGGAACTTTCTATTTCTTCTATAAGGGACAGGATAACGAGAGCGAGACCTTTGAAAAGATATGTGTGGCAACGAGCAGTGATCTGATCCACTGGGAGAAAAGCCCGGACAACCCTATTCTGGTTCCCGACCATAGATGGTATGCGCGAGGACGATGGGCCGACTCGAAAGTGTTCTGGAATCCAGAGGCACAGGAATTCTGGATGCTGATCACCGCCCAGGAGAAGAATGCCCCAAAGGCGTTAAACGGCTGCCTCGGTCTGGCGGTCTCAAGGGATCTACAGAGCTGGGAGGTGCGGCCGCCCTGCTGGTCTCCGCATGTCCAGCCGTCGCCGGAATGCCCGGACATCTTCCAGTTGGGAGACAGGTGGTGCCTTTTGACCAACTGGATTCACACCGGGGGCACGGTTTACAGGTTGTCCGATTCCCCGTCCGGGCCGTGGACTATTGCCGGAGCGGACAACCTGGACACTTACGACAACTATGCATTGAACACTATGAGCGACGGCAATAGACGAATTGCGCTTGGATGGGTTGGCGGCCGCACGGATGCGTTGGATTCCGGCACACCGACTTGGGGAGGCCACCTGTGCATACCGAGGGAATTGTATCTATCAGGTGACGACCGTCTCAAAGTAAGATATGTGCCCGAATGGGAGGGACTTTTCCCGGAGTTACAGCCTTTGGAAGCGGGCGCGCGATGGGGAGACTGGGACCTGTGGGAAAACGGAGCGCGCGGCAGTCGCTCTGACGGCGCTGCTTATATGCTGATTGGCCCCTCCGTGGAGGATCAGTTGTTGCATTGCAATCTTGTCATAGATAGCGATGTCACGAGCGCCGGGTTCCTGGTCCATGCCGACAAGGAGCTTTCGCGGTTCTACTCCGTCAGGTTGGAGGTCGGCAGGAAGCGCGTTCGACTGGAAAGGCAGCCGCCTGTTTGGCTGGAACCTTGGACCTACGAGCAGCCGTTTGAGGTTCAGCCGGGCAGGCCCGTCAAGTTTACCATTTCGGTCGCCGACAATATTTTGGAAGTCTTTGTGGATGATTCGATTGCGCTGACCATGCGTCTGTACGACTACCAGCGCGGGTACACGGGACTGTTCGTCGAACAGGGCTGCGCGCGGTTTGAAAACATTCAGATAAAAACTGCAAGCACCGGCTGATTTAGGAGATACAATGGACCGAAAGATTAAGATAGCAGTGGCAGGTTGTGGGAACATTTTTCGCATTCTTCACGGGCCTGTTTTCGCGGCATTTCGGGATCAAGTCGAGGTCGTCGCCATCGCCGACAGAGAGTTTGAGCGCGCGGAAGCGGCTGCTCGGCCGTTCGGCGCGAGGGCCTTTGTTGATGTCGAGGAAATGCTGGACAAGGTCGGGAACGATTTAGACATACTTTACATCCTTACCTACCTGACCACCCACCATACGATGGCGCACATGGCTATCGACCGAGGCATCAACTTCTTCGTCGAGAAACCCTTTGCCGTGACTCTAAACATCATCGACGACATTATAGAGAAAGCGGCGAAAGCGGGCGTACATTTTGAGGTAGGTGAGAACTTCCCGCTGTTTCCCAATGACCAGGCGTTCTACAAAATCATCCGTGAGGGGCTGATAGGGGATGTCGAGAAGATATTTCTGCTCGACCCGATCAATCCCTTTGGCATTCACATGGCGGTCCATCGAATAAGCCAGTTCCGGCTCTGCGCGCCTGGGACAATTTCAAGAGTCCAGGCGATGGCGCTTGATGCGCATGATATACCGGTGCCCCCGGTAGCCGGAAGCGCGTCGGAATACATGCGGTGCGATCCGGGCCGCAGTAAGACGGTTTTCGCAAAGGCCAACTTCACGGACGGGTCCACGGGAACGCTCATATCGGCCCCGATTTGGTCGTGGAAGAACCCTGTGGAAAGCCCGTTTGTCAGGTGCCGAGAGGTAGTCGGCACGAAAGGAAGCGTCGGTGATAACCTGTGGCCCACCAATCACGGCGAACTGCGAGACAATACCGTCTACCTTGAGATTGGACCGGAAGACAACCGTGCTCGCGTACCTGTCGTTAGAGAGATGGCAGTAGTCGGCGGTGTAGAAGTAGTGCAGCGAATTGTTGTCGGTACTGAGAAACTGGTAATCTGGGAAAATCTATTTAAGGATAGGCCGCTGGATGATTGGCGGATCAGCGGAGCAATGGAGCTGAAAAGCCTTATGGACGCAGTGCTTTATGACCAGCAGACCGCCTATGGCAGCCAGGCGCGAATCGACACGGAGTTAAACTTCGCCATGTTGGAATCCGAGCGGCTGGGATGCCGTCCGATTAGCCTGCCCTTGGCAACTGAAACACATGCCGAGCGTGAGATGATTCGCGACCTACAGCGCATGGTCGCAGGGAGGATAGAGAATACAGTATGAGACTGGCTTGCAATTCTTATTCGTTCCATAAGATGTTCTATCGCGAAGACATCAACCATTTTGAATGGCTGGAGCTTTGCGCCAAGCAGCTTGAGGTGGATGGTGTAGAGTTGGTTTTCGACCTCCTGCCGTCAACGGAGAAGGCATTCCTCGATGAGACGGCTAAAGCTGCAAAGGACCTGGGCCTTGAGATATGCTGTGTCTCTCCTGGGAGCAACTTCGGCTACCGCTCGCAATACGAGCTTGAGGCCGACATTCGCAGCATCAGAAGATGGATAGACATCGCCTGCTATCTTGAGGCTCCCATGGTTCGGATATACGCCGGCGCTCCGTACAACGGAGACAAGGAAGGCTTATGGCCGCAGATGATCGCTTGTCTTAAAGAGGTTACTCGTCATGCCGGGGCACAGGGCCGTCTGCTTGTCCTCGAAAACTCCGGCAAAACGACGTTCGCTGCGGACAGCACCGACGTGAAGAGAATTATGCGCGATGTCGGCTCCAAAGCGCTCGCGCCGCTGCTGGACACAGGGAACTTCTATGACGGTATGACTTCCGTGAAGGAAATTGCTCCAATGGCCGGCATGGTGCATGCCAAGTTTCGGAATCCACGCGAAGACGGCTCCGACGAAAAAGTTGACTATGAAGAGATCGTTCCTCTGCTTATGAACTCAGGCTTCGATGGCTACATGTCCATCGAGTTTGAAGCGGAAGAAGAGATGAAATACGTACCACGTGTTGCAGAATATCTCAGCAGACTACTGGACAGATTCGGTGTCCGGTCTCATGGAGTAGTGATATGAAACTGTGTATAGAATCGGGTAACTTTGGACAAATGCCCCGGCGCGAAGCCTTTGAAAGCATCAGGAAGGCAGGGTTCACATACGTGGAGCTCAACCCGGACCTGTGTCGCGCGTACGTGGCTACCAGGCAGGATATCGAAGAGATCAACATGCTCCTGGACGACAACGGCCTTGTGGTTGCCTCCGTCCTGAATTTGATAAAGCTCGGAACACCTGACGAGGCGGAAAGATGTGAGTCGGTGGAACAGTGGAAGCGAGCGATCAGCTTTGCCAGGAGCATAGGAGCAGAGAAGCTGACCGCCGAAATGACCGGCGATAAGTCCACCCCGGAGGCTTCTGCGGATGCTTTTAAGCGGTCTATGGACGAGATTATGCCGATCATTGAAGACGCCGACCTGTCGCTCAGCTACGAGTGCCACCCTGGCGACTTCATTGAAACCTCGAATGAAGCTGTGGACCTGATAAGGGAAATCGGCCATCCAAGGCTCGGTTACCTGTACTGCATCCCGCACAGCTTCGTGATGGGCGACAATCCCGTCGCTATGGTACGCTACGCTGGCGAGACGATCAGCCATGTACACATTGCCGATACTCTGCGCAAAGAGCGCATCATAGCTCCTCCCGAGGTTCTTGCCCACTGCCATATGGTCCCCGGCATGGGTGAGGTCGATTTTGTATCGATACTTACCGCATTAAGAGACGTGGGCTATGATGACTATTTGAGCGTGGTTCTCTTTTCCCATTTTGATGATCCTTTCACTGCTGCTCTCGTGAGCAAAGAAAAGTGCGAGGAACTCCTGGCGGAAGTCGGTTATTGCTTGGAAAGTATCGAGAGCCTTGGTCGTTCAAGCATACATGCCGGCCTCAAGATGGGCTCACGCCAGCCTCTGAACGACGTCCCATCTCCCGGAACTGCTCTTTAACCAGAGGAATCGCACATGAAGCCTTTGGCTTCACCACTATAGATGAAAATAGGGGCTGGTTTTCTTATATTGCGGGAACGGCAGGCTTTGGAAAGACTAACGGATTCGTGCCAGCTTAGTTCCGCAGCATATAATAGGGCTGATTGGGAATTCCAACCCCCAACCCCTAACCCCCAGC
>JACPPP010000075.1 GCA_016190935.1 Armatimonadota bacterium | reverse complement strand
TTCTTCGCGAAGGCCGAGACCCGAGAACCCGCCGAATCAGCGGCAGCCGGTTCGTAAGGCTAATGATGATGCCGTGATGGTCCGGGACATGGATGTCCCGGACCATCACTGGTACGATGGCCCGGCACGTCCCCGTGCCGGGCCTAATATTTGGCTACCAGCCAACCAGCCCCCGGCGGAGGGATGACGCCTCCGCCGGGGGCTTTTCGTTTGTGCGCCCGGCAGGGCGCGATAACTAAGTACCCCATTTCATAAGTTCGATGACGTATTCTTGAGGGGTTTAATGTTGAATCACCTACTCGGTGTATGTACGCAGGCTGTCACAGAAGCAGGAGTGGAACCTGAGAAGATGCGCATCCAGGGATGGGTGGTGAAATAGGCGGGGTGGACTACTCCCGCCTACTGGAATTAATGGTAGCGGAGGTCGGACTCGAACCGACGACTCCGCGGGTATGAGCCGCGTGCTCTAACCACTGAGCTACTCCGCCGTTGAGCATAACTGACACTGTATTTTACCATCTCTGTTGCTCAGGGTCAAGGTCTGGAGCAAGCATAGGTCGTGTCAACTGGAGTGTGTAGAATTGGTAACCCGATTTCAGGAGGACTCCGGCCTCCTGATAGAGGGCCATTCGGTGCCTCTGGCAGCTATCTTCTCAGCCATCGGCGTCAACATCAGGGGCCAGAGGCCCTAGATGGCCCTGTTTGAGGGGCCAGAGTCCCCTCAAAATCATACGGAATTTACATGCTCAAATACTACGCCGCCGCAAAAATGCTCTGTGGCGAGGTGATGCTCTATATTGCTTCGTGAAAGCATTTGTCGCTGGCTGGGCATAGTCGGCTCTGCCAGGTGAGAAGACCATGACTGTAAGGACCGACACCGCAGATCATGTCCATGACGGGCAAAATCGACCGCTCACCAGCCGCCGCCACCGCCACCGCCGCCCCCACCGCCTGAGGACCCGCCGGAGAATCCGCTTCCTCCGCCGAAGAAGCTCGACCCGCCGCCGCTCGACCTTGACTGCGACGACATTATGCTGCTCCATTGGTAGGATGCCGCGTCCAGGTCGTGAACAAAGCCTCTCGTGCTGAACACTCCATCTCCCCGATACCAGTTCGGCGGCGTTGTCTGGAGCCCCTCAAAGGCACGCGCCCACCTCTCAGCTATCCCCAGAGCCATTGCATACGGAAGAAACTTCTCGAAGTAGTTGCTCCTTTCCTGGAATTCGATCTCCTGGCGCTCGGCGCGGGACAGATATTCCTCGAAGCCTCTGACGCCGATCAGCGCGTTCTTTCCCTTTACGGTTTTTCTCGGCATTACTCCGGCGACCCCCGCAAGGACGAGCCCGCAGAAAGCAATCGCAATCCCCCATCCGACGGAGATAAACGGCGCATCGGAGAGCACAAAGGCCAGCACAACTCCGATCGCGAGCATCCCAATGCCGCCGCCCCGGTAGATGGTGCGGACCGAATCCGGCCTGTAGGCGAAGTAACCGCGCTTCACCATAGTGTCGTAGAGATCGTCCCTCAGCTTCGGCAGATGGGCGTAGAACTTGTTCTTCAGAGTCGATGTCCACCTGAACTGCTCAGCGCCGAAGATCCCTTTTATCAGATCCCTCTCAAACTGCTTCAAGTCCAAATCGCCAGCTACCTGGTCGATAGGCTTCTTAAGATCGAGCAGGTAGTCAGTGGTGGAGAAGAAGAACCCCTTCTCTTTGCTCGCGGTAATGTCGATGTAGCCGCGGACGGCGAGATCTATAATGGTCGCGGAGATATCCCGCATATCCACACGCTCGTCTATCAGCGTGCCGAGTTCCGCCGGCCTGAGATCGTCTGGCGGGTCGTAGACAACTACTTCGGAGCGACCGGTGTCCGGATCGCGCCCGGCTTTAATCCAAAAGGCGGCAAGAAACAGCAGGAACAGGGGAGGCAGGAAGAAATAGCCATTATCCGCAGCAAACCATAAGGCCCGCTCTCGGAGCGGCGGCCTACGTACGATACCTTTCGGCCAGCCGACGACGATTGTCATAGCTTCCCCTGGAGAGAGACCTCTCGTCATCCAGAAACGGGCGGTGCGCCGGTCGGGCGTGTCACTCAGCGCATCCGAGGTTGTGGCGCCGTAGAATCCGGTATAGGAGGCTGCACGAAGCTCGCCCGCCGGAACTTCGCCCGGCAAAACCACCTCGCAGACAGCCTTTTCGATAGGCGCCTCCCATTCCGGCCCGACGGCGTTCCAGTAAAGCTCGTCGTAGGTCTGGAAGAAGTGGACCGCGCGAAGCAGGCGGTATTGGATGACGTAAGTCCTGACGTCTTCCACATATACATCCGGGTCTCCGATCCTGATCCTGACGCGGCCCGATCTCCCGGATATCTTCGTCTGCAGCGCGTTGCCGAATGCGTCGGTCACGCTTATGATTTTGTGCCTGATGCGGATGTTGTTGCCGAATTTGTCCTTCCCGCTGAAGGGTATTTCCCGAAATATGCCATGGTGGGGCTCTCCACGAAAGTCGGCCACGATGGCCTCTGTTACCAGAACGCTGCTGTCCGGGTTGATCTCCATCTTGATGTTGTAACTTCGGATGGGAAACGAACCGGCAGGCACGGCAATGAGCGCAACGAGGATCGCTGCTGCGGCAAGCTTCTTCACTATGATGTCCCTCCTGTCATCGTCACCTTTACGGCTGCGCGCTCGTCCTCCTCGGCCTGGAAGTACGGAAGCCGGTCGAACGAGAACCAGGCCGCTACGAGATTCGACGGAAAGACTTCGCGCTTGGTGTTCATATCGCGCACTACAGCGTTGTAGTAACGCCGGGCGTACTGGATATGTTCTTCTATCTCGGATAGCTGGCTTTGCAGTTGTCGGAAGTTCGAGTCGGCGCGAAGCTCTGGGTAGCTTTCGGCAACGGCGAAGAGCGTCTTGATAGCCCCAGCCAACTCAGTCTCAGTGCCCTCGCGCTCTTCTACCTGATCGACTCCCATCGCCCCGGCCCTCAGCCTCGCTACATCTTCAAGAACAGCCTTCTCGTGCGTTGCATAGCCTTTTACCGCCTCCACGAGATTGGGCACAAGATCATGTCTCCTCTTGAGCTGCACGTCGATGTCAGCCCAGGCGTTGCGTGTCCGATTGCGCAGAGAAATAAAAGAATTGTAGGTTATCACAAGGTAGCCTACAACTATTGCAATGAGCAGTATAACAATCCACATAAGTTCCTCCACGAACCAATTGGCCACACGCCGCGGTAGTTCCTCCTTCTTTCGCGTTCCTATGCTGCGGGAACTAGACTGGCACGAATCCGTCAGTCTTTCCAAAACTTGCCGTTCCCGCAGCATATAAGCCTGTCGAAGCACGAAGGACGCGATTCAATTGCTGCGCCGTTTGCCTGGTATTTTTGCTGTGTTTGTTTAAAATTCGCGGTTATGGCACGGAACTTGCCGCTTACTAGCTGAAGAGGGAGAGAATACTCGACCCATTGGAATAGACGATGGTTGGAGGAAACGGGCAAGGTGTGTCCCTCCTTGTTTAGCTATTCACGAGTAACAACAGGCAGTGTACTCCTGTTTGGGCACATTTTAAGGGGGAATAGAAAGTTGAAAAGAGTAGTTGAGTTTTGCTTGGTATTGTTCATCTTAGTGGGGTTAGTCTGCTCAGCAGGCGCCTTTACTGGCAGTTTGTCTAGTCCCGCAGGCAGCGGAATCACCGGTACCGGCGCCGGCTGGTGGCCTGTAACCTTCAGTTGGATTGTCACCCAAAACCCGGACGGGTCATGGAACTATAACTACACGTTCACCTCTACTACGAAGTCCATAAGCCACCTTATCATCGAGGTCTCTCCGGAGTTTACACTTGCGGATATTATCGAGGGTTCTTTCCAGGTTCACCAGGGATCTGTCGGAAAGAAAGATGGACAGATAATTGTGGGAGAGTATGCCCCAGGCGGTGGTGACAATCCGGGTATGCCTGACCCCATCTATGGGATTAAGTTCGATGGAACTTCAGGGCTGACCCTACAGCTCAGCTTCGACACCTATAAGGCGCCCGTCTGGGGGGACTTCTATGCCAAGGATGGGAAAACCGATGGCGAGATGAACACCGCCTACAACGTGGGATTCACATCTCCGGATACCGATCCGATTGATCCTCCGAGTGACGGATCAGTAGGCTTCCACATACTCAGGCCGGATACGCACAACTATGTGCCTGAGCCCTCTTCTCTTGCGGCACTGGGCGCAGCGCTTCCGTTCCTTGGACTCATCCGTCGGGGCCGAAAGTAGCATCCGGTTTTTGAAACGCGAAGGCCGCGAAGAAGCGCGAAGAACGCGAAAGGGGGGCCGGGGGCCAGGGGCCGGACGAATGTCCGGGAGACACACGCCGGGGAGGAATCTCCCCGGCGATCAAGATGTACGATGGCCGGGGAGATTCCTCCCCGGCCCTGGTGTGGCGGATATTCATCCGCTGATAGCTGACGGCTTCTTTCGCGTCATTCGCCTCTATTCGCGTAATTCGCGTTTCAAACAGCCAGCACACTTGACATTTATGCTGACTTCATACGTAATAGTACACGTATGGTCCAGTTAGCAAAGTCCAAAACACGCCGCAGTCGCCAGGCCCGCCGGCAAGCGATCGAAGGTTATCTGTGTATTCTTCCGTGGCTTGCCGGCTTCGTCGCGCTCACACTTGGGCCGATGGTGTTCTCCTTCCTCATCAGCCTCACGAAGTGGGATATGATCAACGCGCCGAGGTTCGTGGGGCTCGAAAACTATGCCACAATCTTCACTGATGACTTCAGATTCCGGCAATCGCTTAAAGTCACGGCCTATTATGCGGCGCTGAGCCTCCCTCTTGGCATGGCGGGGTCGCTCGGTGTGGCGATGCTGCTCAATCTGAACCTTCGCGGGATGCGCATCTTCCGTTCGATATTCTACATCCCTGCGATCCTGCCGGGCGTCGCTGTCACCATGCTCTGGCTCTGGATATTGAAGCCGCAGGGCGGTGTGCTGAACTACCTGTTGGGATTCCTGCACATCTCTCCGAAGCCGTGGCTCTCTGACCCCAACTGGGCGCTGCCGGCGTTCGTTGTTATGAGCCTGTGGGGAATCGGAGGTGGGATGATCATCTACCTTGCCGGGCTGCAGAGCGTGCCTACCCAGCTTTACGAAGCAGCCGAGATAGACGGCGCAGGCTCGTGGACCCGGTTCCGAACGATCACTCTTCCAATGATCTCGCCCACCATATTCTTCAACCTGGTGATGGGCGTCATCGGGAGCTTCCAGGTATTCACGGCCTCGTTCATTATGGCCCCAGGCGGCGGGCCGGGTTACTCGGCGCTCTTCTATGTGCTCTACCTTTATCAGAAGGCGTTCAAATACTTGCAGATGGGCTATGCGTCGGCGCTCGCGTGGATACTTTTTGTCATTATCCTCACTCTCACGCTGATCATCTTCAAGACCTCCAAGTGGGTCTACTACGAAGCGGAAATGAAAAATGAAAAGTGAAAAATGCAAAATGCGAGATAAGGGAACAGATAACAGGGAACAGGTAACAGAAAGGGTTCGGTCCAGCAATAGCCAAGCCCTGACGCCTGACTTATCGCTCATCGCTCATCGCTCATCGCACGCTGCTCGCCGCTCGATGCTCGCATATGCCGCGCTCGTTGTCGGGTCTATCATCGTTCTGATCCCGTTCGTCTGGCTCATCTCCACTTCGCTCAAGGACCCAAGCAAGATATTTCTGGACCCGCCTCAATGGATTCCGAACCCGGTCCGGCCTGAAAACTATGTCAAGGCTCTGACCGTCATGCCGTTCCCGCTCTACCTCTGGAACACCTGCAAGGTTACCTTCATGTGCCTCGTGCTGCAGGTGTTGTCGAGCTCGATCGTCGCGTTCGGGTTTGCGCGAATGCGGTTCCCTGGAAGGAACGCGCTTTTCATCGTGCTGCTCTCGACGATGATGCTTCCGGTGCATGTAACGATGATTCCGGTGTTCAAGATATGGGCCGGCCTGGGCCTCTACGACACATTCGTGCCCCTCATCCTGCCGGCCGCGTTCGGGTCGGCGTTCTTCATATTCCTGCTCAGACAGTACTACACGACCATCCCCATCGAGATGGACGAGGCCGCAAGGATCGACGGCGCGAGCACTCTTCAAATATGGTGGAGAGTGCTAATGCCGCAAGCCATGCCCGCCCTGATAACGGTCGCGATTCTGAGCTTTATGACCCACTGGAACGACTTTCTCGGACCCCTTATTTACCTCTCGGACCCGGACAAGAGGACGCTCGCGCTTGCGCTCTGGGCGTTTCAGGGGCAGTATGTTACTGACTGGCATCTCCTAATGGCGGCATCTACCGTAGTTATGCTCCCGCTTCTGATACTCTTCTTCACGGCGCAGAAGTATTTCATCCAGGGAGTAGTAATCTCAGGAGTGAAGGGCTAGGGACCGGGTGGATTTCAGATTTTAGATTTCAGATTTTAGATTTATGGATCGGGCGCGATCTAGGCGATAAAGGCTCTCGATCGGGTGCGATATCCTCATCGCACGCGAAACTGAATGCTTCTGATGACCGGGGTGCTTTTTTGTGATATGGTGGCAAGAAGCAAGCAGGTGCAGCCCGGATAAAGCGTGGGCATGTACGTCTGTGTTCACTCTTGAACCGCTGAACAGATGAATGACATGAACAGATGAAAGGGATGTTGGGGAGGGATCCTACGATGGGGAGGGATTTCAAATCCCTCCCCATCGTAGAAAGAATTCATCCCTTCATACTCACTTCATCCCTTCAACGGTTCAGGAGGTAAGACAGTTGATTCGTTATGCTGCGGGAACTTCGGCTTAGCCAAACTGGACAAGACTGTACAAGCCGACGTTCCCGCAGCATAACGAAATACACAGCTTTCGTGGCCTTCGCGACTTTCGTGCATCCTGAGCCATGCTGAGCCTGTCGAAGCACGAAGGACGCGTTTCAAAAAACCTCGGGTGCTATCCGCTCTGCGCTCCGGGCATATGGCTGGTCTCTTCGCTCTGGGCAGGCCTCGGCATCTCCTGGAGCGTTACGTTTACTGTCATCCGCTTGCCGTCCCGCAGAATTACAAGACTCATCTTGTCGCCTACTCGCTTTTCACGCAACTGCTTCTGGAGATCGCCGCCGTCTGTTATCTTCTTGCCATCCGACTCGACGATGATATCCCCGTGTCTTAACCCAGCCGTGGCTGCAGGACTGTTTGTGACAACGTCCGCAATCATAACCCCTTCGTCCACAGGCAGGTCAAACACGGATGCCATCTCAGCGGTAACATCGCCGTAAGAGATGCCCATCCATGGGACTATAATCCGGCCATATTCCAGCACATCGCGAATAGCCGCCTGCGCTGTGTTGATAGGTACGGCGAACCCCAGGCCGCCGCCCCTTCCGCCGACCAGGGCCGTGTTTATTCCCACGACTCTGCCTTTCGAGTCCAGAAGCGGCCCACCAGAATTGCCCGGATTGATCCTGGCGTCAGTCTCTATCAGGTTCGTCAGCGCACCGCCGCCGCCCGGTATGCTTCGGTTGAGCGCGCTTATCACGCCAACTGTTACGGTCCGTTCAAAGCCGTACGGATTGCCGATCGCTACAGCAAGCTGTCCGACCTGTAACAGGTCCGAGTCACCCAATGGAGCCACCTTCAACGGCCCCACCTCGATTTTCAAGATCGCGAGATCAACTCTCGGATCCCCTCCAAGCAGCTTTGCTGTCGCCTCCCGACCGTTCGCAAGTGTAACCTTTATCGGACCCATGCTATCGACTACGTGGTTGTTTGTCAGGATGTATCCATCCTGCCTCACGATGACGCCGGAGCCGATGGATTGTCCACCGTGATCCGCCATACTAACGGAAACTACCGTCGGCCCGACTTCGCGCGCTATGTCAACCACTGCCTGCTCATTGGGAAGAAGCGCCGCGCCGCCTGCCCCCACCCCCGCAGGCTGGCTCGGCTGTGTGGATACCTGAACCGCCGACGTGCCGAAAAGCAGCCCGACGGCGAGTGCGATTAACACTATGGCGCCATATCTCATTTCGGAAGCCATTCCCATATTCCTCAACTCAGTGTCCTCCATATTCCTATACAAGCGGGGAAGGGTGATGGATCAATTACATGTGTTAACCAATCTGTCTTCTCAACTGCTTCTACAGCCGCTCTCAGCCATCATCCTGAGCCCCCAATAAAATGTTACCCAAGATTGCCAAGCGGGTGCATTTGGTTGTAAACTTCTCGTATCAGATTCGGAGGGCAACCAAGTGGACAAGCACACGAGCGGCATGCGCGGAAGCCTGAGACTCGCTCTAGCAC
>JACPPP010000074.1 GCA_016190935.1 Armatimonadota bacterium | reverse complement strand
GAACTCGCCCATAACCATAGCCTTTGCGGACGGAGAAGACCTTTATGCGGATGACGGGGAGTGGCAGTTCAACGGTGGATGGCTGAATGATTGGAATAAAGCCGACTATCAGTATGCGTGAAGGAGGTTCACAATTTTTATGAGTCGATCTGTCAGACTGAACAACATGCACAACTGGCAGTTTGTCGCTATTTTTACGCCTGACGAATCCAATCCGGTAATACTGGAAGAGACACTTCGCACTCTTGCATTAAGAGACGAGATAATGATTACCGGTAGCACCGCATTCAACCGTGGTCGCGTTGCAGACCCCTGGATGATGCCCGAACATGGGTGCCGCAGCTCACCGATTCGAGCTTGAACTGTTGAGCCGTAAAGTCCACATCCCGGCTTTGCGCATGGGCTGTTACGCCCTACGGATGAGAACCACGGTTGATTGGGGTGCTACCCAAAACTGTGCTCCTCTCAAATAAACAATATTTGGGTACTCCCACTATATATATAGGCGAACCGGGCGGAAAATGGGAAAGTCTGTTGGAAATTTTGACAGAGTGGTTTGTGGAGTCTTGCCATATATGGCTTTTGGGGGTAGAATGCAAGTGGCTGTTGAATGCTGAAAAGCTAGGAGGAAGGTGCGGAAAAAAGGCACAGGTTTTTTGTGTGATCTGACTCTAGTTGTGAAAAACTTTCGGTCAGTCGGCCGATTTTGAGATCAAAACAGCCTGGTGCCGAAGGTGGGACTCGAACCCACACGAGGTCGCCCTCACCGGTTTTTGAGACCGGCGCGTCTACCATTCCGCCACTTCGGCCAACTGCATGAGTATACCGCTAACGAGGCTTAGAGTCAAGCAAGGAGACCATCTAAAGTGAGTGTCGAAGACCCCGATACACCATCATCCGAGACGGGTCAGGCTGTAGGACAGCCTCCTCCACCTCCGCGGGAAGCTCCCAGGTTCCGTACGCCTCGGAGGTGGGCGGGCTGGTGGATTCCTGCTGGTATCGGCTGCGGCTGCCTGTTCTGGCTTGCTATTGGGCTGGCAATCGTTGGCGGCTTGGTAGCTATTGTATCCTCGCCGGAGGCTCCGGGCCCGAAGGTCGCCTTGATCCACGTCGATGGCGTGATAACCGCCGGCACAAGCGGCGGGATATTCGGCGGAGGCGCCGCCGGATCGGAGACCATAGTGAGCAGGCTTGAGAGGGCCCGAAAGGACGATCAGGTGAAAGCCGTGGTTCTCAGGATCAATAGCCCCGGAGGAAGCGCGGCGGGTTCCGAGGAGGTATATCGGGAGATCAAGCGCGTGCGCGAGAAGAAGCCGGTCTATACATCTATGGGGGACGTGGCGGCATCGGGAGGCTATTACATAGCGAGCGCTTGCGACCGCGTTATGGCGGACGGATCGACCATAACCGGCAGTATCGGGGTTATTATGGAGTCTTCGAACCTGTCGGGTCTGTTGGACAAGCTCGGAATCGAGATAGAGGTCGTAAAGAGCGGGAAGTTCAAGGACATGGGAGGCCCCCACAGATCTCTTACTCCCCAGGAGAGGCAGTTGATACAGGATATGATCGATGACACCTTCGAGCAGTTCATCGAGGCCGTAAGCCAGGGCAGAAAGATGCCAAAGGAGAATGTGCGGGAGTTGGCGACAGGGCAGGTTTTTACCGGCAGACAGGCGAAGAATCTGGGGCTTGTGGATGAGATCGGCGGGCTGCGCGAGGCAGTGATTGCCGCTGGCAGGGCCGGTGGGATCGCAGGTGAGCCGCGCGTGGTGGACTATGACCGCCGCGGCGGGCTTTACAGTCTGCTGGGAGAAGTTAGCAGTATGCGGCGGCTGACAGCGAGCGACTATGATCTGATAGCCGACAGAATCATCCGGCAACTCACGGTTCCGGGAAATCAGTTAGAAGGTTTGCGGTAGGCAAATGAACAACAACGGCAACGGCCGTAGGCACAAACTGGTCGCGATCGACGGCAACAGCCTGCTTTACAGGGCGTTTTTCGCCATGAAGCATCTTTCGACTTCGGCCGGCCAGCCTACGAACGCGGTCTACGGCTTTACTATGATGCTTCTCCGGCTGCTCCAGGAGGAGAGGCCGGATTCGATAGTGGTGGCTTTCGATGCCCCGGTAAAGACGTTCCGTCACAATGAGTTTAAAGACTACAAGGCGCAGCGCAAGCCAGCCCCGGACGATCTGCGCGCGCAGGCCCCTATAGCGAGGGAGATTGTGGATGCCTTCCGGATCCCATTGATCGAAATTCCGGGATATGAAGCGGACGATGTGGTCGGCACAATCGCAAAACAGGCGTGTGAGAGGGACTACGATACGCTTATTGTGACCGGAGACCTCGACGCGCTGCAGCTCGTGAACGACTGCGTGAAGGTTATGACGACCGTAAAGGGCGTCACGGACACGGTCGTGTATGACGAGCAGGCTGTGATCGGGCGCTTCGGAATAGGTCCGGAGCAGATGGTGGATTTCAAGGCGCTGAAGGGTGATCCGTCGGACAACATCCCCGGAGTGCCAGGAGTGGGTGATAAGACCGCGGCACAGTTGGTCAAACAGTTCGGAAGTGTGGAGGAACTGCTCGACCGTGTGGACGAAGTCCGCCCCGAGAGACTTCACGACACGATTGTCGCTTCGTCAGGTCAGGCTTTGCTCTCGAAGCGGCTGGCTGCGATAGTAACCGACGTTCCGGTCGGCGTGACAGTGGAGGACCTGAGAACCAGGGAGCCGGATTACGATCGCCTGCGGACACTGTTCCGGGCCCTTGAGTTTCGGACGCTTCTCAGACGCCTTCCCGAACCTGAAGCATCGGCAGGAGAGCCGGTCGGGAAGACTCAGGTTACGGAGCTTGGCGAGTGGAGAACGATAGAGGCCCAGGAGGAGTTCCAGAACTTGATCTCCCACCTGCGCAAGGTAGGGCGTTTCGCCGTCAGGATTCACTCATCGGACGGAAAGCCGACCGAAAGCGACATTCTCGGGATTGCGTTCTCGACTGGCCCCGACGAGACCGCTTATGTCAGGATCGCCGGGGGACAGGACCCACCTTACGAGACCGCCACCCTCGATCTTGGGGTAGAGGAGAAAGTTCTTGCGGTGGAGCTTGCGGCGCTGCGCGAACTTCTGGAATCTCAGGACATTCCGAAGTTTGGGCACGATGTCAAGTTCGAATATGAAGCGCTCAAGCTCAGCGGGGTTAAACTTTGCGGCATAAACTTTGACATTATGGTCGGCGCATACGTGCTGAACTCGGCAAGGAGCAGCTATGCTATATCGGATGTTGCGTTTGAGCAGATCGGGCTGGAGTTGCCGCAGATCGACCGGAAGGCTAAGAACAAGGAGGAGCAGCCGTCGCCGGAGATGGTAACCTGCGCCGAGGCCGAGGCGGTCTGGCGGCTGGTCCCTGTCCTGACTGAAAAGCTCGAGCGGGACGGCCTGCTGGATCTCGTGAAAGATGTGGAGATGCCGCTCGTGCCGGTGCTTGCGGAGATGGAGATGCGCGGGGTCTCAGTCGATATGGACTATCTGAGAAACCTCTCTGTGCATCTGAACGAGAAGATAAGGGCTCTTGAACAGGAAGTTTACGGGCTTGCAGGTCACGAGTTCAACATCGGCTCCCCGAAGCAGCTTCAGACGGTGCTCTTTGAGGAGCGGCAGCTTCCAGTGGGGAAGAGAACAAAGACGGGTTACTCGACCGATGCTGACACGCTCGAATTGCTAGCCCTTTCATATCCGGTCGTGGCGAAGATACTAGAGTGGCGCGAGCTTTCCAAGCTCAAGTCAACGTATGCCGATGCCCTCCCAAAGCTGATCAACCCGAAAACCGGCAGGATTCATACCTCGCTCAACCAGGCGGTGACGACCACCGGGAGGCTTTCGTCGAGCGAACCGAACCTGCAGAACATCCCGGTCCGCACGGAGATCGGAAGAGAGATAAGGAAGGCTTTCGTTGTCTCGGGGGACAATCTGCTTGTCTCTGCAGACTACTCGCAGATCGAGCTTCGAATATTGGCCCACGTAACGGAGGACCGAGAGCTTGTCAGGGCCTTCGAGCATGACGAAGACGTTCATATCCACACTGCGTCCACGCTGTTTGGAGTGCCGGAAGATCAAGTTGACTTCAATATGAGGCGCATTGCCAAGACGGTCAACTTTGCAGTAATCTATGGGATGAGCGATTTCGGACTGGCAAAGGAGCTTGGCATATCGAACGGGGAGGCTCGCAAGTTCATCGACCGCTACTTTGCGAAGTTCCCTGGGGTGATGCGGTACACGGAAGAAACGCTGGCTCTTGCGCGGGAGAAGGGCTATGTTATGACGCTTCTGGGCCGGAGGCGCTACATACCCGAGATTCACAGCGGGAATCGGAACTATCGCTTGTTCGCCGAGCGGGCGGCGGTCAACATGCCGATCCAGGGCACTGCGGCGGACATTATGAAGCTCGCTATGATAGCGATTGACGGAGCTTTGGAGCGGCAGGGGATGGCGACGCAGATGGTGCTCCAGGTGCACGATGAGCTTGTGTTCGAGGTTCCTCCAGACGAGCTGGACAGGGCGGTAGTTATAGTCAAGGACCTGATGGAAACCGTCTATCCGTTGAACGTGCGCCTTGCGGCCGAGGTTAAAGTGGGGAAGAATTGGGCCGAAATGCGATCAGTCACTTGACTTACGGACAATATGCGTCTATCATATGGTAAGGAAAATGGCAAAAATCCTTAACAGTCCGGGTCGGTCAGCAGTCGGCTCGAAAATGTTATTGTGGCCCATGCCGGCCGGGCCGGAACAATTGGGGTCGGCATAGAGAGTTTTTTCGTGGCCGCTGCTGACGGCTTACGAGCGACATGCAAATCAGGGATTCCGCATAGCGATACATTTTAACGCCGGAGTTCCTGCGAGAGAGGTGTTTCAATGATGTCGGACGAGAAAACAGACCGCCAGACGCACTTGGCGGCAGGTCAGGAAGAGTGGACCGGGACTCCGTTCCAGGGATGGAAAGAGCCTGAGGATGGACAGAATGGCGCAGATGAACAGAAGGAGACGGTAGTCGAAAGCTCTGAAGCAGCCGAAACTGTCCTGCAGGTTGAGGACGAACAACCGAGCGTGGAAACGGCGGTCGAAGAGACGAGTGAGGTCAGGGAAACAGCGGATGTTCAGGCGGCGCCCAGACCCGCTGAAAGCAGCGCCCAGCAGGTTGACTACTCGCGTACCTTCCGCTCGCTTTCCGAAGGAGACGTCGTAAACGGTGTCGTCGTCCACATAGATAAGGAAGGCGTGCTCGTCGATGTGGGCACCAAATCCGAGGGTCTGATCCGTCCTTCCGAGCTCAGCAGGCAGGCCAACCTGGAGCCTGAGGATGTAGTGCAGGTCGGAGACAAGATAGATGTCTATGTCATGCAGTCGGAGGATCACGAGGGCAATTTGATGCTCTCGAAGAAGCGCGCAGATTTCGAGCGCGCATGGGAGCGGGTGGAAGACAGCCATCGCACGGGCAAGGTCCTTACTGCTATGGTGACAGACCGAGTTAAGGGCGGCCTGGTAGTAGACCTGGGAATCCGAGGGTTCGTTCCGGCATCGCACGTGGGCAGCGGCAAGCTCAAGAATTTGGAGAAGTTCGTAGGCCAGTCCCTCCAGCTTAAAGTTATTGAGGTGGACAGAGATCGCAGAAAGGTTGTGCTCTCGAACAGGCGGGCGGTAGAGGAAGAGCGAAGCCGCGAGCGGGAAGAAACGGTCGCTGCGCTTGCCGAGGGACAGATTAAGACCGGGATAGTCCGACGGATCACCGACTATGGAGCGTTCGTAGACCTTGGTGGCATCGATGGTCTCTTGCACATCAGCGAGATGTCGTGGACCAGGGTCAACCATCCATCTGAGGTTGTTAAAGTCGGTGAGAAGATACAGGTTGCTGTTCTCAAGCTCAACCTGCAGCACGGCAAGATCTCTCTTGGGTTGAGACAGATACTCCCGGACCCCTGGAGAGGGGTTGAGCGTAAGTACAGCGTCGGCGATGTTATAAAGGGAAGCATTTCCCGGCTTGTGCCGTTCGGCGCGTTCGTTTTGCTTGACGGCGGGATAGAGGGGATCATACCGAATGCGGAGCTTGCGTCGAAGCGGGTGAACAAGCCCGAAGATGTCGTATCCGTGGGCCAGGAGGTAGAGATCAGGGTGATCGACCTCAGGCCTGAGGAGCGCCGGATGACTCTGTCAATTCGGCAGTTGCAGCAGCAAAAGGAGCGGGAGAAGGAAAGGGCCGAGTTTGAATCGTATTCATCCTACGGCGGCCGCGGCGATGGTCGAACTACGATAGGCGACCTTGTGGGCGATACATTCCGCGAGGCAAGGGCAGAGCGGCGCGAGCGCAAGCGGCGCGAGCGGGACGCCGAGGATCGAGTTGAAGAGGCGGAGGTCGACGAATCGCTGAGCGAGCCAATGTTCACTCCAGAGTCCGAACAGGAGGTTGAGGCGGAGGCAAGTATTGCCGATGTCAAGACCGCCGATGAGGAGCCTGAAGCGGGTGCGGAAGAGATGGTAGCTGC
Organism: Armatimonadota bacterium; assembly: GCA_016190935.1. Lineage (GTDB taxonomy): Bacteria > Armatimonadota > UBA5829 > UBA5829 > DTLH01 > JACPPP01. Next base: position 707 of record JACPPP010000074.1, on the reverse strand, counting down.
TGTGGAGGCTCCAGAGGCACGGCCGGAAGAGGAAACGGCAGTGACTGCTGAGGCAGTTGAGGTTTCTGCTGAACCCAGAGAGACGTCGGAGTTCGAAGCGAGGCCGGTGGCCCCTACTGATGAGCCGGCCGTTGATGTCCAGGCCCAGCTTGGGCCTGTGACAGAAGAGGCCCAGGCGGAACCAGTGACTGAAACTAAAGAGCCTAAAGCTCCTCGACGATCAGCGTCCGCGCGCCGTGGTAAGGCGAAACCCGCGACTGAAGAGCCCACAGCCGAGGCTCAATCAGAGGCACCAGCAGCAGAGTCTCAGGCGGAAGTCGCTGAGGCCAAGACGGAGGAGCAAAAGGAAGAATAGCTCCGGCGGGTATTCGAGACAGGTATTGTAAAATCGCGCGGGTGGCAAACCGCCCGCGCGATTTTATGTACCACGGATGCGGCGGGCGATTTGTATAAGAATACAAGGATATCCTTAACTATCTTTGTCTCGATCTCAGGGATTGAAACGCGTCCTTCGTGCTTCGACAGGCTCAGCATGGCTCAGGATGCGCGAAATCAGGTATTGCCGTATAAATCAGGGTGGCTCTATGTTCGCTTGTTTTGACTCCAGAACCGCGGCGACGCGGAAGGAAATTGAGCTGCGGAAGGTCGGAATTCCGCGTCTCCGTCCCTGACCCGCTTCCGCGGTTCAGGTATCATGTATCATGCGT
>JACPPP010000077.1 GCA_016190935.1 Armatimonadota bacterium | reverse complement strand
TGTGCTGAAGTGTTAGAACATCGAGCGAAGGGCTTCACGTTAATTGAGTTGTTGGTCGTGATCGCCATTATAGCGATTCTGGCGGCGATCCTGTTCCCAGTGTTTACGATGGCGAAGGACAAGGCCAAGGGGTCGGCGTGCCTCGGAAACGTCTCACAGATCGCCAAAGGGCTGATGCTCTACATCCAGGAGTGGAACGGCACATATCCCAATCCGATGGTCTTTGGCGTAAACCCTGCCGACAATGGCGGGGCTGCTTACGGATTCGTCTGTATGGACTACAAGGGGATGCCTCAGCTTTTGAAGAAGTATGTTAAGAGTCCTCAGAACATCTTCCTGTGCCCAGGTGATCCGGCCAGGCTGAAATTCAATCCGAACGGCAGAACCAGATACTGGGGTGTGGGAGGTTACATGGGCAACTCCGTTGTATCTTACACTTATCGTCTGGCCATAGCCCGTTGGACGGTGCAAAACCCTTCGCATCAGCTCAAGGAATCGGAATTCGTCCACCCGACAAAACAGGTGGTCTATTTCGAGAACACCGACTTTCACTACCATAAGCGTCCGGCATTGCAAATGAAGGGAAGCCTTGCCACACAGCCGTTTCTCAACGCAGTCTATGCCGATGGCCACGCCAAGCTTTGGAAGCTCGTTTATGTGGAAGGCGACGACTACGAATACGACCCCAACTGGTTTTCCGTCGGTTGGGCAGGTCCTGTTGGCGGTGCGCACCAGTGGGACCCGACTCGGTTTTGGGATCTGTAGGTATGTACGACACGAATACAGGTGGATGGGTGTGATGCGGTGACAGACTACACCCAACACGTTGGGTTGTGTAGACCGCTACACAGCACTGCTTAACGAGAATGATTTGCAAGCCTATTTTTTCAGGAAAGAAAGGAGAACTGCTATGAAGAAACTGAAAGCTTTCGGACTAAGTATCGCGTGCATGACCCTGATGTTCGCGATAATATCTGCGCCGGCTGGAGCGGAATCGTGGAACGCGTACGCCGGCTGGAGCGATACCAGCAACCCCAGTCCGTCGCCAGAGGTGCCGACCTGGACATACGGCAAGCTTAGTGGCGATAACTGGACCTGGTACACATACAGTTTCCACGAGGATAATTGGAACACGGGTGAGCTCGGAGCGGGGACACCAGCCTGGAGAGACCCTGATCCTTTTCCGTGGTGGGAGGCGGTTGCTAAGAGCACCGCATCGACCCCCCAGACCAAGTATGACCTCCCGAATGGGAGCTTGATTCTGTACAACTCTGGCATTACGTGGACGGCTCCACGTGCTACGACTGTTAATATTCTCGGCGGCGTCTGGAACGGCATTGACCGGGATCTGCCATCCAGAAACAACGAGGTCAGACTTGTGGTGAAGGGCACATTGCTTTTCGACCTGGAAATCCCCGACCGCAACACAGGCGTTACCTCGGCCAATCCCTTCACCTTTGAGCAGGCAATAGTTGCGGCGGGAGGCAATGCGAGCGACCTGCAAAATATCGCCGTCTCGGCCGGAGACACCATAGTTGTGGACGTCACCGATTTTACCGGTATGGGTGACCTTGCCGGTGTCAACTTTGCGGTCTCGGAGCCGAGTGCAGGCGGGGACATCTCGGGTACGGTCACAGACTCTGTGACCGCAGCGCCGATAGCTGGAGCGGTGGTTCGTTTGATCGGAACGGCCAACTCGGTAACTACCGGAGCAGATGGCAAGTACGTTTTCACAGACTTGGCGCCCCAAGGGTATACTCTGTCTATAACGAAGCTGGGTTACATGATGAAGAGAGCTACGTCTGTGACACCTCCAGCGACTCAGGATTTCGCCCTCGGCCCACTTAAAGGAATGGACTGGGCGAAAAGTGCTTTTGCATCGGCGAATGTCAACGAGGGCACGGCTGAGTTGGTTAACGACGGCGACGCGGCTAACACAGGCTGGCGGCCGGCTACAGTCCAAGTCGGCGATTGGGTCATGCTGACGTGGAGTGACCCACTGACCGTCGGTACGGTTCTGGTAAACAGCAGGCTCCCCGGCAACGAGGCAAATCAGCCGGGTTTGGATTATTTCGTCGAGTCCTCAATGAACGGGACTGACTGGAACGAACTCAGGCACGTATCTGTCACGGAAGCCCCGCACGTTCGCTGGATCGAAATAATCCATCTGCCTTCACCAGTCGTGATGAAATATCTGCGTGTTCGCCTTAACTGCGAGGACGCGAAGGTCGGTCCACTGACCTCAATTGAGTGTTTCAAGCCTGATAGGATTGTAACTGGCTTGTTAAAGGACGCAGCCAGCGTGCCTGTCGCCGGAGCATACGTCTATGCCTGTGAGTCGATAGACGGCAACAGGGGGCCAATTTCGATTACCTGGAAGGCGGTGACCGGACTCGATGGGTCGTATAATCTTTTACTTCCCACAGGCACATTTATGGTGATTGCGGCGCCAGTCGACGGCATCGGCGCCCAGAGCGCTCAGTTGGAGAGCGGGCCTGTTCCTGACCTGACGATTGGGAACCGTGCTTCAGGCTCTCCATCGTACGTAGACAACTTTGATAGCGTGCCGAATGGTAGTACCAATCCATTGCTGGAGACCTTTATGGGCACTCCTCCGATTGGTTCGAATGGAAAGATGCTGGCGCAGGTAGCGGGTCTTCCACCGTCAGCGAGCACTATCAAGGATCTCTCCTCGATCGACTGTGTCCTAGATATAGACACCAATTGGAGCAGCAGTGCATTGATCGCGCGCTATGTAAATTGGAATGGTCCCGTCCTAATGCTCGCCTGGCCCAGTTGGCTGAAGGGCATCTATATCCACGAAGTGCATGGCGGCATTTGGGATATGGGCCCGAAGATAGTCTGTCCGGTTATTGACGAGCGGCAGGGACATTTGCACGTGGTGGTTGCCGGAAATCAGATGCAGGGATTCCTGTCCGACCGGTGGAACACTTACTGGACCCCACCGTATACTCTGCTGTATAACCTGGGGACAGGGAAGATGGGGTTTTATAATGATTCCCCGGGGTTCAACCAGCTCCTGGACAATCTAGTGGTCGGGGGCCTGTCTGCGCGCGATACAGTAGTCTCTCCAGGCAACGCGAAGGAGCGCGGCGCCGGATGGATCGGATCTGTCAAGGGCATCGTGACGGCTATGTTCAGCGATTACAGGGAGTTCATCTTGGAAGCTGAAGACCGATCAAGTGCGATCGCCGTGGTAGCAGGCAATGTAGATAGTCTCGGACTCAGCCTTGGTAAAGAGGTAGTCGTCTTCGGCGCTCTCAGAAGCGACGGCAAGTTCGATGGTGGACTGCTGCCCGATCTTACCCTTACGGGCCGGACCGTGGACTTGCGACCGCTTGGTATGGCCAACAAGAACCTTGCTGGGGTTGTTGGGGTAGGGCTTGCCAACACGAATCTTCTTGTTAAGGTTTGGGGCAAGGTTCTTCATACTCCGGCGACGTTCGCCGATGGCAACATGGTCTTCCACATCACCGATGGTACGGCTATGGCGGGCGGTCCGACGGTTGAGGTGCCAATCCCAGGCTATCCGCAGGCGCCTGCGGACTCGGTACAGGTGATCATACCGCCGTCCGTAGCTGTAGCTGGAGTCACACTGCCGGCAGACGGAGACTACGTTGATGTTGGGGGAATAGCCTCTGAGGGTCTGGCAACAATTGGCAGCATTCGTGCCGTGAGAATTCGTGGTGCGAGCGATCTGAGGAGTATCCCGCAATAACTGCCTAAATAGTTGGTGGAGCCCACCGGGTGTAGTGGCCGGGGTGGGCTCCACCCTTTCTAACGGGTTTTGCTAGTTCAAAGGAAGTTTAGGGACACGTTGGGCTGCGTAAATTGCTATGCAGCACTGTTTACCGAGAATGATTTGCAAGTCTGTTTTTTCAGGAAAGGAGACCTGCTATGAAGAGGCTGAAAGCCTGCGGATTGAGTATCGCGTGCCTGATTCTGCTATTCGCGATAATATCTGCGCCTGCTGGCGCACAAATGAACTTGGCGAGAGATGCTGTTGCATCGGCGAATGTGAAGCCGGAGGAGGCTTGGAGCGCTAACGACCATGATGTTAGCACAGGCTGGCGACCGGATGTAGTCCAGATCGGCGATTGGGTCGCGCTGCAGTTTTTCGAGCCGGTGACGCTCGGTACGGTAG
>JACPPP010000080.1 GCA_016190935.1 Armatimonadota bacterium | reverse complement strand
GACAGCTTCTTTCGTGTCATTCGTACACCTCGCGCATCCTGAGCCATGCTGAGCCTGTCGAAGCACGAAGGACGCGTTTCAACATGACCGCCGCCGATCAGGGTTATTTTATCGAGTCGGCGATCTTCTGCAGTTCCCGCTTATCGATGTCACTGATGATTGTGAAGGTAATACCGCCGCGGTCGAAGCGGATGACGTTTGCCCATTTGCCGAGGCCGGGATAGTCGTCGCCGCGCTTTTTCTTGCTGCGTTTCTTCTCGAAGATCGATATGGTGTTGATCCCATCTGTGTACATCAGATGCGCTGCGTAATCCTTACCGATGGGAATGGTGCTTACCTGGCCAAAAGAGTAGCCCTTCGGCAGGTATTTCGGTTTGACTGCCTCGAATCCGAGTTCGGGCACGGGGTTGTTGGGACGTTTGACATCGGGCTTGACCTCGAAGGCGGAGTCGGATATGTCTTGGGGTTCGAAATCTATCTGCCTGAATGCCGAGACGCTTATCGGCGCCCCGGACGAATTACGCAGTTCTGTTCTCAGCACAAGGTTGTATTCGGTGTCGATCCAGATGGTCTCGCTGGGGTTGCCGCGCTTTTTGGGGTGTAGTTTGACCACATGCGTTTGACGGCCTGCGACCACTTCCTGACCGCCATTAAGCAGCTTGTAGTTCTCGATGGCGAGGTTTATGGTCCGGACAGATAGTTCCCATTTATTATGCTGCCATTGCTGCTGCGAAGGCAGGAAACGCCAGTTCTCGGAGCCGCGCTCTATAACGATTATCCCGCTGAGTTCAGGCGGAGTGAAATACTCGGTCCTTGTCCTGTCCGGCTCTTGATGAAGGACTTTGAAATGCGCGCGAATAGTCCGGCCGCCCACGGACAGGTCTGCAAATTTCAGTCCTCTGTAGCTGACGTGATTGTCGGCGGTCTCGCTCTTGCGGATTAGATCGGCCAGGTCGAGGGCAGGGCAAGGATTCGCGGCGACAAGACCGAGAAGGGCGGCTAGTGCTCCCAAGAACGCGGGTCGTGCGAAGTTCATTCTTGTTCCTACTGCGCAGTCACTTCCTGTCGCTGCAACTGGCTTGCGGCGGCGATTGCGGCGCTGTCAGAGAGCGGCTGTGCGCTCCGGAAGCGCGTGTACGCCTGCATATACGCTCGATATTCCGCCGATGCGCGCTGTGGGTCGGCAGGTGGCTGCGACGGCTGCAGCGCAAAGAAGACTGCCGCCACCGCTGCAACAGCAGCGGGCGCCAGAACAGCTCTCCAGCCCAACGCAGCCAGGCGCCTCAGCAAGCCGCTATCCGTGCGGCCTGCCGCAATCCGGTGTGCTACCCCCGGCCACAGGTCAGCGGGCGAACCTTCCTCAGCCAAACCTCTGAGGTGCGCCATAAGCAGTCGTGACCGTTCTATCTCACGCCGGCACACATCGCATACTTCTGCATGGGACGCTATTAAGGCTTGCTCGCGCGGCTCCAGTTTCTCATCAATATAATCTAAAATCATTGCCAAAATTATCTTGCATTCGCCTCTCATAGCTGTTGTTTCACCTCACTTCCATTCAAAGGATTTGCTGAGGATGTTCCTCAACTCACCACGGGCGCGCGATACCCGAGATTTGACCGTGCCGATAGGACACTTCAATATCTCCGCAACCTCTTCCTGCGACAATCCCTCGACATCGTGCAGGATGAGCGCCGTCCGCAGCTTGTCTGAGAGCAATCCTATAGCCTGCCTGAGCGCCTGCCTCTGTTCCTTCAGCGCCAGAGCATGCAAAGGATTGTCCAACAGGCTGGCTGCAGGTTCAAAGCCTGCATCCCTCAGTCTATCATCATCGAGCGAATCTATACGCACCGCCGGACGCTTCCGCAGATGGTCGATGGCCGTGTTGATAGCTATCCGGTAGAGCCACGTATAAAACGCGGACGTGCCATTGAACCGATGGAGCCCGGAATACGCTTTTACGAACGTTTCCTGCGCAAGGTCCGTCGCTTCCTCTACGCTGTTCACGTAGTTCAGTATCGTGTTATAGATTCGATCTTGGTACTTACCAACAAGCACCCCGAACGCATCTATGTCGCCGCTTCTGATGCGTTCGATTATCGATTCATCTGAACAGCCTGTCATTGCTGCGCGCTCTCGTTTACCTTCTATCTCAGCGGAAGTTCTTCTTGCAGGCCGGGATATCGGCTCCACTCGTATCGCTGAGCTGCTATTTATTAATACGCAACTACGAACGCACATGCTTCCACTGTAATGTGACGATATCGACCCGGAATCGTTCCATTTCCTGACAGAGCTATGAGCTATGAGTTATGAGTTATGAGTTGTGAGTCCGGGAAGGAGGATGACTGCAGGTACACTTTATAGGGCCGCTTCCTTCCAGGAGAGCGGCCCGTTAGTCAACGGATGTACACTCAAATCGGACTGCGCATCCATGCGCAGCTTGGCATCTAACCGCTGGCTAGATGATCACAGGTTCTCTTATCTCGAACTTGTAGCCTACGCCCCAAATAGTGGTGATTCTGCAGGGGCTGCCGTTGTTCTCGATCTTGCGGCGGAGGCGCTTGATGAGCTGGTCTACGGTTCTCTCGTCGCCATAGAATTCCTGATAGGCCCAAACCTGCTCGAGAAGCTGCTCTCTGGTGAATACGCGGTTGCGGTTGGATGCCAGGTACCAGAGCAGGTCGAACTCCTTTGGAGTGAGATCCACCTTGCGGTCACCTACGATCACTTCTCGTGAGATCCTGCTGACCGCAATCCCAGGCAGGTTGAGCACCTGCTGTTCGTCCGGGTTCGGCACATAGGCGGCTCTCCTGAGGACTGCCTTTACTCTAGCAAGAAGCTCGCGTGGCGAGAACGGTTTGGTGACGTAATCGTCGGCGCCAATCTCCAGCCCCAGGACTCGGTCTACCTCATCCACCCTGGCTGTCAGCATAACGATAGGAACATTGCTTGACTTTCTGACCTCCTTGCAAACGTCGAGCCCGTCCATTCCGGGCAGCATAAGGTCGAGGATGATAATATCGGGTCGGTTCTGACGGGCCTTTTCTATACCGTCCGCGCCATCGGTTGCTGTGATGACTTCATAGCCGGCCCTGTCAAAATAGAGTGAAACTAACTCACAGACGTTCTCTTCGTCGTCTATTAACAATACTTTCTGTTTGGTCATGCTTGGTCATTCCTTTCGTAATATGATCTGTACATCCATGATATTCGGGAGCCAACCGCACTACCAGCTAGTGCCGAGCAACGAATGGTTAAGCTCATCCTATAACAGTATATGGGCTTTTCTTAAGTGTGTCAATGGTAAAACATATGAAAAGCACAAAAATCGTCAACAGAAATCTAGAAACTGGTTACAGCTTGTGCGACAGTATTATGGAATAGTCGCCTCATCGTCCTGAATTTGCTACCATCATCCGGGTTACAGGTACGGTTCGTCAGTAAGATCACGAATAAATCGCACGCGGCATCTATCACTACCGAAGTGCCTGTGAAACCTGTGTGACCGATTGTATGCCTGGATAACAAATCGCCGCACGGCAGCAGCTCGTTCGGATAGGCAAACCAGCCCGCCGTCTGCCGTCCCTCCAATAGACTTGTCATTTCAAGCCGGACGGCGAGCGGAGAAAGAACACCGGCTCCGCCCCGCATCAGCATCAGGCAGAACTTTGCGAGGTCCGGAACGGTGGAGAAAAGCCCGGCGTTTCCGCTCACTCCTCCCATAGCCCAGGCGTTCGGGTCGTGGACCTCCCCGACCAGAGACCGCCCGCGAACCGGGCAATTCCCGGTCGAAGCCGTGCGGCCCAGCATCTCTCCTTCCGGGTTAAAGCAAGTGTCCACCATCCCAAGTGGGCGGAATATGTTCTCACGAGCGAATTCGTTTAGTCGCGAACCGCTCACCGTCTCCACTATTGCCCCAAGCAAAATGTAGCCGAGGCAACTATAGTTGTACCTGCTGCCGGGCCTGGTCTCAAGGGGTGTAGAGAGAATGCGAGCAATCACGCGCTCTCTATTCTGTCCGTCCTGGTGGAGGTCTTTTGAGGCCGGCAGCCCTGATGTATGTGTGAGTAGATGCCGGATTGTGATCTCGGAGCAGTGCGGCGGCAGATCCTGCTGGAAGAACTCCGGGAGTTGTTGGCCGAGATGGACCTCGCCCCGGTCGAGCAGTATCAGGATTGAAGTGGCTGTTGCCACCGGTTTTGTGATGGACGCAATGTCGAAAACCGTTCCAGCCGTGACCCGGCCCGTTCCCTCGGTCGCGCAGCCGAGGCTGCCGTAGCAGACGGGTTCGAGGATCTTCCCGAATCTGCCGATCAGGAACACCGCTGCCGGATATAGTCCATTCTCCAGACCGCCTTCTATGATCCTCCGGGCAACCTTAAGCCTGTCGGGCTCGATTCCTATCTCCTCCGGCCCGATCTTTTCCAAATCCATCTACAGTTTTCCAATACCGGATGATCTATTTCAGCTAAATCATAGCACTCCTGGCACGATTGTGACAAATTCTCAGCAACATTTTGCGGCTGGGGGAGAGGAAAGACGATCTCATTCATATTGATCATTGAGCACGCGCGATCTCCGAATCGCGCGCGAAACAGAAGGATGCGATTTGAAATCGCAGGGATTCTGTTTCGGGTGCGATGATGATATCGCACCCGAT
>JACPPP010000070.1 GCA_016190935.1 Armatimonadota bacterium | reverse complement strand
GGAGATTAGACGTCGGAGTCTGGCATACCTTCTTGGTTCCGGCTCCGCCGGGTTAGGGGACATAATCGCTATGCTACCTAAGATGCAATTGGGTGCGTTACCTTTGAGTGGTAGAGGAAAAAAGAGGAAAACCTCCTGGAGATCTGAAATTCGATAATATGTGGCAAACGAGAGTTTCAGTTCTAGGAGGGTTACGTAATGGTTTGTTCTGATAGCACAAAACACCTTCTTTTGGCGGCAGAGGAGTGGTGTCGCGACGAGTTATCTGCGAGTACCATTGCCGAGGCAGAGGAGATGATCACACAGTCTCCAGATCGTCTGTATATATGTGTTGACGCGGCAAAGGCTCATACCGATGGGGCGTGGCATGACATCAAGACGGGTGTAGTGTTTGAGGCAGAGCGGCCGCCAGAGGGATCAAACTCTACCAGGGACAAGATGGCAAACCCTTACTATGTGGCGGCTCAGGAGGGATGCGAGGAGTTTGGCAGGAGGATGTACGCCCATGCACTCTTGTCCGGTCTAAGGGGTGCTGGGGAGATAGTGGCACTAGGCGATGGTGCTGTGTGGATATGGAACCTGATTTCGACGCATTTCCCCGGCTGTGTTGAGATACTGGACTACTACCATGCCTGTGAGCACATTTGGGGGCTGGCGAGTGTTTTGTATGGGGAGGATACACCAGCCTGCAAACGATGGGCAAAAGCGCAGTGCGAGAGGCTTAAGGAATCCGGTCCGGCAAGTCTTTTGAGATCACTGAGGCGGCGCAAAGGAAGGACAGGACAACAAAGGGAAGCCATCCGTTTACAACTTGGGTATTTTGAAAACCACAAGCTGCGCATGGACTATCCTGCATACATAGCGAGGGGGATGATGATAGGCAGTGGTCCGGTCGAGTCTGCTTGCAAGGTGGTGGTCGGCTAGCGACTCAAGCAAGCCGGGATGCGATGGACAAAGGCAGGCGCTGACTCCATCCTTGCCCTGCGCACTATCGTCCTTAGTGGACGAACGCAACACATCAGATACCTTGCCAGGGCAGCTTAATTGTTATTCAGGAATTCCACCCGATGCAATTCGGAGGGTTTACACGAGTGCTACATTCTGCTATAATACTACTGTCGGCGCGGGGTGGAGCAGTTCGGTAGCTCGTCGGGCTCATAACCCGAAGGTCGAAGGTTCAAATCCTTCCCCCGCTCCCATTCTATCTACAACCGGCTCCGGAATCTTGTATCGAATCTCGACCTCAAGACTCTCCGGGGCCAGTTCTATTTTATCTATCCACGCTGAAAGCAGTCGCTTCTTCTCCGCGTTCGTTCCCTGAACAATAACTCGTGCTGCATCGCTCCGATAGGCCATTGCAGTTTGCAAGTCAATCTGCGGCACGTTCTCCTGTACGGTCGCTAAGGCCGACAAGCTCTGCTGCTCTTTGACCAACTCCCGAAGCCGTGCGTTCGCCCAGGTCGTGTCCTCCAAACCATCCTCAATCGATTGTCGGATGTTCCCGATCTTCGTTTCAATATCGCCCAGACGCTTGGCTGCATTCGGGTCGTATCCGTGCGATTGCTCCCAGATGCGCCTCAGCTCGGAGTTGACCTCCCGCACAAAGTCCCTTCCGTCCGAGCACACTCCAAGCAGACTCTCCAACCCCGTAAAGACTTCTCTCTCAATCTCTCCTTGCGGCACATAGACACCCTGACCGCATCCGAGCCCCCGCCGGTTCGGCACGCTATTGCATATGTAGTACTGCTCATCCCGCTGCTTGTAGAAGCCCACCATGTTCCCGCCGCACCTGCTGCAGCCGAACATCCCTCCGCTTAGCAGATATGGGGAACTACAGGCTCTGTTGGAGGTCTTAACGCTTGGGCTAAATGTCCGGCTCTTGCGTGCCACCATGATTTGCTTCGCTTCGTCCTCAGTTATCAATGCCTCGTGCGCGTCTTCCACAATCACCCATTCCGAAGGCGGGTTGTGCCGCTGATTCCTCCCCCGCACATTCCACACGCCGAACCCGGCATATTCAAGCAGGCAGTGCGGATGTAGCAGGCTGTTCCAGGTCGTATGTCCCCAGTACTGTTGCCTCGGAGCGGGAATGCCGCTCCGGTTGCAGAAGTCCCTCAGTTCATCCAGAGTAGCGCCCTTAGCCGCAAGCTCGACAAGGCAGTGTTTTGCCCACTCACGGACCGGCTTCCCTGCGACGATGACATCATCCGGAACCCATATCGACTTGACCAGAGGACGCCCCTTCTTCACCTCGCCACGAACCAGCCGCTCTGCTCGATATCCGAAAAGAGGCTGCCCGCCGTTCTTGTAGCACCAACCTGTTTCCGGGTCGCGAGTCTGGACGTTCGCCCGGCAACCCTTCTTGGTGTGGAAGGCCACCTCGCGAGAATACGCCTCGTTCTTGGCAAACGTAATTGCTTCCAGATAGACCCCTGCCACCGTCTCCGGGTCGGCGTCAAGGTCGTTGAGCGAAATCACCTTTACGCCAGCCTGACGAAGCTCCCGTATGAGCACACGGGCCTTCAGGCTGTCTCTGGAGAACCTGGAGAAGTCGTGGACCAATATCGCATTCACTTCCCGGTCGGCCTTCGCCCGTGCAAGCATCTTGTCGAACTCGGCTCGGTGCGAGTTCTTCTTGAACGCGCTCGCCGCCTCGTGGTACTCCTCCAGTATCTCAATCTCGTTCCTCTCAGCATACTCGCGAATCTGCCGAAGCTGCTCCGGCATGGAAAGCCCGCGCTCCTCTTGCATATCAGTTGAGACCCGCGCCCACGCCAGGGCATTCAGCGACACCTGTTTGTCACGCCGTGAATCGTCGGCATACGACCCGACAATCGAATCAAGCAGCGCACTCATTTCGACTCCTCCTCGGGAACCCGCACATCTGCAAGAGCCTTCTCAAGTATTTCCACAAGCAGAACCTGCTGACTCCGGCGCTCTCTGAAAGAGAGCCACCTCAGCTTCTCGTGCAGTTCTTCCGAAATGCGAATCGTGAGTCTAATCATGACCCTCACCTCCAATCCCGATTATACCAGCATACCGTCTTGCTGTCAATGCCCCTACCACCTATCTCGGAAGAACCCCTTCACCATCTCCGGCGTGCATCCCACAACCCCGGCGATTGATCGAAAAAGACGGTCGTGCTTGTGGCTCTCCTGGCAAGTGGTATAGGCCAGATCATAACAGCGCCGACATCCGAAATACAGACCACCCGGCGGTGGGTAAAGCTTGCCGACCCGGCGCAGACAGGAACGTCCCCGAACTACAAGTGGACACGTGAACCACCATCGCTCTCCTCCGAAGCACGGCACAGTAGTCTGGAGTGGAATGGGCAATCGGACATCGTGCTTTTCGCCATCCCGCCGTGTAACCGTGTAGTTCAGGGTTAGTGTCCAATCGTCACCACTGCCAGTGCAGGTGTAACCGACCGAAGCAATCTGCTCTCCGGTTCGGGTGTTCGTCCAGATCAACGACCCCTGCCAGGGAGTTCTCCTGATCATCCCGTCACGCGCGAGCTTGTTCACATCAAGATCGAGACAGTCCTCTACTGTCTGTTTCGCGTCGTAGCTGCTACGCCGTCCACTGCCGCTTCCACCCATTCTGCTAACCCTCTTCGGAGAGCACGACGTTCACCGGCGGAGGAGTGAATTCCCCGCGCCTCTGCCTCTGAAGCCGCTCAAGCTGGTTCATTGCCCGGTACATCTGCCGCTCAATCGCGGTCTCATACCTGAGAATCCTGTCGGATGATTCACCGCCGGGAAGACTGAACTTCGCCAACTGTGACTGCGTGCGGAAGTCCTCATGCTCCTGCACGACCTCCATCGCGTTCTTGTACGACTCCTCCTTCTCGGCGAGCATCTCCAGGATGATCTTCCTGCACGTGTCTGGATCAGGCGGCGGCTCTTCGTTCTCAGCGTCGGACTTCGCTGCCTCTTGTCCCTTCGCACTCGCGAGCCAGTTGTAGAAGAAGAGGTCGTGCCCAAAGCCGCCTTCATCTCGCCCGAATACATTGAGCATTTCCTTCTCGGCGTTCTCACAGAACACACCGTGCTCCTCGATGTCGTATTTCAGACCCTCAACAATCTTCATCAGCCGCTCGACCCCAGCAGTGCTCGTCAGCAACCGTTTTTCGCACCCCTTGCCGGTCAGGGACGGCCACTCCAGAATATCGTTCACCGCCTCCACGCGCTTGATTGCCTGATCGAACTCATGGGTGTCGAGCGCCCCGCGAATCTCGCCGACTTCACATCGCACTACCCGCCGAAGCCGCCAATAGCACACCGCAATCTTCTCGACAAGCATCTCCTCAAGAACACCCTCCGGCTGCAAGTCGTCGGCGAGTAATGTCAGAAGCGTCTGAAACTCGGCCCTGCTCTCCTTACCATCTCCTGTGCGGATCACGACCTCTTTCGCCAACAGCCCGTGTTTCATTGCGTTCCACTTCACCGCCGCCTTGCCCGCATCCGACTTCGGCCCGGTCGAAAGCCGCGCGTTCTGCCTGTTCGCCTCAACCTTCGACAATGATGTCTCTGTCGCCATCGCATCCTCCGATTATTCCTAAACCATCAGGTAAACTCAACTTCGCGCAGTGCCATTTCTGCGAAACAAAGCCAATCAGCCTCGCTCATCAACCACCTCGCCACAGACCTCTACAACCACTGGCAGGGGCACATTCTGCCCAGCCCGTTCCGCCTGCAACCGCTGAAGCTCGTGCAACGCCCGGTACATGCTCCGCTCGATTGCCGATTCGTATCTCGACAGCTTCGAGAACGCGTCCGCACCGTTCCCGTCCCGGATAAACGCCAAGCCCACATCCCCGCGTTCGCCGAACATGTCGTCCATCTCCCTGTGGAATAAGCCGACCTCTACCCTGATCAGCCGCTTCAGCCGCCACGCGGAGGCGATGATCCTATCCACAAGCAGGGTCTCGACTTCTCCCGACGGCTGGAGTTCTGTCCACATACGCGCGGAGAAGTCACTCAGCGATGCCTCGTCTTCACCCTTCAGAATCGCCTCTCGCGAGAGTAGCCCATGTCTCACCGCGTTCGAGGCCACTGTCGCCTTGCCTGATTTCGTCACGGGGCCGGTGCTCAATGCCGCGTTCTTCCTATTCGCGGCAATCTGTTTCGTTGTCGCCATCGCATCCTCCACTCTCGCTGATCTCTTTGATCGTCTCGCTCACCGACTGACCGCCCGCCCACCAGTGGTATCGCTTCGGCGAGTCAAACGGTATCACCAGTGATCCGTTGCGGCGGAAATATGGCTTGGGAAGCGCAGCCTCTAACTCGCTAAGCTCCGCCACAAGCGCATCCCTATGCTTGGCAATTTCCCTCCGCAAGTCATCCGTCAGCCGTTCCTTCGGAAACACCCGCACCCTCTCACCCATCAACCACACCTTGATGCCCCGCTTGCTCAGTTCGTCGACAATTCCCATATCAGATGTCCTCATAGTTCTCCTCTGACCAGTGAGGAGTGTCCTGCCGCGCATTTGGCAGAGAGCCATTATCGTTTTCGACGCCGGATTGCACAACCGTATCAGGTTGCGAAATATGCGAATTAAGCGAAGTAACTCCACTGTCTCCAGGACTTTCTTCGCATATTTCGCTTATTTCGCCGCTTGAATGTGTGCTCATCTGAGTCCGGGTCGCATGCCAACGTTCCGTAGGTCTGCCCTCCGCAGGTTCCTCTCGCTCTCTTCGGACTAACCCGCGCTCGTGAAGAGTTACCAGCGCCCTGCCGATCTCTTGTGCGCTCTTGTGCCGTCCGAAGTGCTTGCTGATCTCCGTACGTGTCATTCCCTCGTTCGCAGACCTTAATGCCTTGAGGAGTTCATCAGCTACCGGATCGCCGAGTGAATCGCCGAAGATGTAACGTGCCGAATTTTCACAATACCGCCAGACCGCCAGCGCCGCTTTCAGGTGTTCAAGCCTAATAAGCTCGGAACAGTCCAGCAAAGCATAGACACAGGCGAGGCGCATAACCTGTGCCTCCGCTCTCGCAATCATTGCTCCCAGCAATCCGGGTTTTCCCTCCGAGAGGTCGGGGTAGACCTCTCGCCATAGTTGTCTTGCTTCCTCGTCTCGCTTCATCTCTCCGACGCTTCGGGCAAACTGACAGATTTCCCTCAACCGTTCCCCTATAGGCTGAAGGTCGCATTGCTGGAGGTTTCCGCCTTCCGGCAGGCACTTCGACCGCTTCACACAGACCCATAGGAAACGGTTGCCGAAGCCATTCCCGGCTTCCGTGCTATCGAGGTACCGGAGTAGTTCATCTCTTGTGATGTGGCCGATGATTGAGATGTGTGCCGCCGTCGCTACCCCCGGACTGTTCTTTGTGAGGCTCTGCAAATCGCCCGTGTCCCACGCATTCCGAATTACCGCTGAGAGGGTATTCCCATCCCGCGCCAGGACACGCAGCACGGATGCAAACTCGGTTTCGATGCACAGGAGCCTTTTGTCTTCGACACCGTGGTCAACGATTACCGGCTCATACCTTATTATCTCTTTCCTCTCCTTCACAGGCTCGATCTTCTCTATTGGATCGCGCACGTGCCAGATCAGCCCCTCCCCGCTCGATAGACCAGACTGATTTCGCGGCAGATCAACATCCAGGAAGATTTCCTTCACACGCCCGTGCGCCGTTCCCTTCCTCCCCTTACTGGAAAGTCCAACCTGTACCGCAAAGAGGTTTGTATAATGTCGGTCCGCCTCCGCGATGAAATGTGCAGTCCTTCCGATCACGCTGCCGAAGAACACCAAGAAATTCGACAGCAATGCGACGGGATCGGCCTCCGTATGTGGATCGAGGACTCTGACCACATCCCCCGCCAGCCCATGAAATGCTTCCGGCGCGGGCGGTTCAGGCCATGACCTCACTCTGAAATCGGGGACTTCTTCCGCCTCAGCTAATTGACGATTATCACGTCGCCTTTGTGAGCCTTCGTAGACCTCTGTGGTGCTCTGTACTGCAGCGTCTATCGTCATCTGTCCGTACGTGCGATCTCCACGCCTCTCGTCCCATTTATCCCGCATCAGGCCCGATTCCCGAAAGAGCCTGTCCATCCTTGCCAGGTCGCGCTGTGTCCAGAACGCCAGCATACAACATAGGCCCATGTCCGCCGCACTATCGTCGCCGTTGTGGTCACCAGTATTTCCGTTCCACAGTCTGCTGAACTTGTCGCCGTTCGCCGCCGTCATAGCCTTCTCGATCAGCGCTTGGTCAGGAATCGTGACCCGATTCAGGCTTTCGGCCATCTCCTTCGGCGGGACGATGTACGAGTCTTCGCCGAACACTTCGAAGTAAATCTGATCCACCGCCTGTTGAGCGTCCATTATTTCGGCTTGGGTCCCAGAAACCAACTTTCCGGTGAAGACCACCAGCCGCACATCGTCGTATATCTCGAACTTCGGATGCCTGTGGGTACGGCACCTCGGCCCCGGTTTCGTCGCCTGTGCAACGATGTGAATACCCGTCTCTGATTGGCTGAACTCAGTATAAGACCCAACTCTCTCAATGATCTCTTGTGCCCATTCCTCAATGGTTCCGTCATCTACCACATGGTCGAGGTCGATGAAGACATAGGGGTCGGACTCAGAAAGCACGAACCCGATGCCGTCGAACCTGTTCTGGGATTTGCCGACTGCCTCCACCACTTCCTCGAAAGTATGCCATGTCGCCGGATCATTGCTCTTAGCGTTTCGCCGTCCCACCTTGTCCGTGCGGTAGGGTATCTTGGTCGGCTTGCCGTCCCGCTCCTCAATGCGGTAGCAGACCCATTGACACAACTCTTTTAGTTCGTGTGGGATGTTCGCGTATCGTTCTTCATTTGTCATCTGCCGGGCCTCAAATCACGCGAGCAAGATGAGGACCGAAAAGCTCCGGATGATCGGCGACGAACGCGCGCGCAACCAGCTTCGCCAGGATCACCTCCGCCGTCTGCATGTCGCAGGCCGACATCAGTTCCGCTGATACCGTTCGCTTGATATTCAGTTTCTTTCGCTGCCTGTCCGACACCCGAACGCCTCACCTTGTCACGCCGAAATAATAAAGCCCCGAGAGGCTGGCCCGGCAAGGTGCTCCCTCGGGGCTTCAATCCTCCGGGAAGTCGGAGGAAATCGCTATCACGTCTTGCCGGACCATCGTCTTCCACAAGCAAGGCGTGACAAACGGCGTTACGGTGTGACAAACGGCGTTACAGAAAGAAATTTGAGGCAGTTTATTTCAGAAGTTCCAGTCGATGGGTGTGCTGGGGTTGTAGCTGCACTTGCTGCCGGTTTGCAGCGAGCTATGTAGATGCTCATACAGCGTGGGGTGTTGCTCCTGCAGTTTCTTAAGAAGACGCCCAATAGCCTGCGTCACGGCGACCCGGGCCTTCTCGGAGGCGTTACCTGTCGCGCGATGCCTGCCGCTCAAGCCGATACCTTCGCGCAGCGCGCGGCGGTATTGCTCAATGTCGCTCTTGGCCTGGCGAGTCGCGGCGGCATCACGGTGTGTCTCCGCTCGTTTCAGTTCCTCTTGAGCTTTCTTCAGGCGATTCCGGCAGTCTTTTTCGTATTCCGAGTCCATGATCTCTCCGGCATCGGTGAAGCCGGATACGCTCAAACCGTATTCGTCAAGTTCCTCGGCACTCATTACGGCGTAGGTTTCATCGGGTCCGTAGGGTGTCCCATCTACTTCGTGGACTATCTGGAGCGCGTAGTATCCTTCCTGGCTGGGATGCGCAAGCAGAAAAGCAAGGTAACGAAGACCCTTGGTGTTCTTTAGTGGAGGGTGGACTGCCACACCGTCGTAAACTATCGCCCAGGTATCAATGCCCTCTTTGAACAGATACCTGTATCCCTCCAGCCTACTGACACAGGCGCCCACTGCCGCCTGCGCTCTTTCAGCAGCCTCGCGAATCACAGATACATCCACACTCAGCCCACCACCATCCAGTCGAAGCACGTCATTCAGTGGCACGATCTCCAGGGAACCGTCAGACTCCACCCATGTCGGTGACAGAACCACCGCGGACTGACTCTGCTTCCGACTCCGCGCCTCCCTCAGCACCCGCTCCCCGTCCGGCCACCGAAGCCCCCGCGCAAGCCAAACGTCCGTTCTTGCGCCGCCGATATCCACCCTGCCGATCGTCCACAACCGGCCAAGCATGAGTTCCTCCGCCGTCCCGCCCAGTTCACCGGCGATCACCGCCGCCATGCCGCTTACGGATAGACTGTATGTCTGCAATTCATCCAGTGCAACCCGAACCCGTCCGATATCATCACGACGCGGACAGTCAAAGAAGGCTCGTGGCTCTCCTCCTTCCTCACCCTCGATGAATCTAACCTCAACGCTGCATTCGTCCGGGCACTCACGACACACTACCGAGCGGGCATAGTCTGACTTCCTCAGCACGTCGGCGTTTAGTAAGACTTCCAGTGCGCCGACCGGCCAGCACTTCAGGTCATCCCGGCCAAAGCCGATATTGAGCGTCGAGTCCAGGCTTTGGAAGAGTATATTCGTCACGTCCGGATACATCCAATTTCCACATCTTCAAACAAGTCTTAACAATCTCGTCCTTCGGGTCGCATTTCAGCGAACACGACTTCGGATGTGATACGGTAACCCTGCATGTCGCCGACTTCCCTTTCCTGTCTGGTCTGAACACTACACGAATTCCTGCTTGGGATACGGTCAGCAGTTCCTTCGGTATCCCGTGCTCGGTTATTTCCTCATCCGCCTTTTTGACTACCTTGAACACAGTCTCATCAAGCAGGTCCCAAATCGCCTTCTCTGGCATCTTCGCCCCTACTTCGACCGTGATGCTCCTGTACTCTCGCCCCATCACTCTCAGCTTCAAGCGTCTGAGGCATACCTGATCAATCCCATCACCGGGTTTAATAGGAAATTCAAAGTCTCTGTGCAGGAGCCCGCTCAAGTCGTAGACCACACCCGGATCAGGCGGCTCTCCCAGATCCACGCCCATCACCGTCCTGCCGAATATCCTCTCCACATCAGTCCGAACACGCTTCCCGCCTTTGACCTTAGACTCAAGGCTCCGCCCGACAGGGTCATATATCAGGATGATCTCGAAGGTGGGTTTCTGCCGCTCTATCTTGGGCTTATGAGAGTCATCCCAGACCTGCTCAGTTCTGCCGTAATCCTCAAGCGAACAAAAGTAGTAGTATCTGTCGCCTCGTGCATACACATCCACCTGACACCCGTGGCCCCGGCCTTCCTCCCTGCGATAGTACTCGGATAAGGCGATTCTGAGCCTCTCAGTGGATTCCTCATCCGGCTTGCACTGTACTTGAGGAAGGTATGGTCGCTTCTCAAAGGTCAGCCCGTCCGCGTAGTCAAGTCGTCGCGCGACATCGAATATGGTTCTGTGCTGGAGAAACGTCCACAATGCCCTTTCCAGAAGACCGTCCATTTGTTCAAACGTTGGGGCAAGGTCAATCTTATGTCGGGGGTCGTGTCCCTCCTCTATGAGCGTCTTGACCCCGCCTTCATCGGCTAAGTCGAAAACCTCGCGAAAATCAGCGTCTATCTCTTTCTGCACATTTGCCGAAGCTGTCTCGATAGCCTTAAAAATCGGCTCGATATCGCCTTCCTGTAAGTCATCCCACTTGATATCCATGCCGATATCGTACTGCTCAAGGTAACGTCTAAGTAGCTTATTCGGCGCTTGACGTAGAAACTTCCTCGGTTGATACTGCTGCCGGGCCATATCTTATGCCTCCCTGTCGGAACGGAGTTCCGCGTACCTCACACTCATTTCTTGATATACGCATTCAGACCAACAAAGACCGGCTTGCCGTTCACTTCCACGTCGGTCTGGACGTTGCCGCCCGTGCTGGCGACTATCAGGGTCTTGCCGGACGATGACGGTTTCGGTTTCTCCAATGGTATACGGATTACCAGTTCGTTGTTTTCGATCTTCGCTTGCATTGTGTGTGTTCCTCCGTGTTACGTAGTTCTGCGCAGTTGCATCATCTCTGAATCGGCAGGTTATCCCAATCCGCACACAGCGCCTCCGCTTGCTCAAGCACGGTCTGTGTAGCCTTTTCTTGCTTGTCCGGCGGGTAACCGTGCTTGCGCAGGATGCGCTTGACCAGCACTCTCAACTGCGCTCGCACGTTCTCGCGGAGTGTCCAGTCAATCGTCGCGTTCTTGCGCACCGTCTCCACCAACTCTCGGGCGATGTCCCTTAGCGTATCGTCGCCGAGCACCTTCACTGCGCTGTCGTTGGTCTCAAGCGCGTCGTAGAACGCCAACTCATCTTCGCTGAGGTCGAGCGACTCACCCCTCTTGGCCGCCTCGCGCATGTCCTGAGCCAAGCGAATCAGTTCCTCAATCACTTGCGCTGTCTCGATTGCACGGTTTTGGTAGCGGCGCAATGACTGCTCCAGCATTTCGGCAAACGAACGCGCCTGCACAACATTGCGCTTCGAGCGCGTCTTGATCTCTCCTCTTAGGAGCTTCTGTAGCAGTTCCACTGCCAGATTGCGCTGTGGCATGCCGCGCACTTCGGCAAGGAATTCATCAGAGAGAATCGAGATATCCGGCTTCTTAAGACCAGCGGCGGCGAAAATGTCCACGACCTCGTCGGAGACCATCGCCTTCGAGATGATCTGCCGAATAGCATGGTCGAGATCTTCGTCCGTCTTGCGCTCGCCGGGCGTGCTCTTTGCGAACACAGCGCGTACGGCTTGGAAGAAGCCTACATCGTCCCGTATATGCAGCGCATCCTCATGTGGCACCGCGAGCGCGAATGCCTGCGAAAGCTCCGTCACGGCTTGCAGCAGTCGGTTCTTGCCGTCCCCTTGCGCCAGGATGTGTTCCTGCGCAGCCGGGAGCAGCGACAGGCGTTCGTGCGCCACGCCAGTTGTCCAGAGTGACCAGTCGAAGCCGTGGAATAACGCTGCGCAAACCTCGTATTTCTCAAGCATCAGCGATACGGCCTCGGCCTGATCGAGCATCGTGCTGCCTTTGCCGCCGCTCTCGGTATAGGTTGCCAATGCCTGCTTCAGCTCGTCGGCAAGGCCCAGATAGTCCACTACCAGCCCGCCGGGCTTGTCCTTGAACACGCGGTTGACGCGCGCGATGGCCTGCATCAGCCCGTGCCCGCGCATCGGCTTGTCTATGTACATCGTGTGGAGGCTCGGCGCATCGAAGCCCGTGAGCCACATGTCGCGAACGATTACTATCTGGAACGGGTCTGCCGGGTTGCGGAATCGCTTGGCTAGTTCCTCGCGACGCGGCTTGTTGCGTATGTGAGCCTGCCATTCCAGCGGGTCCGAAGCGGAGCCGGTCATCACGACCTTCAGCATGCCCCGGTCGTCATTGTCGTTGTGCCACTGCGTCCGTAGCTCCACGAGTGCGTTGTATAACTCAACCGCGATCCGGCGACTCATGCACACGACCATCGCTTTGCCGTCCATCGTAGCTAGGCGTTCATCGAAGTGATCAATCAGGTCGCTGGCAATGAGTTTGATGCGGTTCTCCGAACCAACCACTGCTTCGAGCTGCGCCCACTTCGTCTTCAGCTTCTCTTTGCGCTCGATCTCCTCGCCTTCGGTTGCCTCCTCGAAATCCGGGTCGATCTTGGGTTTCTCTGATTCTTTCAATTCCAGCTTCGCAAGTCGGCTCTCGTAGTAGATCGGAACGGTGGCCTTGTCCTCCACCGCGCGTTGAATGTCGTAAACACTGATGTAGTCGCCGAATACTGCGCGAGTGTTCGCGTCGGTCTTTTCGATGGGGGTACCGGTGAAACCGATGAATGAGGCATTTGGCAGCGCATCGTGCATGTGCCGGGCGAAACCGTCGATGAAGTCATACTGGCTGCGATGGGCCTCGTCGGCGATCACGACGATGTTGTGCCGCTCCGAAACCGGCTCCCGGTCGCCCTGGGTTTCCGGGAAGAACTTCTGAATTGTGGTGAACACCACGCCGCCGGACGCGACCGCGAGCTTCGCGCGCAAGTCGGCCCGGTCCGCAGCCTGCACGGGCGCTTGGCGCAGCAGATCCTGACAGCGGGCAAATGTGCCGAATAGCTGATCGTCAAGGTCGTTACGGTCGGTGATCACAACTACTGTGGGATTCTCCATTGCCGGGTGCAGGACAACGCGACCGACGTAGAAGGCCATTGTCAGGCTCTTGCCGGAGCCCTGTGTGTGCCAAACCACCCCTACGCGACGGTCGCCCGGTTTGCCTTCCTCCAGTCTGCCCGCGAAGTAGCCGCCCCGGGATTCCCGCACTATGGTTTCTTCCTTCTGTAGCTGGCTCGCGCGCAGCGTTTCCTCTACAGCCACATTTACCGCGTGAAACTGATGGTAACCGGCGATCTTCTTCACCAGTTCCCCGCCGCCCACGTCCTCGAATACCACGAAACACCGCACCAGGTCGAGGAATCTGCGCTTGTCGAACACCCCTTCGAGCACCACCTGTAACTCGGCCAGGTGTGCCCCGGCGTCCCCACGTCCGCTGATCGTGCGCCAGGGCTTGAACCACTCCGTGCCCGCGCCGAGCGCGCCGATGCGTGCCTCTACACCGTCGGAAACCACCAGTGCGGCGTTGGTGGCAAAGAGCGCCGGAATCTGTGCCTGGTACGTCTGTAGCTGCTGGTAGGCGGTCCAGATGGTGGCGTTCTCGTCGGCGGCGTTCTTCAGCTCAATCACCGCCAGCGGCAGCCCGTTCACGAACAAAACCACATCGGGTCGTCGTGTGTGCTGTCCCTCGGCCACGGTAAACTGATTGACGACCAGCCAGTCGTTGTTGTCCGGCGTGTCGAAGTCGAGCGCGCGCGCCTGTGCGCCGGCAATGGAGCCATCCTTGCGTCGATACTCCACCGTCACGCCATCGACAATCAGGCGGTGCGCCGCGCGATTGCGCTCCACCAGTGACGGCGCATCGCCCCGCGTGAGTTTGCGGTATGCGTCTTCCAGCGCCTCATTCGGCAGGTCTGGATTGAGGCGTACAAGCGCCTGCCGCAGGCGTTCTTCCAGAATCACGTCATGGTAGTTGGGGTCGCTGCGCTCAGCGCCCAGCATGCCCGCCGCGATCTCCGGGCCGTGTAGCACTGTGTAGCCTAGATCCTCGAGCCAGGCAAGCGCAGCTTGTTCAACAACGGATTCCGTCATCAGGGTCATTCTGTGTCTTCCAGTTTAAGGCCCGTAGCCGCTGCCTCTCGCTTGAGAAACTGTGTGAGGAGCCGCTTTTCGAGCTTCACCCGCATTTCCTTCACCGAAAACCCGACCATTAAATCGAGGGCCGACAGGATTGTCGCTAGTCCAGATCCAATCAGCAGTATCCAGCCCATGAGCGGAGCCGATGACATCAGGCCAAGACCAGTCGCAACTCCACCGAGCAGTAGCGCGGCAGCAAGCGCAGCAATGGCCCAGGACCACCGCTTTGCTGAGCGGGCGCATCGCCAATACAGTCGCCTCTGAATTTGCTCCTTCTCAGCCCGTTCCGCTGCCAGTTTCTCCAGTGTCAGGTCATGCGCCGCCTGCTCCGCACGCAATCTATCATTCTCTTCCTTCTTGATCTCATCCGTTACCCGTCTTAGCGTCTCCTTGATAGTCTGCTCAGTCAATGCATCCTCTTCACCGAGGGTCAGGCTCATCATTTCATCTTGAGCCAGGTAACTACTCCTAAGGATTTGGTGATCGCGGGAGGTGATCTTGCCGCGCTTCTCAAGTTTGTCAATTTCGCTCAGGTACTTGTCCAGGAGTTCCTTCGACGGCTGAAGTGCGGCATAGGAGAATGCCAAGACTTCCGTCATGGGTAGATTCGGGGCACCCAGGGGAGCCTTCAACCACGCCGTATTCGCCAAGCTGAAGTCGGTGATTACGCTTGATACTTCGCGTGATTCACGGTGTCTCTGCCCATACTGAAATGCTGCTCTTGAGAAGCCTGCATTGCTCGTGACCAGCACGGCTCTCGATCTCTCTATGCCAGTTGGTGCAGTGCCCTCCCTCAACACGTAGATGCTGCGAACCGAGTTAATGTCGTAATCCTTGGCGCGGGGGTTGAAGTACGATACCTCGTCGTCAAGTGCCTCCGCAAACTCCGCCTCGCCAATTTGGAAGTCTTCGATGTAGCGGGGGGTACTGAGGACTTCGATTCCGGCCTGGCTTAGCTTGTCGTCAATCTGGCCTGCGAGGAGGAGCATATCTGACTTGGTCGTGCCTCGTGTGCGCGCCTCCATTACGATGGCACCACGTCCGTCTGGAGCTTCGATATGGTCCGCTGCACCTGTGACGACATGTTCAAGCTCATCGCGCGAGTGTGAGAAGGTAGCCACGCGTGCCCCAAGATCGTGAAGCAACCTAATCAAGTTCTCTACGGATGCTTGCTTGGGCTCGCCTTCAAGACCTAGACGACGAACGAGCAATGGCGTATCCAGGTAGAACGTCACGCCTTTATAGGTCTTTGGAGCGTTTTGAAGGTCTGGACAGAGCAAGGCGTTTGCCAGCATGTGGCCTGTGACGACTACCAGGAAACTCTCGAAGCGTTCAGGGTCTTTGTTCTGGAGCGTCAGGACGTACTTGCTAACGAGAATCACCTGCGCGTCGTGATGGTCTTCAACGGTCGGTATCGCAGTGCCACGAAGATATGCACGTATACAAGGGATGTTGAATTGAGACAAGAACGAGCAGATCGCGGTCACGGCCACATCATCGGCCACAATGGGCTTCAACGTGCTCTTTGAAAATTCCTTTAGACCGGCAACGACCGCCCTGATATGACGATCAGCGTCGGCCTTCTCGGGGCCAATACGTGGATCGGGCAGATCACCTGTAATTTGGTAGACGCCTTGTTCCTTCTTGAGGGGATACTTGCGCGACAGGCGCTTGAGGACCACCTGCACCGCTCGTTCAGGTATCGCCAGCCCGAAGTCCGTGCGGATGTAATCCTTCACGACGATGTCAGTCACCGGTCCCGGCTTGTGATCGACAAGTATCTGGAGAATAAACGGCTGAAGGTAGTCAAGATAGTCTTGTCCTTGATCGACATGGACCTTCAGCATTGCCAGGCTCGTTAGTGTGGATGTCATCAGATACACCTCCTCACTGTCCGCTCACCATCGGGCACCCTCAACTCGCCGAAGATCAGCTTCGGCAGTAGGGTGTCACGCAATGCCGCAAGGGTGCGGGACTGCCTCACTGCCGCATTCATCTGATCAAACATCGGCGAGACGAGATCGCCGAAATGCTTGAACAGGGGTGAATCCATGCTCGGAATGGTGATTCTATACTTTTCAAGGGCCGTTGCTGGCACACGTTGTCGGCCACTCGATCCCGTCATCTGTTGGATAGCGAAGGTGCGGAATTCATCAGTACGGGCGAGCAAGTACGCAAACACTGGCGGGATCTTCCCCTTTGGCCGAATCACGATGTATTCTGTTGATCCCCAGCCCACTTCTCCATCTGCCAGAAAATCGACATACGCGGTCTTGCCGTTTTCAAGACAGGGCGTAATCCGAGCAACCAAGGTGTCACCGTTGATGAACTTCATTCCTGACCCAACCTCGCGCATCATCCACGATTCCGGCGACGGTCCTTGAGTCGGCATGCCAGCCATATCGAGGTATGGAGCCAGCGCACCCCTTGAAAGCAACCGGGGCGGGTTAATGTCGACAGCCTCGGGTAGTTGGCATATCTTCCACCCCTTCGGAATCTCGCCCAGTTCCGATTCTTCGAAAGCATCCGGGAATAGGTCGGCGATGTGTGGGGCCAGGCCGACCGGTTTCTGTCCGGCGGCTTTGGCGCGGACGGGGTGGAAGTCCACGAACCAGCTCTTGAAGAGCGCCTTCGCCATCGACTCCAGCGTCTCGTTCATCCGCCGGTTCAACTCGATCTTGTCGTCCATCGCACCGAGAATGCAAGCGATGGCCTGTTGCTCCTTCATCGCGGGAACTCGCTTTTCAATTCGGCTTATAAACTCCCATTGTGCCCTTGGCATTCGTGTGCCTTCAGAGGCGCGAGTTGATTCCTCAATGAACTCGTATGAGGCCATCCAATAGAAGAGGTATCGCTGGTCTATTCCCTGCCTCGGTCTCACAACCCAAATGTCGGTTGAGCACACGCCATCAAATGGAGCAATCACTACTTTTCGGAAATATGGCCTGAGCTTTCCGAAGAGTATATCCCCTTTCCGAAACCGCGATTTGATGCTTGTAACTTGGTCGGCTGAGCCATGCCCGGATAATGCCAATTGGCCTTCTGCTATGTGCTCAAGGCCAACATAGGAAAGGCCACGCACATTAGAAGGATGTACTGTTTCTCGAATGAGTTCGGCGCATTGGTCAAAATGCTTAATAGTCCAGCACTCACTCGCCATAGCCGACATCCTCCAGGTTAGCCCAGATGAGGGTGTCGAGCTTGTCGGGTTCAGCGATTAGCTCGCGTAGATCGGTGGTCATTGCGCTCCGCCTTTCTTCTTGCGTACGGGCTTCCTCTTCTTGGCTTCGGCTTCAATCTTCCCCAGTTCATCAACTGCATCGGCGAAATGCTGATCCACTGGCTGGGGCAGCGCGGCCTGGGCCTCGCGGTATCTCTCATACTCCAGTTCCGCCTTGAGCTTGGCCGCATCGTGTGATACCGTGCCCGCATGGGTCAGAATCTCACGGTCGCTAATACGGATGAAGTCGTCCAGTTTGGCGATCCACTCGGCCATGGTCATCGGCTTTCGCGTGATTGCCTGCAATTCGGCGAAATCAAGATATGCCGAGACGATTAGATTTAACGCCTTCAGTTCATCCTCGCCCAAGTAGTTCTTGGCGATACACGCGTCGCCCTTGCGGGGCTTGTCGCCTGCCCAACTTGTCAGGCCCATGTTCGGCTTTCCGGCGTCGGCGCGTGTGTGAACAATCTCGGCGGCGGTCTGCCCGATGATTGCCCAGTGCATTTTGTTCTGCACCGTCTGGAAGAACAGTCTTGAAGTTTCGGCATTCTGGTCGTAGTCAATGCTGGTAGCGTAGATGTCGAGGACCTTCCGCCAGAATACCCGTTCGGACGAGCGGATATCGCGGATGCGTTCGAGCAATTCATTGAAGTAGTCGCCGCCACCCGCCGCCTTCAGGCGTTCATCATCCATAGCGAAACCTTTGACGATGTACTCGCGAAGCCGCTGGGTAGCCCAAATGCGGAATTGAGTGCCGCGTAGCGACTTGACCCGGTAGCCGACCGAGATGATGACGTCGAGGTTGTAGTGGTCTATTATGCGCTCTACTCGCCGATTACCCTCGGTTTGAACCGTTAAGTATTTCTTAACAGTTGCCTCCGGCTTGAGTTCGCCCTCCTCGAATACGTTCCTAATATGCATGGAGATGTTCGGCTTCGAAGTCTGGAAAAGCACGACCATCTGGTTTTGGGAAAGCCAGACCGTCTCACCTTCAAACCGGACTTCGACGCGAGTTAGGCCATCTTCAGTCTGGTAAAGTAATAACTCGCCTGAACTGCTGGGAACAATGTCATCTCCCATAACCGATATCCTCCAGGTTTGCCCAGATGAGGGTGTCGAGCTTAGTTGACTCTTCCGTCTGCTCACGCAGTGCGGCGGTCAGTCTTGCCATCTTCTCCTCGAAGGGCTCGCCGTCGCCCTCAACCTCCGCTGCTCCCACATAGCGACCCGGGGTCAGGATGTGCCCATGATGGCGGATGTCGTCGAGAGTGGCAGCTTTGCAGAATCCGGGCAGATCATAGTACCCCTCGCCCCCGCC
Organism: Armatimonadota bacterium; assembly: GCA_016190935.1. Taxonomy (GTDB): domain Bacteria; phylum Armatimonadota; class UBA5829; order UBA5829; family DTLH01; genus JACPPP01. Next base: position 3,969 of record JACPPP010000070.1, on the reverse strand, counting down.
CTCTCCCGCAAGGGGCGAGGGAGTTATTGGGTCGCCGCGCCAGGCGTGATAGGTGTCAGCAATCTTGCGGATGTCGTCGTCGGTCATCTCGCGATGCACGCGGTCGACCAATGTCCCCATATTGCGCGCGTCTATGAAGAGTGTCTCGCCGCGTCGGTCGCGGAATCGACCATTCTTCTTGTCGCGGGTGATGAACCACAGACAGACGGGGATCTGAGTCGAATAGAAAAGCTGGCCGGGCAGCGCAACCATGCAGTCTACCAGATCGGCTTCTATGATGTTCTTACGTATCTCTCCCTCGCCGGAACTATTAGTGGACATACTGCCATTGGCCAGAACAAATCCCGCCATTCCGGTAGGGGCAAGGTGGTGGATGAAGTGCTGCACCCAGGCATAGTTAGCATTGCCCGCAGGCGGCGTGCCGTATTTCCAGCGCTTGTCGTCCTTCAGTAGGTCGCCGCGCCAGTCGCTGTCGTTGAACGGCGGGTTAGCCAGCACATAGTCAGCCTTTAGGTCGGGGTGTCGGTCGTTGTGGAAAGTGTCGCCATGAGCGATCTGTGCATCGATGCCACGGATCGCCAAGTTCATCTTAGCCAGCCGCCAGGTGGTGTAGTTGGACTCCTGGCCGTATATCGAGATGTCGCCAATAGTGCCGCTGTGGGCTTCAATGAACTTCTCGCTCTGGACGAACATCCCGCCTGAGCCGCAGCATGGGTCGTAGACGCGCCCTTTGTAAGGGGCAAGCACCTCGACCAGCACGCGAACCACATGTGATGGCGTATAGAACTGCCCGCCGCTCTTGCCCTCCGCACTTGCAAAACGGGAAAGGAAGTATTCGTAGACGCGGCCCAAGGTGTCTTTCGCGCGATCTGCGGCGCTGCCAAGCGCGATGTCGCTCACCAGGTTGATTAGTTGACCGAGGCGCTGCTTGTCGAGGCCGGTGCGGCCAAAATCCTTGGGCAGCACGCCCTTAAGCGAGGGGTTGTCACGCTCTATAGCACTCATCGCGTTATCAACAATAGTCCCGATGGTAGGCTGCGGGGCGCTGGCCTTCAGGTGCTGCCACCGCGCTTCTTTAGGCACCCAGAAGATGTTGAGTGCTCGGTACTCGTCCGGGTCTTCGGGGTCCGCGCCCTGGCCGCGCTGGGCATCGAGTTCTGCGTGCTTAGCCTCGAATGCATCCGAAATGTACTTCAGGAATATCAGGCCCAGGACCACGTGCTTATACTCCGCCGCGTCCATGTTGTTCCGCAACGCATCGGCAGCAGCCCAGAGCTTCGCTTCGAAGCCGAGGTTCGCACCATTGCCATTGGGTCCACCATTCTTTTCTATAGCCATTAGACCTATTGCTCCTCGCACGTTTCGATAAACACCCCATCGCCGGTATCCGTCAACCCCGGAATCAACTCCGCCACGCCCGGCGGCAAATCCATCGGATCGCTGATGGAGAACCCGGTCACCTCGCGCTTGTCGTCATCCTCAGTGAACGCCAACCCGACGAACGAATGCGACGACCCGTCCGAGAGCCGTATAGTCACAACCTGGAACTTCTGAGCCTGGCCTTTCCTCTTCAAGTCCACCTCCCCGAGCATTCAGTTGCTGTCGGACCACGCCGCTGTCTTCTCCTCTGCCACGCGGAATGCTCGGGCCTTCGTGAGATATCCGCTCCCGAACCAGGCGGAGTCCAGCCTGCGCTCGTCTCCACCAGTGACTTGGCGGTGGTCTATCAGTTCAGCGACCCCGTTATAAGCTGCCCAAAGCGTCCCACGCACCTTCTGTGCCTTATTGCCAGCGCCTTCGGCAAAGAAGTGTTCTGACCACATCCGGTTCTTGCGGGCCCAGTCCAAAGCTCTTTCGTTATCGGGGTCCGAGGGATCGGGGAACACCAATCTCAGGTATTCATCCAACCTCTGCTGGTTCACCTGTATTGCAACAAGACGCTTGAATGTCTCCTCGATCTCTTGATATCGAGTGTTCACCAGACCGAGCGTTTGACGGGCATGGTCCAGGCGGACATGGAGGTCTCTGGTGTGCGTAACGCGGATCGTCGGCCCACTGCTCAGTGCCATAGTGAGTGTGTTCTGGCACACCACACGGATCGGTGTGAACTTGATCTGAACGCTGCTCTTGCCGTCGTGGCTGTTGCTCAGAAGCAGGTACTTGTCAACGATGTCGTCTCCGACAACTTGTATTTCCTCAGGCAGCTTGGCCAGAATCCAGATGCGTTCCCCGTCACCGAGTGCCCCGGCGGTATGATAGATCGCTGCCCCTTCGCCGACTATCGGGTCGAAGAACTCGAACGCCTCGGAGTTCTGAAGCGGGGTGTACTCCTTGCTTACAACGCCAAGTATCGGACAGGACTTGCTGTTCCAGAGATCATCCCGCACGATGGCGTACCATTCCGTGGGATGTGCCTGCTTGCCCGTCTGAGCGTCGTCGATGGCTATCATCGGTTTCTTCGTTACCTGGTGGTCGAGGCGCGCCGCCTTAATCGCCTCCTTCGCGGTAGCTGGACCATTCAACTTCTGGCCGAGTCCGTGCCAGGGCTCTTTGCCGACGTACATCATTGAGGCCCTGCCATTTTCGATGCTGATGTTGTGCGCCACTTCAGTCACCCCCTGTAATGTGCCACTTCCTTCGCGCCCACCTCAGAGTGCCATTCAGCACAGCGTTATCTTACTGCAATTCACGGCAAGCAGTCAAGGCGGTAACGGCGCGATACTTGACATCGGTCCGCAAAAGTCCTAAAATCCTTACGACTATCGCGGTTCAAGGTCAAATCAGACGGGGTGCTTGCTGTGCAGGAGTTCTTTGCTACACATCCGGTATTTACGTATGACGAGTTCGCCGACTATCTGGCTCTGCGGGATTCCAGCAACGTGAAGACGCGGAAGGCGCTGCTGACTCACTATACGAAGACAAACCGCCTCGTGCGCGTCCGGCGCGGCCTCTATGCGGCTGTTCCTCCCGGCCAGACACCGGAATCGGTGCAGCCCGATCCGTTCCTGCTCGCATCAAGAATGACGCCTGATGCAGTGCTTGCCTACCACACTGCGCTGGAGTTCCACGGCAGGGCTTACTCGGCGTTCCGGGAGTTCACCTACCTCACCCGCGCCGCTACCAGACCCGCTGAGTTCCGGGGAAATACCTTTCGAGGAGTAGCGTTCTCGAAGTCGCTTCTGCAGAAGGGGCAGGAATGCCTTGGAGTCGAGACCGCTGACCGTTCCGGGCTGGAAGTCCGGGTCACAAGCCTTGAGCGCACACTGGTTGACGTAATTGACCGCCCGGCCATATCCGGCGGCTGGGAGGAGATATGGCGGTCGCTGGAATCGGTCGAATATTTCGATCTTGAGCAGGTCGCCGAGTATGCCCTGATGCTCGATAACGCAACCACGGTCGCCAAGGTCGGCTTCTACCTGGAGCAACATGCGGAGCAGTTGATGGTGGAGGAATCGGCTCTAAGCCGACTCCGAGCCAATGTCCCCAAGACCGCGCATTACCTCGACCGTTCGGCTGGCGGACCCGTGCGCCTTGCTGAAGCGTGGAACCTGATAGTACCCGAGAGAATATTGAACCGAACCTGGGAGGAAGTTCGATGAGGCTCTCAATCGAACGCCTTACGGCTGAAGCAGCCTCGACCGGCTTCCGCCCGGAGATGTTGGAGAAGGTTATTCACCTGCTCGGCCTACTGGAAGGTTTCACTCGCCATCCGTATCTCAAGAACCGAGTCGCGCTGAAGGGCGGCACGGCGCTGAACATGTTTGTCTTCGACCTGCCGCGCCTTTCGGTCGATATAGACCTGAACTACATCGGTTCGCCGGACCGGGAGACGATGCTTGTGGAGCGTCCCAAGGTGGAGCAGGCGATAGCAGCCGTATGCGGTCGGCAAGATTTCGCCATTCAACGTATTCCCGAAGACCATGCAGGCGGCAAGTGGCGGCTTCGGTATGACAGCGCCTTGGGGCAGGG
>JACPPP010000069.1 GCA_016190935.1 Armatimonadota bacterium | reverse complement strand
GGTGATAGGTGATAGGTGATAGGTGATGGGTGATGGGTGATAGGTGATAGTTGACATCGGGGCCATTTTGCATTATGCACATTGCAATTTTCATTTTGCATTTCCCATGCCCCATGACCCATGACCTGACACCCTGCTGACCGCTGATGGCTGATGGCTGAAAGCTAACATGAGACTCGAAGAGAAGACGATAGAATCGAAAAGGGTTTTTGAAGGCAGGATTGTGAACCTTCGCGTGGATATCGTCGAGCTGCCGGACGGGAGGCAGACAACGCGCGAAGTGGTCGAGCATAAGGGCGCTGTGGCTGTTGTGCCTCTGCTCGATCACGCGAAGGTCGTGATGGTTAAACAGTACCGCCAGCCGACGGGCCAAGTTCTGATAGAGATCCCCGCGGGAACCCTCGACAAAGGGGAGGACGCAGAGGCCTGCGCGCGCCGGGAGCTGATCGAGGAGACCGGCTACTCTGCGGGGAAGATGACGAAGATGTTCAGCACATATCTCTCGCCTGGATATTCGGACGAGATGCTGCACACCTTTCTCGCAGAGGATTTGACTCCCATGCAGGCCGAGCGAGATGAGGATGAGTTCATTGAGGTAGTGGTTCTCGACCTGGACGAGGCGGCGCAGATGATCCGGCGAGGAGAGATCAAGGATGCGAAGACGGTGTGCGGGCTTTTGATGGCGCAGCGGATCGTGGGCAGTGAGTGAAATGCGTATTTCCGAATTCGGTGGTGAGCCTGCCATCATAAGACTGATTGAAGGTAAGTACGCGGCCACCGATGATCGAGTTGTGCTTGCCTTCGGTGACGACGCGGCGCTTGTTCGCGCCTCCGGGGGTAAGCTAATCATAGTCACGACCGATCTCCTGGCCGAGAATACGCACTTCAGGCGGGACATTATCGATCCCTACTCGCTCGGCTGGAAGTCGGTTGCGGCCAACATAAGCGATATTGCGGCTATGGGCGGCATACCTACCTTCGGCTTGGTATCGATTGCGGTCCCGGACATAGAGGTGGAGTTTGTCGAGCGCCTGTATGACGGAATGAACGACGTCTCGGCCAGGTTCGGCAGCGCGATAGTCGGTGGTGACACTAACTTCATCAAGGGGCCGATTGTGATAAACGTGGCGCAGCTTGGCGAGGTCGAGGAGGGCCGCCAGACGCTCCGCAGCACGGCCAGACCGGGCCATAAGATCGTAGTGACGGGACATCTTGGCGAGTCGCTGGCTGGCTTCAAGCTGCTGGACAAGTTTGGGTTCGAGGCGGCACGTACTGATTTCCCTGAGATAGTGGAGCGGCACATCCGGCCGGTTCCGAGAGTTCAGGAGGCCAGGGCCGCCACAGAGCATAACCGGGTGCGGGCTATGATGGACCTCTCGGACGGCCTTGGCATCGACCTTCCGAAGCTCTGTGCGGCGAGCGGAGTCGGCGCTCGCGTATACGTCGACAAGCTGCCGATTAGCTCCGCGCTCAAGCACGCAGCGGCTGATCTTGACGTCGATCCAACTGCCCTCGCTGCATCCGGCGGGGAGGACTATGAACTGCTGATGGCAGTCGATCCGTCAGATGTCGAAGCAGTCGTGCAATCGGTCGAAGAGAAGACGGGTACAACGATTAGGGACATCGGAGAGTTTGTGGAGGGACAGGACGCTGTCCTGGTGTATCCAGACGGGCGGGAAACTCCGATGGAGACGGGATGGAAGCATTTTTAGGGGGCCGGGGATAAGGCAAATGAAAAATGCAAAATGCAAAATGAGCACCCCGGCAAGCCTAACTAAGGCATCCTGAGCCTGTCGAAGGATGCGATGCTCTCATCTACCGCATTAGATGAGCCTTACGTAGTTAAAGCCATTTTGCATTTGCATATCGTGCTCAGAGTTAGGGCAGCATATCGTGCTCATATTTATCGCAGTTTGCTCCGTCGGACTGCTTGTCTGCCGACGGCGGCTCCGCAGGAGCCGAGATCCGTGGAGTCTTGGTTTAGCTAATGGGCGAAGAGTTGGTTATATGTGATTTGCGAGGGCGGTGCCACTACATGTGGTTAGCCGTCGTTCTTGGCACACTGCTGCCGCCGGTCTCGATCATAATCGGGCTGGCGTTTCAGTTCTTGTCGGGTGTAGAATGGAAGAGGCAGTTCGGCGAGGTGATTGCGGTTTCAGCGGTTGCCGGAGTAGTGATTTGGATACTCGCCGTAGGGATAATCGGGAGCATTATTTCGTAGTAAGCTGTCAGCGGTCAGCCGTTAGCAGGGGTTGGGGGCTGGGGGCCGGATTCCAAGGATTCTGTTTCGGGCGCGATGGGCTGGTATGATTCTCAGTACGGGCATATACCCGGCACAGGCAAATTTGATGGGGCACTTTCGCGACTGTCTGCGCGGCATAGCAGCGCCACTCGTGACCGCTGAGGAGGCACTCTCTGATCTGCGGGTAATTGCCGCTGCCTACGCGTCATCACAAGACGGAGGAAAGGCCGTCAAGCTCAGTAGATGAGCCATATTATTGGGAGAAGACTTCTGCGCTCTTGCGCAATCTGTCGGGGATAGTGAGCTTCTCCGGGCATCCGACAAGGCATTCACCACAGGCCGTGCACTTGTCTACAATCTGCTTTATGCTTTCCGGGGTCCACATCGTGCAACGCTTCATCCCGAACTTTTCGCTGTAGATTTGAGCCTTGAACACGAACGGTATGTCAATGCCCTCCGGACAGTATGGCTTACAGTAGCCGCATTGCAGGCAAAAACCCTTGCCGATAGTCTCGGCGAGTGTGGCTACTTTCTCGGCGAAGCCATCGTCCATCGATTGTTTCCTGTTTTCAAGCTCGACCATTTCAGCCAATTGCTTCTTGCTTCCGAGGCCAACCACCACCGTAGCTGCATAACGGTTAGATAGTGCAAAGGCCACTGCTCCCTGTGCCACGCTCATCGATTCGCCGCCGATTTCAAGCCGTCCTGCTTCACCCGGAATTCCCATAAGCCCACCGTCCAGCGACTTCATGATAGCTATGCCCAGGCCCTTGTCGTTAGCACTGGGAAACAACACCTCGTCGGCTTCTCGATCGGTAATGCTGAATTTTGCAAGTACCAAATCGAAGCTCTCCCGGTTGATGGCGGCAGTCAGTATGGAAGGGTTGTGGCCGGTAATTCCAATGAATCTGGCCTTTCCCTCCTGACGGGCTTCCAGCAGCGCTCGGTATGCGCCTTGCTCGCCAAGCACCTGATTCAGAGTCTCGACGTCGTCCACACCGTGAAGTTGCAGGATATCGATCGTGTCCATTTGAAGCAGCCGCAGGCTCCGCTCAATATTTGCCTTCGCTTCCAAATAGCTTCTTTTAGGGGTTTTGGTGGCGATAATGACTTCGTCCCTGCGGCCTTTTATTGCTTTCCCTATCTTCTCCTCTGTATCCCCGTAACCCCGAGCTGTGTCGAGGTAGTTGATGCCCGCATCAATGGCCTTTTGAACCAGCCGGATCGAGAAATCCTCAGGTTTGTCCATGATCGGTATGGCTCCGAATCCAATACGGGATACCTCTAAGCCGGTCCGGCCCAGTATTCTCTTCTCCATAGAACTCCTCCTACACATACCTATCAAGATAAGTCAGTGCAATCCGACAGCAGCATCAACAATACTCCAGTCGAGTCTTGCGGGTCTGCGCTCAACCGGAGCCGGCTCAAGAACCCATCGGCGTTGAATATCGTAGAGAGCTGACTTCAGTTCAGGATCTTCGGCGGATAGCGGCTCTTTCGATTTCTGCTCAATCTTCCTCTTCAGCGCTCCAGCATAAGCCAGGAAGCGCGGCCTGTAAACCTGGACGAACAACTCATAGATCGGGTGACTCTGATACCCCTGGAATGCGACCGTAAACCGCCGAAGCATCGTCGGGGAGTAGCTGTTGGCTCCAGGTGTGCTCATTACTCGATCTATTGTCCCTTGCAAAGAGTATTCCGGCTTGGACGAGAGGAACTGGATCGTGAGCTTGAACGCGCTATCTGTGGCGTCGGCATGTCGCTCCATCCTCTCGATGTCAGGTTTTGCATCCTGACCTCTGGCAAGCCTGCTCCTTGCTTCCTCTGAAGCAAGGAGCATATCCAGCCACTCCCGCTGACACATCTCCCCAAGATAGGTAATGGTCATCTCGACAATATCGTTCTCATATAAAGGATTGTCGAGCTGTCGCTTGCGTTCGAGCGCTGCTAAATCGATCGCGGCTCGGAAGTGTCTGATCGTCTCATCCAGAATCTCTCTCCGCTTCTTCGATTGCTCAACTTTAATCCCTGGCCACGGCCAAAAGCTGATGTGCCTGCTAAATCCCCAGTTATAGCGGAAGACGAATTCGTCCTCTGGTTTTCCACTGAAGTAAAGCTGGTCTTCCATCTCGGAGTAGAACATGATGAGCTTTCGCGCCTTTATCTGCTCTTGTAGGCTTTTCAGCATATTAGGTAAAGAGGCTTTTCCGTAACGACGCTCGGCATAATAACTCAGAAAGTGTTGAAGTGATGCGTTGGCGCCGTGCCATGCAATTTCCGCCTGCCACGCCGATTCAAGAGGATCGCTCACGATCTCGGAACCCTGCCAGTAGGTCACACACCGGCTCGCATTGGGATTCTGTTCGATCATCCGCACCTGATCGAGTGGCCACTCGAAGTCTCCGTGAGGAAGAGGGTCCTGAGCCAGCGATGCGAGGTGACAAAATCCCCACTCTCTTCCCCAGAAGTAGTCATATTTGGCGGCCTCAGCGTATGAATGGCAGATGATTGGGAAGTAAGCGTTATCAGGGATGGCTTTCAGGTAAGCGCGCGCCTTCTCGATTGGCCAACCCGCATGGCGGATGTCCCATGTCGTCAACACCCATTTCCGCTGAGGATCAACGGACTTCAAGACCTCCAGCATATTCTTCGATGCATCTATCTTGGCCTTGTACGGATCGCCTCCTTCGGGCAACTCGGCTGAATAGGGCTCGAACCTCCACAAGTGGTCGGTGCCGAAGAGCTTGGATATCGCGCTGTATTCTCGGGCTGCGTAATCAGCGGCAGCGCGCTGAGATGGATCCATTAGATAAGTAAGCGCCTTCTGCTCGTTCTCGAACCCCTGCCCGTGCGTCATATACTTCAGCTCGGGATATTTATCATGGTATTCCGGCAAGACCTCGGCGTAGGTTATCGTGTACGGAAATTGAATGCCGCGCTCCCTTCCGAACTTGAGCGCCTGCTGCGATATCTTCCTTTGAGATACCTGAGGGAATATCCAGGCATTCTCGAAATCGTCTATTTTACTGGTATCGAAATTGGGCTGAGGGCCGGGCTTGGGGGCGGAGTAATCTCCTGGGAACGCCTGCTGGAGCAAATCGCCCGCAACATACGAGTACCAACACATGTCATAGCCGGCTATCTGGTTGAAGCGTTTCTTGGCGCACCAGGAGAGGAACTTCTGCCATCGTGCGAGGTCCCACATCGACGGGCAGTACTTTGTGAGTCCTCGATGGCCGACCCACGCGGACATACCTCGATACTTGAACCTCGGCTTCTCCATGATCTCGATGCTGCTCATCGGCAAATGCCTCAGTTTCGGCACGCGTTCCCCGTCCAGGAAAAACCCAACCCCACATACTTGCTCCAGGTATGCATAGACAGCATATAGGCATGCAGAATCGGAGGCGCCTATGAGATAGATGCGCGTTCCACTGCGGCCTTTATCGCTCATGACTACGAACGCATCAGGAGTGCCTGCCATATGATTAGCCTCGCTTCTAACGCGCATGGGAAGCGAAGTCCAAAGGCAGGAACCGAGCCGGGAGATCACGAAGCCTTTGTCCGGCGTGGCCTTATGAACTACAGGATATACCTGGCCGGTAATCTTCCTGGCGTAGGACGCGAGTTCTTCACCTGCAAGCTGTTCCTTTGGCGTCGCGTCGAACGGAATGATGATATTGGCCGATTGAGCAAATTGGGGAATAGTTAGCAAACACATTGCAGCTATCGACAGCAGTGCGTTAGTTCTCATCTTACTCAGCCTTTCCATATTGCTTTTCGATGGCATCTTTGGTATCGAACACCCACCCTGGCGGAGAGACTACCCACAGGGCTTGGAACGGCTCTTCGCCGTCGTTTCGGACATCGTGAAACTCACCAACTGGTATGAAAACGGTGTCTCCGGGTTCCATTTCGAGCTCGGCTCTGTCATCGCCCACAATCACCACGCCCTTGCCTGAGAGTCCGTATATGAACTCCTCCTGGTCCTCATGGCCATGCCCCGGCGCGCAGCTTCCACCGGGGGCCATAGTCATAATGCCCATTGTGAATTGCCTGGACCCGGTGTTGGATGGCTCGACGAGCTTGCGGTGGTATCTTCCGGGAAGTTTAGTGATCTCGACCTGTTCCGGCTTGATAAGTATGGATTCTGCCATTTACGTTCCCCCTTAAGCAAATCCGCCGCACAGCGTCAGCTATCTGCGCAGCGTTTGGTAGAATTGCGCTCTCCAGTATAGGAGCAAATGGTGACGGCACCGGCGGGGTGGCGACCCTCGCAATCGGCGCATCGAGGTAATCAAATGCAAGTTCTCCCACCCTGGTCGCGATCTCGCCCCCGAATCCCGCTCGCTCACAGGCCTCGTGCGCGATCACCAAATGGCCGGTTTTTCTAACGGAAGAGAATATGGTATCGATGTCCAACGGCACAAGTGTCATCGGGTCGATAATCTCGACTTCTATTCCTTCGTCAGCGAGAGTATCCGCTGCTCCCATCGCCTTTGCCACCTCCGTGGAAGTAGCGACTACCGTACAATCGTTCCCCTCTCTCAGAATTCTGGCCTTGCCTAATGGTATTGGCTCCCCATCATCGGGCACATCGCCCTTCATATTATAGAGCAGTTTGTGCTCGATAAAGACCACCGGATTGTTTTCCCGAATTGCCGACTTCAGCAATCCTCTTGCGGATGCAGGATCGGACGGCATGATGACAAGCAGACCGGGAGCATGGCACAGCCATGCTTCGAGGCTCTGTGCGTGCTGGGCGGCAGATGAGCGACCGGAGCCGCTCTGAGTGCGGATCACGAGCGGCACGCTGACCTGACCTCCCGACATATACCGTATTTTCGCTGCCTGGTTCACTATCTGGTCGAGCGCTATTGTGCAGAAGTCGATATACATGATCTCGGCCACCGGCCGCATTCCGGTGAGCGCGGCTCCCAGGGCTGTTCCGGCTATTCCGGCTTCCGCCAATGGCGCATCTAGCACTCTTTCCGGCCCGAACTCTTCGAACAATCCCTCGGTAACTTTAAAAGCGCCGCCATACCTTCCGACATCCTCACCAAAGAGTATCACCGTCGGGTCGCGCCTCATCTCCTCGCGCAGCGCCAGGTTCACCGCTTGGCGATAAGTTATTTCAGCCATTTATATAAGCACCCCGTGCATGTTCCTCCCAAGGAACACATCCTCGTATGCTTCATCGATGTTGGGAGACGGACTTTCTTCGCCATAGCGGACTGCTGCCGCCATTTCTTCCTCGATCGATTTCCGCATTGCCTTTACATCGCCTTCTGATATAATTCCAGCAGAAATAAGCCTCTGCTGGAACGCCTCTATCGGGTCTCTCCGCCGCCAGTACTCAAGCTCCTCGGACGACCTGTAGGGTGCGGAGTCCCCGACGTGATGGCCCGATATTCGGTATGTTGTCGCCTCTATCAAAGTCGGGCCTCCTCCCGACCGTGCGCGCTCCACGGCTTCCTTTACCGCCTCGTAGACCGCAAGCACATCCTGTCCATCTACGGTCATACCGGGCATGCCATAGGCGGAGGCTCTGTCGCTGATTCGGGGAACCGCCTGGTGGCAGCGCTGTGGAGTCGAAAGCGCGTAGCAATTATTTTCACATAGGTAGATAACAGGAAGCCGAAAGACTGCGGCTATATTTAGGCTCTCGTGAAACGATCCCTGGTTCGAGGCGCCGTCCCCGAAGAAGCAGATGGCAACCTGGTCCGTCTTTCGCAGTTTGATCGAGAGTCCAGCGCCGGTCGCTATGGGTATTCCACCGCCCACGATGCCGTTCGCGCCGAGGACGCCGAGCTTGAAATCGAAGATATGCATGCTCCCGCCCTTGCCGCGGCAGTAGCCGGTCTTCTTTGCAAAAAGCTCAGCCATCATTCTCTTTACGTCGGCCCCCTTGGCGATGACGTGGCCGTGGCCCCTGTGAGTACTGGTGATGTAGTCATCAGGCCTGAGATTGGCGCATGCTCCGGCTGCAACTGCCTCTTCGCCGATATAAAGATGAAGAAATCCCGGCAGCCGCCCTTCCTTATATAGTCGACTCGCGGTGTCCTCGAACGCGCGTATTAGCGCCATCGTTCGGAGCATGCCGATTGCTTGCTCGGTCGATACATGCCCGGCGAGCGGCAGACGGCTTTCAACCGTTGTCATCTGGTCTCCTTTCTTCTTACGAGCGCTTCTGCGGAGTCGGCGACAGCCTGCACGGAAAGGCCGTACTTGTCCAGCAGATCAGGACCGGGACCGGACTCCGTAAAACAGTCTCGTATTCCCAGGCGCTTCACCAGCACCGGTTCCTCCTCGGACAACTCCTCTGCCACCGCCGTGCCCAACCCGCCGATTATACTATGATCTTCGGCGGTTAAGACTGCACCCGTACGCCGGGCGACATCGACAATCGTACGAGCATCCAGCGGCTTGATCGTGTGAGAATCGATGACCGTCACACGAATTCCTCTGTTCTTAAGAGTTTCCGCTGCCCGCAGACATCTTCCGACCATCACACCGGCCGAGATAACGGCCAGGTCGCAGCCTTCGTCGAGTATCACGTCCGCCCGGCCCAGCTCAAACTTGTAATCCTCACCGTAGATGACCGGAGTCTTGTTTCTATCGAGGCGCAGATAGGTTGGGCCGATGTAATCGGCCACAGCAAAGACAGCCCGGTATGCTGCAACAGCATCCGCTGGGGCCACGATAGTCATATTTGGAAAGCCTCGCATAATGTTTATATCTTCAATTGCCTGGTGTGTAGGTCCATCCTGACCCACATTGATTCCAGCATGGCTTGCCGCGATCTTGACGTTCAGCTTCGTGTAGCAGCAAAACGTGCGCACCATCTCGCAGGCCCGCATCGATGCGAACGCTGCGAAGGTGCAGGCAAAAGGAATCATCCCTTCTGATGCCAGCCCGGCGGCGACGGTCATCATATTCTGCTCGGCACAACCAAAGTTAAAGCTGCGATCCGGAAAGCGTTTTGCAAACGGCCCCGTCGAGCACGCCTTCGATACGTCCGCGTCAAGAACCACGACCTCGGGCCGAAGCTCCCCAAGCTCTACAATCGCCTGCCCGAAAGCCTCCCTGGTGGCAATGTCTCTGCCTTCCAGCACTATTGACACAGTTCCATCTCCTTGAGCGCGCAGTCGGCCTGCTCGAGTGTCGGCGGCGCGCCGTGCCACTCGACCTTGTTCTCGAAGATGCTCGCGCCCTTGCCCTTGATCGTGTGCGCTATTATGGCCCTTGGGATCCCTTCCGATGAGTTCGCCCAGGAAATCCCCGCAATCACCTCCGGCATATCATGTCCATCGATCTCTTTCACAAGCCATCCAAATGCCCGCCACTTATCGACGAGCGGCTCGATGCGCATAATCGTGTTGGTAAAGCCATCGGTCTGAAGTTTATTGTAGTCCACTACAGCCGTAATGTTGTCAAGCCGAAAGTGAGAGGCCGACATCGCCGCCTCCCAGGTCATTCCTTCCTGCATTTCGGCATCGCCCAGAAGGACGTATATCCGGTGACCCTGACCCTTGAGCTTCGCGGCCAGGGCCATTCCGACCCCCGCCGAAAGCCCCTGGCCGAGAGATCCCGTCGTGATGTCCACTCCGGGAGTCTTGTTCATATCAGGATGGCCCTGCAGATGGCAGCCTATTTGTCTGAGCGACCAGATGTCCTCTACCGGGAAAAACCCACGAAGCGCAAGAGCAGCATACAGCACCGGGCTGCAGTGTCCCTTAGAAAGGATGAACCGGTCCCGGTTCACCCACCTTGGATTTAAGGGGTCAATTCTGAGAAAATGGAAGTAGAGGGCGGACATGATATCAGCCGATGACAGCGACCCTCCAACATGACCTGATGCTGCATTGGCGATCATTTTGACTACGAGCTTGCGCATTTCGCTGGCGCGGTCTTCGAGGAGCTTTATATTGACCTGATCCGCGTGAGAATCCATTCCGGCGACTCCTGCATACGGTGAGCGGTAATGACACTTATCGATTTAGTCTCATACGAATTCTATCAGCCATGTTTATGATTGTCAAGGCTTTCCGTCGCAAAGAGCATGCTTTCGCGTATATTATCCTCCCAGGAGCATCGTTTTTAGCATATTCAAGGCATCCTGAGCCTGTCGAAGGGTGCCGTCTACGAAGCGCCGCACCTTTCGTGCTTCGACACGCTCATCCTTCGACAAGCTCAGGATGGCTCAAGATGCGGCGTATATTGCTC
>JACPPP010000090.1 GCA_016190935.1 Armatimonadota bacterium | reverse complement strand
GAACAGATGAAATGTATATGAAACGGATGAAAGGGATGTTGGGGAGGGATTTGAAATCCCTCCCCATCGTAGGTTCATCCCTTCATTTTCACTTCATCCCTTCAGCGGTTCAGGAGGCGTAGACAAACCGAAAGTCAGCATCACGCTCTACCCAGCCACCACCTCTTTTCTCGCATCCCGAGCCGTGCCACTTAGAGAATTCTCCGTAGTGGCCGGGCTCCTCCTGAGCCTGTCGAAGGGCCGGCCAGGGCCCCGCAGGGGCCGAGAAGCTGATGGCTAGCTGACCGCTGACAGCTTCTTTCGCGTCATTCGCTATTTCGCGCATCCTGAGCTTGTCGAAGGACGCGTTTCAAAGAATCAATCTCATGGCGCACGCAGACAGAATTGTTATAACGTATGCAAAATCTATGTTGACTAAAGTGCCTGTTGTACTGTACTTTAGGAGTAATAGAATCAGAACCGTTGTTTTCCTTCCACATCTTCTCCATCTGTGCGATGGAAGCCCAAATTGTAATCAGGAGGATTATCAATGCATCGTTTAGCCATACTCCTTGTATTGGCAGTCTTATGTCTCAGCCCCGGGATTGTCAGGGGCGCCGACTGGCCGCAGTTCCGCGGGCCAAATGCCGACGGGATATCCCCGGAGAAGCTCGCCAACAAAAACTGGAAGCAGAACCCACCTAAGGTTCTCTGGAAAATCCCGTTGGGTGATGACGGCTATGCCGGGCCTTCGGTTGCGGCCGGGAAACTCTTCATCATCGACCATAAAGGCAACCAGGACATCGTAAGAGCAATAGACATCAAAACCGGCAAAGATGTCTGGCAGTTCGCCTACGAGGACGGCGAGAAGCCGAACTACGGGTTCTCACGGGCGACCCCGGTCATCAACGGAAACAAGGTCTATGCGCTTGGCCGCTTGGGAGTGTTGAACTGCCTGGATGTGAAGACCGGGAAGAAGCTCTGGTCGCGAAATATTTGCAAAGAGTTCGACGGCAAGAAACCCGGATGGGAATATGCCATGTCCCCGCTCGTGGACGGGAATAAGCTCATCTTGTGCCCCGGCGGCCCCAACGCTTCAGTGGTGGCCCTGGACAAGAACACTGGCAAGACAATATGGAAGGGTGGGGGAAGTGATGTCCCCGGATATGCGACGCCGGTTCCGCTCATGACCGGTGGGAAGAAGCAGTACGTGACCTTCACAGCCGTCAGCCTGATCGGTGTTGACGCGAACGATGGAACACTGCTCTGGAGCATTCCATGGAAGACGAGCTA
This sequence comes from Armatimonadota bacterium, assembly GCA_016190935.1. GTDB lineage: Bacteria > Armatimonadota > UBA5829 > UBA5829 > DTLH01 > JACPPP01. The sequence goes on along the minus strand of JACPPP010000090.1, from coordinate 2,657 downwards.
CGACATAAACGCTGCAACACCGATCGTTCTCGGCAGCACTGTCTTCGCAACGAGCGGCTACAACCACGGCTGCGCATTGCTCGACGTATCTTCCGACAGCGCAAAGATCCGCTGGGAGACAAAGGATCTGGCGTCGCGCTTCAGCTCTCCTATCTACCACCAGGGCCACTTCTACGGGATCAGTGAACCCGGCGGTGACCTGGTTTGTATCGACGGCCAAACAGGCAGCGTGAAATGGAAGCAGCCTGGCTTCGAGTTCGGCGGACTCGTCGCAATCGACGGCATGCTTATAGCCGCGGATGGCAAGGACGGCGACATCATAATGTCGAAGCTGAGCCCGGACAGCTATCAGGAGTTGGGCAGGACAAAACCGCTCGGCGGCCAGAGTTGGACTGCCCCAATAATATCTAATGGCAAGTTAATCGTTCGCAATAAGACGGAGTTGGCATGCCTTGCGCTGTAGACAGGCCCATGAAATCGAAACGGAGCAAGGGAGTGGAGATTCCGCGTCTCTATCCCTTCCACGCTTCCGCGGTTCAGGACGCTTTCGTTGATTAATCTGGTTCCGGCTACGCCGGGTTAGGAGTTTAGAGAAATGATAAGAATTAGTTTTGCGCTAATTATCGCCGCCCTCGTCTTGCTGCCAGGGAGTCTTGATGCTGCGGACTGGCCGCAGTTCCGCGGGCCCAATGGCGACGGAATATCCAGGGAGAAGCTTGCCAACAAAGACTGGAACAACAAGCCGCCAAAGATGCTTTGGAAGACCGCTATGAACGACGAAGGCTACGCGGGCATCTCGGCGGCAGGCGGAAAGGTTTTCATTGTCGATCACAAGGACAAGCAGAACATAGTAAGAGCGATCGACATTAAGACCGGAAAAGACGTTTGGCAGTATGCCTATGATGACACCGATAAGACGAATTATGGGTTTACAAGGTGCACGCCGGTTTTCAATGGCGGCAGATTATATACGCTCAGTATGACTGGTAAGTTGAACTGTCTGGACGCGAAAACAGGAAAGCGGATATGGTCGCGAGACATCCTCCAGGAGTTTCAATCGAAACAGCCTGTACACTGCTATTCCCACTCACCGCTGATCGACGGCAACAAGCTGATCGTATCCCCTGGCGGTCCTGATGCAGGTGTCGCAGCCCTTGACAAGAACACCGGCAAGACCATCTGGAAAGGCGCGGGAAGTGACGAAGCAGCTTACGCGACGCCGCAGAAGGTCACTATTAACGGCAGGCCGCAGTATCTTGTCTTCACGGGCAATGGCCCGATTGGAGTCGATGTCAACACCGGCGAGCGTCTGTGGAGCTTTGTGTGGGAGAGCAATGCCGGTATCAATGTTGCCGCTCCGATTGTGATGGGCGATACCGTCTTCATAACATCCGGCTACGGCTACGGATGCGCCCTGATAGAGGTGTCAAAGGATGGAGCGAAGGCCAGATGGAAGAATAAGGAAATTCAGGCCCACTTCAGCTCTCCCATTTATTGGAAGGGCTACATCTACTCTAACAGCGATCCCAATCATCTCGTGTGCATGGACCCTGAGACCGGCGAGGTCAAGTGGAAACAGCCGGGGTTCGAGAAGGGGCCGGTAATCGCCGTTGACGGCGTGCTGATTGCAGCGGAAGGGGCCAAAGGGAATCTGGTGATGGTAGAACCAACTCCTGAAGGCTACAAGGAACTCGGACGGTTCAAGCCGCTCGGAGACCAGATCTGGACCTCTCCCATTATCGCCAGTGGCAAGCTGATCGTGCGAGACAAGTCCACCCTGGCATGCTTCGACTTGAGATAATACAACGATTCACGTTTCGTTGAGATGAAATCCGACCGCGCACCGACCGCATCGTGAGCTTGTCGAAGTACATCCGTTACTTGCTCGGGCGGATTGCAGTCCGGCCCGATGTGCGCCTGTGAGCGCGCGTGGCTAGAGAGGTGGAAGTCCTCTTCAGGCATACGCTCTCCGGCCTGTAGCCGACTGTAACTGCGTCACCGTGAGGTGGGATGGGGAGCAACAGGAAGCGAAAGACCAGTCCGTAGGATGACGAACTCGATTCGGCCAGGTGCAGCCGGCGAGCCTGCATCGGAGTGACGAAGCCTTAACCTCTAGGGGAGGAGACCTGCTTAGCTGAAGGGTAGCGTGATAAAGCGAGAGCAGGGGCGCAGGGAGGTGGATTCGTGAGTGCAGACAGCGGAAGAAAACCCGCATGAGTGTCGGAGACGGCTAAGCAGGCAGGAGACATCCGAGGTGGTTTTGGATGGAACCGCATGTCTGGATGGAGCGGATGTTGGCGACCCCCAGAAGGGGTCAAGGGAGGCAATTGCGTAATGCTTTCTTTGAGGAGTGCGGGCTGTTTTCCTTGCAGCATGCCCGCTATCTGTATCGTCAATCCTTGATAAGGTAAAACCACCAACTGGAGAGCCGTGTGCGGGAGAACCGCACGCACGGTTCGGAGGGAGGGGAGACCGGGTAACCGGCCTTCCCTACCCCTATCTATGGGATATCGCGCCCGATCTATGACTTGGCCTGACCAGGAGCATCGTTTTTAACCGGCGTGAGCAATATACGCCGCATCTTGAGCCATCCTGAGCTTGTCGAAGGATGAGCGTGTCGAAGCACGAAAGGTGCGGCGCTTCGTAGACGGCACCCT
>JACPPP010000089.1 GCA_016190935.1 Armatimonadota bacterium | reverse complement strand
GTGCAGATTGAACGCAATTTCAGTTGTTAGATACTATCACCTATCATCTGTTCCCTGTTACCTGTCACCTGTTACCTCTCCCGCGTTTTAAGTAATGTTCAAAGTTATGACCAATGGGGTAATATTGTTGCTGTGATGCGGTGGGAAGCGGGTATTGGCGGTTCCCGGCGCGAGCAGTCCTCTGTGCGGTGCACTCGGAGGGAGGACTTAAGATATGACCATCAGACTGCGCGTCGCAATTCTAACCGCACTCTTGGTAGCATTTACCGTTGGGATCACCTCGTGGCTTGTCTTAAAATGGCCGGGCAGGCACATCAGAGGCGCAGCGAAAACAGCGGCGCTACGCCACGCCGGGATGGTGGCCCAAATGAGCGCCGACGCGCTGCACCGAAATGACCAGGGGTCGCTTCAGAAGATTGCAAATGCGGCTGCCGGACCAGAAGGAATACACGTACGCATCACCGACAGCAGAGGGGTTATTCTTGCGGATAGCAGCAAACGGCCATCTCGTAGACAAACAAGCTCAAGAGCCAGGAAAGCGCTGGCCCGGCGTCGGCATGATGTCGGGCCAATGGGGCCGACTACGACTGGCGTAGTTCTGATTAGAGGCCCCACCGGAGAATACATTGGAGCAGTGGTGGCCGCAGTCAGCACCAGGCACGAGTACGATGCAGCGAGGGAAACGGTATCGCTAACCTCTGCTGCGTGGGTCTTAGCCACACCACTCAGTTTCATTGTAACCTACCTGCTGGTTTCCTACCTTATGTCGCCTATGTGCTTGCTCGTTGGGGCTATCCGCAGGGTGGCCTCTGGCGATTTCCAGAGCCGGTTAGCGCCTCCTCCCGTGCCAGAACTCCGAGAGATTGGTGAGGCCTTCAACGATATGGCCACTGCCGTGACGCGCCGGGTGCGGAACCTCGAACTGCTGAACCAGATGGCCGGCGAGATATCCACGGCGCGGCGACTTCCGGCGGTTGCGTCGGCAGCCCGAGAGCTATGTGCGGTCGTGCTTGATGCGGATGTCACCTTGTGGGTGTTCGATCCCTACGGCGAGAACCTGCAGAGCGTACCCGTCACCCGAGCCGGCCGCATCAGCGCAACCCACGAATGCCCGGTAATGCAGGCGGCTCGAGAGGCCAGGCAGATTACCATAGGCGAGGAAGGGGCGGACATGCCGAGTGGCTCAAGGATCACCCCGGAGTTGCCACCGGTCGATGCGGCGGTAATCGTTCCACTTGCCACTCCCGATGGAGTTGTGGGCGCTCTTTTGGCGCAGTCGCCGTCCGGGCAGAAGTCGATGACCGGTGAGCAGATTCTGCTTGCTACGGCCGCGGCAAACGTTGTCGGCCCCGTCGTTGCCTCGCTGGTCAGGATGGAAAGCCAGGTTCGTTCGGCCAGGATGCTGCAGCGGATACTTATTCCCCGCCCTCCGATTGCTATTCCGGGAATAGAAGTCTCTGCGCTATACCAGCCTGCGGAGGAAGTAGGCAGGACAGGAGGGGACTATTATGACTTCATAAGGCTGTCTGATGACAGGTGGTGCTTTACCATAGGAGATGTTTCGGGCAAGGGCTTGATGGCGGCACAGTACACAGCAATGGCGAAGTACGTTCTGCGCTCCTATGCGCTCGAGTACCGCTCCGCAAGCCGGGGGCTTATGCTTGCAAACTCGGCGCTGATCGCGCAGATGGCCGACGAGATATTCATTACCCTGTTCTGTGCGGTTTTCGATGCCCGTTCCAAGAAGCTGCTTTACTCGCGGGCCGGCCACCCTCCGCCCGTTCTCTACAGCAGCAAGACGGACACGGTACGGCAGCTTTCCACGTACGGCACCCCGGTCGGCATCTTCGAGGATGCGAGATTCGAGGAAACCGAGGAACAGCTTGATTCCGGCGACGTTTTGCTTCTATTCACCGATGGCGTGTCCGAGGCGCGTAAGGAACGGGAAATGTATGGCGAGGACAGGATTAAGGCGGTGGTTGCGCGTTACGCGCGCCTTTCGCCGTCCGAGATCGCCGACAGCGTGCTGCACGACGTCCAGTCGTTCTCGGGAGGAAGGCTTAGTGACGACGTGGCGCTCGTTGTGATGAAGGTGAAATAGGCGCAGTCAAGAGTGGCAAGTGACAAGCGCAAAGTGTCAAGTGAGCGTTTTGATCGCCGGGGAGATTCCTCCCCGGCGAATGTGTCCCGGGCATTCGTCCGTTCAGCTATCTATCGCACATGCACAATCTGATGATGCCGAAAGAGTATCAGCGGATGAATATCCGCCACACCTGGGCCGGGGAGGAATCTCCCCGGCCATCAGCCTGGGCACTTGACACTTGACACTTGACACTCCTCTGGTCAGTAGCTCCACTTGTTCCTGAGAATCCACTTGAGCACGAACCACTTGTTCTTCTTAATGGCCGGGCTGACGCTGCCGATCATCCAGCAGTCTTTTCCGCAGTTGCGCGCCATCTTCCGCACTTCTTCGGCCCGCGGGCTGTTCCAAATCTTCTCGAAAGGAGCGTCTTTGATGTTCCCCATACTCTCCTGGAGCACGTTGCAAGGATAGATCTCGCCAAACGGGTCTACCATGAAAATGTCCGAGCCCATCTCGCACGGCAGCAGTCTTTTCCCGCCATTTACATAATTGATAAGCCCGTGGTTGAAGTAGGCGCGGAACCAGTTCTTCGGACGTGTAGTCTTGAAGAGCTCTCGAATAAGCTCCCTGAAGGCGTTCGAGACCTCTTCCTTCTTCTCAATCGCGTTGTCGTGCTTGTGGAAATAGTAGCCGTTGTGAAGCGCAGCCGTCGCAAACTCGACCTTCAGCCACTTTGCGAGTTCATAAAGCTCTAAGAGGTCTTTGGCATTGCGGTCGGAGACCGTGATGCCGAATCCGATGTCCTTCAGACCAAGCCTGTGGAGCTGCAGCAGGGTGCGCAACCCGTGGTCGAAGCCGTCCTTCATACCCCGAAGTTCATCGTTTGCTGCAGGAAGCCCCTCCAGGCTGATCCGAAATCCCAGGTCTCGATTCTTCTCAGCAAGGCGGATAACGCGGTCCGTAAAGTAGCCGTTGGTGCTGATGCAAATCCTGTCGGCCTTCGGCTTGACGATCTTGACGATCTCCTCCAGGTCCTGCCGGATGAACGGCTCACCACCCGTTATGTTCAGAAACCTAACGTGAGGAAATCGCTCGTAGTATTTGATGTCGAGTTCCTGAGATATTTCGCTTGGAAACATCCAGGTATTGCACATATGACACCGCGCGTTGCAGCGGTAAGTCGCGACAAGTATTCCTTCCAAGTAATCTCTCCGTTCTCTTAGCTGTCAGCAATCAGCTTTCAGCAGGTGTTGGGTGACGGGTGTTAGGTGTTGGTAAGGGTCTTGGGACATGGGGCTGGGAAATGCAAAATGAAAAATGCAAAG
>JACPPP010000072.1 GCA_016190935.1 Armatimonadota bacterium | reverse complement strand
TTTTAACCGGCGTGAGCAATATACGCCGCATCTTGAGCCATCCTGAGCTTGTCGAAGGATGAGCGTGTCGAAGCACGAAAGGTGCGGCGCTTCGTAGTCGGCACCCTTCGACAGGCTCAGGATGCCTTGAATATGCTAAAATCGATGCTCCTGTCCCTTTAGATCATATCCTGGACTTTAATCTCCATATATGGTAGCATCTGGACTGTCAATACATTTTTTCTCTACGGAGGGATAAAGAAGCGGAAGAGGTATAATCATGTGTGCAATAGCAGGGGTAGTCGGCTCGCCAAACTCCGACCGGACTCTCGACAAGATGATCGAGAGGCTGCGACACAGGGGTCCGGACGACAGCGGCGCCTACTGCTGCGGTGAAGCAGCGCTCGGCCATACGCGTCTTTCCATAATAGACGTGGCCGGCGGAAAACAGCCGATCTTCAACGAAGACGGCAGTGCGTGCATCATCTTCAACGGAGAAATCTACAATCACCGCAAGCTGCGCGAGCAGCTAACCAAACACCACACCTTCAAGACCAATACCGACACGGAAGTAATCCTGCACCTTTTTGACGAGATAGGTGAGCGGTGCGTCGGCGAACTCGACGGCATGTTCAGCTTCGCCATCTATGACGAAAACCGCGGGCTGCTTCTTGCCCGAGACCCACTGGGCATCAAGCCGCTCTACGTCGGGCACGTCGGCGACACAACTTATTTCGCTTCAGAGATGAAGGCTCTGATAGGCATTATTCCAAAGTTTAAGGAGTTTCCGGCCGGCCACAGCTACTCCACCGAAAAGGGCCTGAGAAGGTATTTCTCGATGCCGGAAGAGTATTACGCGGAGATGAGCGCCGAGGAAGCCCGGGCGGGAATTCGAGATTATCTCGATGCCGCAGTAGAGAAGCGACTGATGTCGGACGTCCCTTTGGGTGTTTTCCTTAGCGGAGGGCTCGACAGCAGCATCATAGCGGCCATAGCGGCTCGGAAGATGGAAGGACTGAACACCTTTTGTGTGGGTATGAAAGGCGGTCTGGACCGGCAGTATGCCAGAATGGCAGCCGATTACCTTGGGACCAACCACCACGAGGAAACCTACACGCTGGACGATATGCTGGAAGCCCTGCCGGAGGTCATCTATTACCTGGAATCCTACGACGCTGCGCTTGTGCGAAGCGCTGTTCCGAACTACTTCCTGGCAAGGTTGGCGAGCAAGCACGTCAAGGTGGTCCTCTCGGGCGAGGGGGCTGACGAGTTGTTCAGCGGTTACCATTATTTGAAGGACATCGATCCCGAGAAGCTGCATCAGGAACTCATCGAGATCACGGAATCTTTGCACAATACGAATCTCCAGCGGTGCGACCGCATGACTATGGCGCACGGCATCGAGGGCCGCGTGCCGTTCCTCGGCGTTGACCTGCTGCGCTTCGCCGCGACGATACCGACCGATCTCAAGCTCGGCCCCGATGAAACGGAGAAATGGATACTGCGGGAGGCTTTCCACGACTGGCTGCCTCGCAAGATCGTCCACCGAAGAAAGAGCAAATTCAGCGAGGGATGCGGATCTTGTCTTGCCTTGTCTGAGGTTGCCGAGGATCGCATCACCGACTCGGAATTCGAGCGGTCGAGAGAGCTTCCGGACGGCTGCGTGCTCAATACTAAAGAGGAATTGATGTACTACAAGATATTCCGAGGGTTCTATCCGGTCGACTCCGCGCGTCAGGCAGTCGGCCTCAGCCGCAGCCTCTAGTCACCGTCACCTCTTGTGTGTATGCTGCGGCATGTTGAAACGCGTCCTTCGACAAGCTCAGGATGCGCGAATTGCGCGAATGACGCGAAAGAAGCTGTCAGTAGCCGACACTCCCGCAGGTGCGGAAACAAACTTCGCTCGACACGATCCCAGATTTCTGCTATCTTAATCCATAGGTACCTCCGTCGCTTCTGTCTGTTGCTATCTAAGAATTCGACGCCAGGTGCCCAAAATCCTGATCCATCCCTTCCCTGCTTCCGCGGTTCAGGCATCATGCATTATACAGGCGCCAGCAGAACATTATGAGAATCTTGTTTATGGGAACAAGCTCCTTCGCCGTGCCGGTGCTGGAGGTGCTGGTGAAGGCCGGGCACGAAATATCAGCCGTTGTGACTCAGCCCGACAGGCCGAGCGGACGTGGGAGAGGAGTTCACATATCCCCGGTCAAGCAGGCGGCTGTGTCGCTTGGACTGCCGGTTTTCCAGCCCGAGAAGATCAGGGAAACGAGCGCGGTCGATGTAGTGCGCAGCTATGCGCCGCTTGATGCCATAGTAGTCGCGGCGTTCGGCCAGATCGTACCGCAGTCGATATTGGACATACCCAAGTACGGCAGCATCAACGTGCATGCCTCTCTCCTTCCGAAGTACCGTGGCGCCGCGCCGGTCCAGCACGCAATAATCGCCGGAGAGACAAGGACCGGCGTGACGACTATGCTGATGGACGCGGGGTTGGATACGGGAGATATACTGCTCCAGCGGGAGACGGAGGTCGGGCCGCAGGAAACGGCGGGGGATCTCCAGGAGCGGCTGGCCTCAATCGGAGCGGACTTGTTGATAGAGACGCTGGAGCAGATGGAGCGCGGCGAGCTCTCCCCGCAGCCGCAGGACCATTCTCAAGCCACGCTTGCGAAGTCCCTCAAGCGAGAGGATGGGAGCATAGACTGGCGGAAGCCTGCGCGGGACATCGTGAACCTGATCCGTGCATTCACTCCCAGACCCGGGGCTTTCATGCTGCTTGACGGGATGGAGATAAAGGTGTTCAAAGCAGCGGTCGAACCGTCGGGCGCGGAAGGAGCCGCTCCAGGGACAATTACCGCTATAGACAAAGACGGCGTTCGCGTAGCGGCGGGGGAAGGCGCGGTCCGGCTCATCGAAGTCCAGCCTGAGAACCGGCGGAGGATGAATGCAGAGGAGTTCGCCCGTGGCGCGCGGCTCAAACTCGGCACAGCGTTTGGGAGAGATGAGCGATGAGCGATTGCTCATCGCTTCAGCGCCGCATCTGCCTCCTCACCGGCGGAATACGTTGGCGTCAGCGAGACCAGCCAGTCCATGAGCGCAAGACGGGTGCGGTCAAGTCCGTAGAGCAGGAATGAAGCTGAAAACGACGTGCCCGCAAAGTACTCCGCCAGATCTTCCACGCCTTGCAAAGACGCACGACGGATAATCGATTCCGGGACATAATCCATTAATCCAGCAAGCAAAAGCAGGAACATCCCGACTATGTAGAAGTAGACGGACTTCCGGAACGGACGCATTTCTCGGAGCACCAGCACGCTTGCGAAGAGCGCGAGTATTCCGTATGTTATCACGAACACGTCGTCGTTTGAGTTTACGTACATTTTGCTAAACCACGGCAGCGCGCTATCTAGAATCTCCCCGGCCCGCTCGTGGACGCAGCCAAGCTCATCGACGGCTGCGTAGAAGAATCCTCCCGCCACGACCAACCAGACCCACGGCCTCAGCACCCCTCCTGTTCCTCTTTTGCCATGGTGCCTGGCAATCGAAAAACAGACAAGGGCGACTATTCCGGCGATGATGAACTGCATGGAACTCCCGCTGGTGAACAGTGTATGTTCCGCGCCCCAGTTCGAGTAGTAATAGGGGCCTTTGAACGATGTCACGAAGGCAAGAAAGATTCCCGCTCCGTAGAGCGCCATAACGGAGCGACTGCCGATACGTCGGACTGCTATATCTGTCGTTCTGGAAATGCCTTGAATGTCCATGCACGTGCCTTTCATCACTGCTGAATCTCGTCCAGCAAACCAAGAGGACTCCCTTCCTCGCCGGCTCCTGAGCTTGCACGCCAAAGTATACCCAATTTTTGTATTGACCTAAAGCACTGTGTTTGGTACCATGTAAGCCGTTGGAACAACTTGCACATCGCTGATGGGCGGCGCCTTGCGCGCCGCCCAAAGTTTTGAGTGGGGGAAATGCAGACTACAGTCTCAAAAGCAATATTTGCAGAGCGTTATTCAGGGAATCCGGTGTTGAAGCCGACCGATAACTGGTGGGAGACAAGGGCTGTCTTCAACGCCGCAGTAGCAGAGCATGAGGGGAAGATTCACATGCTCTACCGTGCCCTTGGGGAGGATATGATCTCGCGTTTCGGCTACGCCGTGAGCGAGGACGGCTTCAGGTTTGAGCGCAGCCGGGTCCCGGCCTACGAAGCTCCAGAGAACGATCCGTTCGAGCGGCTAGGATGCGAGGACCCTCGCATAACCGTCATCGATGGGACCTTCTACATCGCGTATGTTGGAACCTCGGTCTATCCGGCGGCGGAGAACAGGAAGCCGACCTTCGGCATCGGCCCGCCGTGGAGATGCAGGGTGTCGCTTCTCTCAACGAGAGACTTTAAGAGCTTCACGAGGCACGGAGTCATCCTGCCTGAGTTTGACGATAAGAACGCTGTGCTCTTCCCGGAGAAGATCGGGGGGAAATACGTGATGTACCACAGGATTCTGCCGGATATGTGGATCTCGTACTCGGACGATCTCATACACTGGGACAATCACAAGTTGTTGATGGCTCCGAAAGCGGGCTCATGGGACTGCGAGCGGATCGGCGCGGGCGCGCCTCCGATCAAGACCTCTGACGGCTGGCTGAACTTCTACCACGGCGTGGACAACGACAGAATATACCGGCTGGGGATTTTCCTATCGGATCTGGAAGATCCGTCGAAAGTGATCGCCCGGTCCGCTGTTCCGATCATGGGCCCGGAGGAGCCTTTTGAGTGCATCGGTCCCATCTGCAACGTCATCTTCACGTGCGGCGTAGTGGAAAGAAACGGGAAATATCTCATCTACTACGGCGCAGCGGACAGCACCATCAGCGTCGCCACGACCGATCGGGAGCGGTTGAGGGATGTGGAGATGATTTATGAGTAGCTGGCATGCCTCCTGAGTATATTACCGGCAATTAACCTTGTTTTTAGTGCTTCATCTATTCTTAGGTTTCAAACTACCGTTCACGACATCCCAGTCTACTTGCTCGGAGCTCACGAAATACGAATAGGCTGATTTCATTCCTCCACCAGCGCGTAGACAGGCACTTTGATCTCGGGCTGGAGGGGGTCGTTTGTGTGGAGTCTTATCTCGCTCTTCAGGTATCCTGCCGGGGCGGTGCCAAGGAGAGTGCAGACTAGCTGATATTTTCCGCTCTCCTTATCAGGGACAGACCGGACTACCAGATCGCTCAGGGGAGAGTCTATCTTCTCTATCACAAGCGGCTCGTCTGCTGAACTGGAGATGGTGATTTTCTTCCTCCCGCCCTCACCTTGTCTTAGCAGCCCGAAGAAGAGGGTGTCAGGAAAGATGTCTATGTGGCCTTTGATGCTGCCTGTGATGGGAACCTCCACCTTCGGGTCTTTCGGATGATTAGTCTCTATGGTGATCTTGCTGCTCATCTCTCCAATGGGAGCATCAGGGGCAAGTCTCAGGCATACCAGGTGTGCGCTTCCGTCTATCATCATCGCAAGACCTGCTGAGATGAAGGGGGAGTCACAGCTTACCTTCTCTATCTGTATATCCCGAACATTGGAGATTTCCCCAACCTGCTACAGTCGGCGTTCCCATAGCATAGGGAAATTGCGCAGCGGCCAGATCATCACCACCCCATATCCCAGAGTAAGCTCTGACGCTCGATCGACATTTGCAGAGCGCGTTGCGCGGCGACGCCTACCCTGTCCTCGCGCGCTGCAAGTTCATTGACCAACCTTTGTGCTTGATCTGTACCAAGACGGCGCATGGCCCGGATGGCATATGCGTCGGCCCATTCTTTAGCCAGCCATTCGAGATAGGGCAACACTATATCGTGGCGCACAGCGAGGAGCGCTTTGGATCGCTTTGAAACATCCAAATCGCCGTAGGAAGTACCTTCACGCATAGGCTTGGATAACTCCTCACACCGCGCCTTCAACTTAGCAGCGTCGAAGGGAAGCACCCTCACCGTGCTGGCAGCCTCTGCCATGATCGGCAGCCCTTCTGTACGCTCAAGCTGCTGTACAAGAATCTGGTACAGGCCAGGTTGCTGAAAATCATACAGGGCCGATATTATCCAGACGTTCGTGCGAATAGCACCAGCAGGGAAGCGAGGAGCGCCTTGAATTCCGCTCTCATTCAGTTGTGGCCGAGGCGTGGCCGCGACTACCTTGCCGCTTTCAGCGCGCACCTCAAAATATGTCGTTGCTGCCGAGCTGTTGCCGGTCATCAGCGTCAGATCCTCACCCGACTCGTTCACAATCTCGACCCGTGCCAGAACTGGCTCTCCCGCGGTTATGACGCCATCCTTAGGTTCCAATGTCATTCTCAGGGTGATGTCACCAAACTGCGCGGTGCGCGGGAGGTCTGCTCCATTTATCTTGGTCGGTGCAAAGAAAACGCTGCCGCATATGAGCGCTGAAATCGCTATGCTACAGAACCTTTGAAGCTTCGGTATTGTGTGAGAAATGAGACTGCCGTACAATTGTATTCCCTCCTTCGGTGATTTGAGAAATAGTCAAGGGACCGAATGTGTGCAGGGTGTGTATCCGGTCTTTGTAATCCTATACTTCCAGCTTGAATCTTCATAGACGAGCTCCCGAGTAATCGTATATGTTGCAAGCGTCTGCCAGTTCGCGGTATCGTCATTGTAGTCAGGAGCATACTGCCAGCCAGTGGGCGAGCCGGTCGCCCACTGGTAAACTTGGTTCCCAACACATGTCGACTCACATGGGTCGTCTTTCACAGCTAACATATACTTATAATCATACATTGCGCCATCAGTACCCGGCACTCCATTCCGCGTCGGGTCATTTATTCCAGTCTGAAAACATTGTGTGGCAGAATGCCCAGAGTCGTGAATTCCAAAAAACGTGTAGGCTGACTCATAAGTTACTTTCTCGCGAACCGTCACCGCGTCAAGATGAGCAGTATGCGTTGAGCCGGAGCCACAATCGGCTTCCCAATCATAATGAAAATCGAACCTACCGTCTGATTGACAAACGGGATAGTTGGCACTTGTTGTAAAGTTTGTAACCCCGGGTGCATATAGTGTTTGCATTCCGCCAGTGACATCAACGGCTCCATCATCGCCGTACGGACCATCTCCTGGCGTGTCGTTCACATGCACCTTCGCTCTATACACCGCGTTGGGCTCAAAACTCTCTGTGGTGGTCCAAGTTGCACCGGAGCAATTGCCGGAAATGGTTGTGACTTCCGTGAATAAACCGCCGGTGCTCTTTTCAATGGACCAATCGCATGTGAAAAGCGATTCTTCTACATCTTCGTATGAGCAATCCGTTTTTCTATGGCAGTCTTCATCATAATTTGGGTTCTTACTGAATGGCGCATCATGGTGCCTGTACAAAGGTGTGCTTCCTATGTAGTTGGGGGCTCCTGCGCTGATAGGCCCAGCTGTGCATCCATAGTGGGCCGAGCGATATCCGGCAGTCCAATGATCTTCACAGCAAGTACAAATGACCGCTGTTCGTGTCGCGACAATTAGTGCCGCTATCAAACCCCACCTAAATGCTATTCCCAGTCTCATCACGCATCCTCCTTTTCTAGTACGTTCGTCTTCCAACTTCTACGGGAGCAGTAGTCGGTGTTTGTGGGACCTGGAGTCATGCTGTCGACAAGAAACACCTTACGTGAATCTCTTATCTCGCCTCCGACGCCCGCTGCTCCCAAGCCTGCAGTAATTCGCTCGCGTATATACTCCACTCTGTATTTGGATACCTCCTGATAGTGTCCAGCATGTAGTTCTTAGCAAGGCGGTCATTCTTCAACTCCCGGTAACATAGCCCGATTTGGAGCGTGGCCTTGGCTTTAAGTTCTACCGACGCGTTTTTGACTTCTGTCACATTCCCAAAAGCCCTCGCCGCCTCGCGGTACCTTTTGTAGTTATAGTACGTATCGCCTATTAGACTGATCAGTCTCACCTTGTCGTCAGGAGCATCATTTGTTGTCAGTCTGGACAGAGCGAACTCCTCAGCTTCCTCCAGCCGTCCCAACTTTTCTATTGCAAACACAACAAGCCGCTTTGCTACGAAGACATCATAATCAGGGTGCTCCTCAAAGAGCTTCTTGAGGATAGTGATCCCCTTCTCATACTCCTGAAAGCGTTCTATTCTAGTTGCGGCCTGACAATGCATTGCTCCAGCGCGCATGTTGGGCTGCTCCTCATATATCTTTTCTACGTAAGCCAGTGCTTCTTTGTGTTTGCCTTTCTCTGTAAGGCAATACCATATCACCTCCCTCGGACTCCATTCGTCCGGATATTCTTCGATGTATTTCTGGTAAAGAGCCATAGCGCTATCATAATCTCCTGCCACGACATAGCTCTGTCCCAGCCAGTAGTTGAGGTTCTTCCAGGCGGCATCGCCGCTCTTTGCTATCTCCAGTCCCTTCTTAAGCTCTGCTATCGCCTCCCGGTGTTTGTTTTGCGCAAGATAAGACAAGCCAAGCTTAAACTGCACCTGCCCGTAGACCTGCGATCGTTCTTTGGAAAGATCGGGATTGTGGGAGATAATACCACTTAAGACCTTGACAGCGCCGGAATAATCTCCAGCATCAATTAGCTCCTGGCCGCGAACCAGGTCTCCTTCGACATCCGCCCAGCCGCCCCCCGCAGCCATAGTGATGAGAGCAGCCAATATCCCTACAACTAAGATTGCTTTCACCTGACTCCTCTAAGTAAGACGTATTACCAATCTATCATATTCTTCTTTCTTGCGGTTCCAAGGACGCCTCATGCAGTGCAGTGGTTATCTAACTTGGATGTGTTCATCCTTAGGCTGCTGATGAAAAGATCAGCAACAGGCGGCCGTGTCCACAGGCTTATACCCGCATTATGGCCACAAATCAACCGTTTGTCAAGCCCTTTCAGCAAAATTCTTTGGGTAATTTTTACCCATATTGAAATCTGGTGCGGGGGGGGTAACTTTGTGTCAGATTATGTCATCAGATGTTTATGCTGCGGGAACGTCGAGAACGGCAAATCTGTCAGGTTTCAGAGAGTCAAATTCCCGCAGCATAGAAAGATTTGGTAGAGGAGTTATTTAAGGGCCGGGAGGCCCTGGATGGCCCTTGCTCACGGGGCTAGGAGTCCCCGCGAGATCAATGTTGAGACTCCCTGCGAGATCAACCTACAAGAAATTCAATCTAAAATCTACAATCTACAATCTACAATCCCCTCGCCAACTCCTTCCCCACAATCCTCCTGTAAGCCTCTCGGTACCTCTCGCTCGTCTTCTCGACGATGTCCGGAGGCAGCGTGGGGCCGGGGTAGGTCTTGTCCCAGTCGAGGGTTTCGAGGTAATCGCGCACGAACTGCTTGTCGAAAGCAGCCTGAGGGCGGCCCGGTTCGTAGTCGGCTACGGCCCAGAACCGTGATGAGTCCGGCGTTAGAATCTCGTCGATCAGGATGATCTTTCCGTCCCGAAGCCCGAACTCGAACTTCGTATCGGAGATGATGATCCCACGGGTGCGCGCGTAGTCGGATGCCTTGTTGTAGATAGCAAGGCTCAGCCGCTCAAGCTCATCCACAAGCTCCTTCCCGACGACATCCCGGGCCTGCTCCGCGCTGATATTGATATCGTGCCCGCTCGACTCCTTCGTTGCGGGGGTAAACACCGGCTCCGGCAGCCTATCAGACTCTACTAGCGTCGTTGGAAGCGTCACTCCGTGCAGTGTGACGGTATCCGTATCCTTTGCGTTCGCCAGGAGTTCCTTATACTCCTTCCATGCAGACCCCGAAAGGTAGCCACGGACGACGCACTCGATAGGTATCTGCTCGGCCTTCTTTCCGAGGATCGTCCGCCCCTCGATAGAGTCCCGGTAATCTTCCGCATCCTCCACACCGGCCTTCTTCATGTGCTCTATGATCTCATCAGCATCGGCCGTTATGACGTGGTTCTCCACGATGTTTCTGGTCATATCGAACCAGAATAGCGAAAGCTGTGTGAGCACGCGCCCTTTGTCCGGTATGCCGCCTGGAAGCACAACGTCGAATGCGGACAGTCGGTCGGACGCAACGAGGAGCAGCGAGTCTCCCAGGTCGTAAACGTCTCTTACCTTGCCGGTGATGTGCTTCTTCAGCCCTGATATGTCTGACGATCTAACAATTGTGCTCATAGTCCCAACTCTCCTGCAATGGTATCGATCTCGGGGGGCAGTTCCATAAACGGCGGCGAGACCTTGACCGCGCGGTTCGGGTCCTTCAGTCCGTGCCCTGTGAGAACGCAAACTACCTGAGCGGGTTCCTTGAAATACCCCGCCGCCGCGAGCTTGCGCACCCCCGCAACCGACGCTGCCGACGCCGGCTCGCAAAAGACTCCTTCGACGCTCGCGAGCATCTTGTAGGCGTCCACGATCTCATCATCCGTTACGGTATCAATCGTGCCACCGGATTCGTCCCTGGCAGCCACGGCAGTCTTCCAACTCGCCGGATTTCCTATCCTTATCGCCGTAGCGATCGTCTCCGGGTTTTGAATCGGGCGCCCGCGAACTATCGGGGCCGCGCCCGCAGCCTGAAAGCCCAGCATCTTAGGCAGCCGGGCGATCTTTCCTGCTTCGTAATACTCTCTATATCCCTTCCAATATGCGGTTATGTTCCCCGCATTCCCCACGGGAATAGCGTGGAACGCCGGCGCATCGCCGAGAACGTCACAAATCTCAAAAGCTCCCGTCTTCTGGCCCTCTATCCGGTAAGGGTTCAGGGAGTTTACAAGCGTGACCGGATATTTCTCTGTAATCTCAAGCACGACCCGGAGCGCATCATCGAAGTTTCCTGTCACCGCGATGACCCTGGCGCCATGCATCATCGACTGGCTGACCTTACCGAGCGCGACCTCGCCCTTAGGGAGCAGTACCGCGCACGTAAGCCCCGCGCGGGCCGAATAAGCCGCCGCCGCCGCCGCCGTGTTGCCCGTCGATGCGCATATTACCGCTTTCGAGCCCTCCTCTACAGCCTTGGTGATGGCCATGGTCATCCCCCTGTCCTTGAACGAACCGGTGGGATTCAACCCCTCATACTTGAGATATATAGACAGCTTCGGGTCGATTGCGCGAGAGAGCCTGTCGGCCTTGATAAGCGGCGTGTCGCCCTCAAGCAGCGAGACGATTGGGCTCTCGTCATTTACAGGCAGATATTCCCGGTAACGCTCGATCAGCGGTATCCTACCTGCGCGGGATGGGGCCTGAAGTTGCATTGGTCTTGTGCTCCTGCTACTCCTCTACTCTAATCCAGTTGGACACTTCATTTACGACCTTAAGAGAGGCGATCGTCTCAAGCGATTTTCGCACGCTGGGCTCCGGGGCCTCGTGGGTGACCCAGATGACTTCCGCGGTGCCGTCGCTCCGCACACCCTTCTGGGTCACGATGGACAGGCTGACCTGGTTCTCACCGAAGACGTTGGCGATGGTCGCGAGCACCCCCGGGCGGTCCGTCGTCTGCATCCGTATATAGTGCTTGCAGGTTATGTCGTCCATCGTCTGCATGGGCTTCTCATCGAAGCAGGTGCATGGAATCCTGCCCGTGCAGCCGAGATTAATGTTCCTGGCAATATCTACTATATCGCTGACGACGGCGCTTCCGGCCGCCTCCGCTCCGGCTCCGCGCCCGTAGAACATGACGTTCCCGACCGGGTCACCGGTCACATAGACAGCATTGTAGACGTTCATCACGCTTGCGAGCGGATGGCTGCTCGGGATCATCGTCGGATGGACGCGGATTTGCATAGCGCCGTCGGCCTCCTTGGCGATGGCAAGGAGTTTTATAGTATAGCCGAACTCGCTCGCATAGGCCATATCCTTTTGTGAAACCTTGCGGATTCCCTCCCTGTAGACCTGGCTTACGTCCACCCGGCTCGTAAACCCGATGGAGGCGAGTATGGCGATCTTATAGGCCGCGTCGTGGCCGTCAACGTCATTGGTCGGGTCTCGCTCGGCGTAGCCGCTGGCCTGAGCGTCCACAAGCACCTCGTTGAAATCCTTCCTCTCCTGGTTCATCCGGCTTAGGATGTAGTTCGTTGTTCCGTTTACGATCCCCTTGATCTCGCGGATTCTGTCTCCCGACAGGCACGTCTTAAGCGGCCTGATGATCGGGATGCCACCGCCGACGCTGGCCTCGAAATAGAAATCCTGCCTTCTGTCACCGGCCTCGACGAGCAGCGAGTGTCCTTCCTTGGCTATCAGCTCTTTATTCGCTGTGACGATTTGCTTGCCGTTCTTGATCGCGGTCATGACGATGTGATGGGCGGGCTGGACCCCTCCCATCAGCTCAACGACGATATCTATCTCAGGATTGTTGACCAACTCGCTCGGATTTCGGGTGGCGATGCTTCGGTCGAACTCAACGGGCCTTGGTCGCTCAAGGTCCACGTCGGCTATTTGCCTGACCACGATCCTCGATCCTACCTTACGCTCGATCAAGTCTGCGTTATCCTGAAGAATCCTATATGCTCCGCAGCCGACTACTCCGAATCCTACTATTCCGACGTTTATAACAGGTTTCATTTGTCCCTCAAAGGCCTCCCGCTTCAGGGCACGCGAACCAGGACGAGCGTTTCACCCTGCTGGACGAGCTTTCCGTTTTGCGCGGGAATATTAACTACCTCTCCTGCCACTTCCGAAGGTATCTCGCTGAAGACTTTCATCGCCTCGATCACGCCGATGGTCTGTCCTATCTCAATGCCATCGCCGACCTCGATAAACGGGGGAGAATCGGGGGAAGAGGCTCGATAGAACACGCCGATCATCGGCGACTCGATCCTTACCAGGTTATCCGGCTCTTCTTCGTCTGCCGGGGTCTCGGCCACATCAGTTGCAGACGCTTCCGCATCGATCTCCGCAGGCTGAGGCCGAGGTTGATGCTCCGCGGGCTGGTTCGCGTGTCCTGCAGGACCCTTCACAGTAATTGTTATCCCGTCCTCTTCGACTGTCAACTCCGCCAGGTTGTACTTTTCGACGAGCCTGATAAGCTCTTTTATCTGTTCTAGGTCGACATCCTTTGGCAAATTCGTCTCCTGCAGGGATGAACCGGAAGGGCGACACAGTGGCATTTTGCAGGTCCCCGGTCAGGCAAAGTATAGCATCAGCGCTGACCCATCGTCAAGCTGAAAAGGCGTCCTTCGACAAGCTCAGTCCATCATGACTCTTCGAGTCGCACAAGGCTACGAAAATTCTCGACGCCTGCGGCGTCGATGGCCGGGACAGAGCCCGGCCACTACGGAATTTTCTGAGTAGGATGCGCGGATGGAGGATATTGCTTGATGGGGCAGATTTCGAATCAGAATTGTCGAAAGTTCCATTTCTGAGCGTGAAACGGCAGTTAAGGTAGAGCCTAAAGCTTCTATTTGCCTTCCGAATCCGCTGTATTCACCCCTCTGTTTGAGGGCGAAAGACTGCCGAAAGAGGACTGTCCACGACATCTGGCGGGGTCAGTAAGACTTCATATAAGAGTCCTCCAGCAACCTGCCTGCTGGACTTTCGACAGTACTGATTTCAGGTACGGCCCCATCAGGAGAAATCCGCGCCCGTCATAGTCACCGAAGGTACCGCATTAGGACGTGCGGCATACCTGGGCCGGCGCGTCACTGGCCGGGCCATAGGCCCATGGCTGACGGCTGACAGCTTCTTTCGCGCCCTTCGTGTGTTTCGCGTCTTCGCGTTTCAACTCGGAACCCCGTCTCGCCGAATCGAACAAAGTCGTCATCTTACGCAAAAAGGCGAAGCCATATCATGACTCCGCCATTCGGTACGGTAACAAAGGATTCTATCTTCTGTCTGTTCCGATGTCGATAACTCGCTCAGCCGCGCCGTCTGTTTCGTCTGGC
>JACPPP010000071.1 GCA_016190935.1 Armatimonadota bacterium | reverse complement strand
GTCCTGGACGGCGTCGATCTTGAGGTAGGATACGGTGAGGTGCACGCGCTCGTCGGCGAGAATGGCGCAGGCAAGACCACCCTTCTCAAGATCATCTCCGGTCGTCACCAGCCTACGAGCGGCCATATAGAGATCGAGGGCAAATCGTATTCTTCTCTGAACCCGGTGCTGGCTCAGTCGCTCGGGATCAGCGTCGTGCCCCAGCACATCGAACTGGTCAGCGACCTATCGATAGCGGACAATATATTCCTCGGCCGCTGGCCCCGACGCGGCCTTACAATTGACAATCGAAAGATGGTTGCTGAATCTGCGCGCGTACTCAGTCGCGTAGGAGTCGATCTTGACCCCCGCATGATGGTACGAGACCTGAGCTATGTCCAGAAGCAAATGGTGGAGATAGCCCGCATTTGCGAGTTCAGCCCGCGACTGATCATCCTCGACGAGCCAACTGCCGCTCTTTCTGTTCGAGAGATCGAGACTCTGTTTGGGCTGATTAACCAGCTCCGGGAAACAGGCATCGGTATCATTTACGTTTCGCACTACCTGAGCGAGCTGTCTCAGATTGCTGATCGAATTTCTATACTACGGGACGGCCGCATGGTAGCTGTGGGTTCAAGCGAGAACTTTACCACCGAGCAAATAGTACACCACATGGTCGGTGACGTGCCTGATCTGTATTCTTACCACAAGAACGAACCCGGACCCGTTGTGCTGTCGGTGCAGCATGCTCGAACGGCTCTTATACGCGATATCAGCTTCGACCTGCGGTCAGGCGAAACTTTGGGCATAGCAGCGCCGAAGGGAGAAGGCATCTCGGAGTTCTTCAGGGCCCTCTGTCGAGTGTCGGGGCAATTGCTCGGCGGCGCAGTTGCGCTCGCTGGACGGCCATTCCGGGCGCGCAGTTCGGCTGAGGCTCTAAGAAGCGGTGTCGGGTATCTGAGCGAAGAGAGGGCGCGCTGGGGGCTAATTCGCGGGAGAAGTGTGCTGGAGAATGTCTCCGCTGCCACACTCGAAAAGTTCAGATCGCGACTCGGAATCTTAAACCCGGGTCGGGAACGCGGCGCTGTATCTGAGCTGGTCAAAGAGTTCTCTGTGAGGACCCCCGGCCTTAGCTGTGAGATAGATATCTTGAGTGGCGGCAACCAGCAGAAAGCACTGTTGGCTCGCCTGCTCAGCGCTCATCTGCCGGTGTACGTGCTTGACGACCCGACACTCGGCGTCGATGTGCGATCCAAGGCTGAGATCAATAGACTCATCAGCCGCGAAGTCGAGAAGGGGGCGGCCGTTCTGCTGCACAGCAGCGACCTCGATCTGCTGCTCAATATGAGTGACCGAATCCTTCTGGTGCATCAAGGCTGCATAACCCGGGAGTTCAATCATAACGATGTTAGTCTCGCCAATCTGGAGAGGCTGGTGGCAATGGAAATGGAAAACGAGGTTGAGAAGCGATAGATATGCTGGAACTGAAGACAAAGACTAAAGAGCTCTGTAAACCACCTGTTGTGGGATTCCGGCCGCGCGCGGTGCAGTTCATAAATGAGAATTTCATCTGGGTGCTGCTTGTTCTGATCATGGCCGGGGCCACTGTGATGAACCCGCGGTTTTTGACTTCAAACAATATCTTCAATATCTTGGTTGCCTCCGCATCGCTGGGGTGTCTGGTTCTGGCTGAGTCCATCGTGTTCTTCACAGGAAACTTCGACCTCAGCATCGAGGCGAATATGATATTCGTCGCGATCGTTGGGGGACTGATAATGGCCTACCCAACCTCGATCACGAATGCGGCAGGCGCAACGGTCACTACCGGTGGACTTGGGCTGTCATGGCCGCTCGCGCTGGTGGTTATGCTGGCGCTCTCGTCAACGATTGGACTGGCGAACGGTCTTATGGTCGTGCGGCTGCGAATGAACAACTTTATGGTCACCTTAGCAACCTCGATAGTGCTTGCGGGGCTTGCATTGGTTGTTGGGGAGGCGCGTAACCTTTTTGGAATACCGGACGGCTTCCGATTTGTCGGCGCTGGTAAGCTAGGCCCTGTTCCGATAGCAGCAATCTTCTTGCTGATACTTTTTGCTGTTGCCCATTTTGTGCTTAGCCGGACCGTGTTCGGGAGGCAGCTTTACGCGGTGGGCAGCAACAGAGAAGCCGCGCGCGCGGCCGGTATTAATGATGACCGGGTAATCATTCACGCCTATTTAATCTGCGGATTTCTGTCCGGGCTTGCGGCTTATGTCCTGGTCGGACGCCTGGGCGCAGCATCTGCAGGTATATCGAACGGCGCGCTGTTCTTAGCGGTTGCAGCGGCTGTGATAGGCGGCGTAAGCCTGATGGGGGGCCGCGGAACAGCGCCTGGTATGCTTGGAGGGCTGCTGCTTGTATCTACCATCGGAAACGCGATGAACCTCGCTCAGATTCCCGCAAACTATGTCAGGGTAGTCTCCGGCGCCGTGATACTACTCGCGGTATTTATCGACGCGCTGCGGTCACGCAGGTGACGGCATTTGAAAAAGAAGCCATCAGCCGTCAGCTATCAGCCATCAGCAGGGACCCCCGGCCCCTGCCGATGGCTGATAGCTGATCGCTGACAGCTTCTTCCGCGTAATCCGCGTTTCAGAAACCTAATGCTGTAGATTGAGCGGGTAGTTGCCAACCTCCCGCAAAGTCCTTATGGCCAGATCGTAGCTCTCTGGGTCGACCTCGCTTGAGACAGAGTGATCGGAGAAGAATATATATCCGCCACCTTTTGCCGCCTGCAGCTTATACTTTATCTCATTTACGATCTTGTCCGGGTCGTTGCTTTCCAGAACCCTTATGTCTATGTTACCGCAGAAGGCCAGCCGGTTGGCGTAAGTCTTCTTGAGTTCCACGACGTCCAGGTCGGCCTTGGCCTCTACTGGGTTATAGCAATCAAGCCCTATCTCGATCAAGTCATCATAAATAGCAGTTGCATTCCCGCAGCCATGGAACAGCACCGGAAACCCGTGCTGGTGGCTGAGTTCCATCATATTCTTCAGATGTGGTTTAAACAACTCCCTCCAGATCGCGGGACTGAACAGCATGCCTCTCCTGTAGGCTACATCTCCTGCGATGAAAACTCCCGCTAGCCGTCCCTTGCCATGCTTTATCTGTGCTCTCAATACATCGAGCTGATGCCGCCCAATGCGGTTGACAAAATCCGCAAACAGGTCAGGATACGCTGCCATCCAGAAAAGAGCATTTTCGCTGCCAATAATTCGGATGATCATCTCGTAACATTCACATATCCCAGCGAAGACTGCGAAATCGTCCGCGTATGAGTTGACGCGCTCGTCCCAGGATGGGATGTCACGAACAAAAGTGTCGCTTACACCGTTTATCTGATCGTCTCCACCCTGTAAGAAGCGGCGAGGATCGTCGGGAGCATCGAATTCAAGCTCCGCCATCTTTTCGGGAACATCAATCTCGAAAGCCTCCCAGTGCGGCATCGGCTTGTCTCCCGAACGGCGTATGGTCGCGCCGAAGCCGGTCTTGATCACTATGTCCTCGCCGTCATCTTGAATTATTTCAAATGGCTGGATGCGCGGGTCCAAGTTGGGAGCCACGATCACAAAATCCAGGTCCCAGTAGCGGTAGGGGTCAAAGTCCTGACCCCACTTCTCCCTGCACCGCTTTAAGAAATTAGTCCAGAAGAATTCGCTAACTGGAACACGGTCTGGCTCGTGGTGGCTCATCGCCCGCCGTACCCGCTCAGCTTTTTTCTGTGCTTTACTCATGGTCGTTATTTGAGCGCTCGTCCGGCTTTCATTATTCTGTATATCAGGCCGCCGGGCTTGCAGGGGCCGGTCACGTCCTGGCCGTTGATAGCGGCAGGCGCCGCCCAAAGCCCCATGTTCTGGTAGTAGTCGGTTCCGTAGCTGCGCTCTCCTGAGTCCTCTTTGCCGCTGAAGACGTTCGTGCCATCCCAAGTATAACCCCATCTGCATGAAAACGCATCCAGACAGTCACGGAGCAACTTGAGGCCGAAATCTTTTTGTCCCTCATACATAAACATCATCGCAGTATAATACGTGGTGAACTGAACATACGTATAGTTACCTGTCAGGTAGCCCTCCATGTCCGTCTTCCAGAGAGTGCCGTCACCGTTGACGTAATTGGGTGGAATGCCCAGCTTGCTCAGGCCGCAGGCTTTGCGGATAAGCCCGAGCGAGCTTTCAACATGGTCCTTTGGGAAGACCCTCGGCACACCGTGAGTGTGCGCGAAGAACTGTCCGTCGAGATGAGGTGTAAAGAGCGCATCGTGAGTCCTGCCAGTCTCCGGCTCGTTGAAGACGCGATAGTAGGTCCCGGTCCAGAGATATTTTTCCATTGCCTCGGCGCCCGCTTTCAAGGAGGCTTCCATTTTCTTGGCATACCCCTTGTCGCCCATTTCGAGCGCCCATTCGCGCATCATCTGCGCCTGCGCCATCCTGTAGCCGCCGGCGTGAGAGATATAACCGTAGTATGGCCTATCTTCAAACCACTCCGTGTCATACGGCAGAAGCGGGTCAGTTCCTGTCGTAGGAAATGCCACTATCTGCGACAGGCCGTAGTTTGGTCTGAGGTTAAACGCCCAGTCTGTAGCCAGTTTTGCGGAGTTGTAGAACTCCTTCTTGAAGGACTCATCGGCGTTCACCTTCCAGAACCTGTGCAGCCGCGCAATATAATTGGGGCCGTTCATCACGCTCTGGTAGCCTCTGGACGGATACACCAGCTCATAGTATCCTGAGTCGTCTGTTGTGCCTCCGAAGACTACAGGCGGACGGCCGTCGTCGAACTGATATGCTTTGGCGGCCCGGAGAGTCGATCTCTCGCACTCTGGGAAGAGGTACGCGAGCGCCAGGTTCCCGCAGGCGCTGTTCGGCAGGGTGTCGAGCTGTGAGCAGCTTCGAGGAGACTCGTTCAAGGCAAATACTCCATCTTCCGCGCTGCACCAGTAGCCTATGGGTGGTTTCGCCTGCGCCCAGACTCCCGTCTTGGCTATGGTGTTCAGGTTATTTATCAGCGAATCGGCGAGCCAGCCGGGGATCTCCGGAGTATAGTAAATTTCCTCCTGCCATCGGATGATGCGCTTGAGCAGGCTCTCATGGTCCTTTGCAAGCCGACTCGCAACCGATGCAGCTTCCGGATAGTATTTGGCGTACATGTGTGTGTAGACGTTCCCGCCACCGTCCGGCATACCCGACCCCCTCCACTCTGGAGCGCGCCATGCCAGGACGTAGCGCACAACTTTCTTCTCACCAGGACGGAGGCTGAAGTCCATAGCCACCGAAGATCCGCCGTCGTCCGGCGTAACCCCAGGCAGAGCCCGCCCAATCGCGCTCCACTTAGCCCCATCGACTCCGAGCGCGCCGCCCGTGCGTATCTTCTCATTTCCAATCACGCCCAGCGCATAGCTCATCTTCCACGGCTCGTCCGAGACGACCAATCCTGAGAGCCCGCCGCTCAGAGGCTTCCGAACCGTCTTGTGTTCGGGCAGGTTCGGTCTGACGGGCGTGAAGCCCGCCCACATATTGAAGATGCTCGGGTCGAGCTTGCTTTTGTGCTCCTCGAAGCCGGGGAAGCTGAACGCAAGGGTCCCCTTCTGGCTTGTCTGGGAGTCATTGGACAGATGAATCTCAAATACTGCTCCCGGGATGTTCGAATCCTTCGCATCCCCAGGGATAAAAGGCGTCCAGGCTCTCAGTGCAACAGAGACCGGCGCACCCGTATCAAACTGAAGGTCCGCAATCGGGTAGTGCCCCCAATACTGGATCGCCTTCGCCATCTCGACGCCATCGATCCTTGCCTTCCCCAATGGAGAAATAGGACCGCGCCCGGTGTCGTACTGCTTAGTCTCTCCTGTGGTCAGCACCCAGGTTCGGCCATCTACACTGAATCCGAGTATGGGAAGATTGACCGGACCGCCCCGAGGCGTCAGGTGGTTGAAGACCGAGCTGTAGCCGATCATTCCTGAGGTCTCAAGATCGAAGCATCCGGTTGCGATGCCCCCGAGGGGCATGCCGCACACCGGCCGGGGACTATCCCCCTTAAAAATGATTCCCGTCACCGGCCTTGCGTAACCAGCCGCCTTGAACGTCTGCCATTTTGCGACAGACAGACCCGTGGGGAAAAGCGCCTCGCTCGATGCGGCGCTGCAGCCGCCCGCAGACCATCCAAATACAAGCGCAGTCACCGCTGCGACAACCAACGATCTCATCAGAATATTGATCTTCACGTGTTTCCTCCATTCTCTACCGGGATACCCGGAAGTCCAGGCCGTTCATGCCGCCCAATGTGGCGGACTGGTCCCAGTAAAGACCGACGCATATCCTGTCGCCCTTGGCGACCGCTATTCCATCCAATTTCGAGGCGTCATCCTTAAGTATTTTGGCAAAGCTCGCCGGGTGGTTTTGGGTCTGAAAACCCGATTCACAGCTTTCGGTCCAGGTTGGCACGAGATAATCGGTGATTATGTCCTCGTCAGCGGCGCCTATACCATTTGCGGCACGGTCTATCCAGAGCCGCATTCGTATCCTGCGATTGGCAACATCATGGTATTTCGCCGCCGTCCATACTCCTCCGGAAACCGAAACCGTCATCGCCTCCGGAGCTATCCAGGCTGCCGTGACCATAGTGTTCTTTCCGGTGGGATCGGCATACGTATGGCAGGCGATCCTGCCGTTGGGCCAGTCGAAGTCCACCGAGCCGACCGACTTCGGAAATCCTGGAGCGTGACCCCCGACATTCTTGCCCATCATAGGAATGCGCTTCATCGAGGTATCGCCCAACCACCAGCCATCGATGCCGGAAATGCTGTACCACGGATTTGACGATGTGAAATGCATAGGTCTGTTGAACTGCGTCCAGCTCCACTCTGGGCTGAACTTCACGGCGTAGACCCCCCAGGAGCCGTTTGGTCCGAAAGGTATTCCGGTCAGGTCCACACCTTCAAGCGCCCAGTCGGCAGCCATGTCCCACGTCTCGGCCTGCGCCGAAACCAAAAAGAACACTACGGCCAACATCGCCGACACTACAACTACCTTTTTCTTCATTTGGTCTTCCTCTACTCCAATTGGGTAAGACGTATTACTTAACTCAACATATCACGTTTGTTTGGGGTTGTCAAGGGTTTGTTTCGGGTGAATTAGCTGTCTTCGAAATCTTTGTTGGCACTCATATCGAAAATTTTTGGTCTTTGTGGAGGTATGCAGGCAGGGTTTATAGAAGTAGATAAGTAATAAAGTCGCTTGCCCAGTAGCGGGGCCAGAGTGTTCTTCAAGCTTCGAAGACCGTTGCTGAAAGTTGATTAAATTGTCAATTTGTGGTAAATTGTGCATGTAAATCGTCTTATCATGAGCCAGGAGCAGGAATAGTTGTTTTCCGAGCGGCTGATGGCTAATAATTACTGGATTGCAGGCTGGCAATGCGTT
Organism: Armatimonadota bacterium; assembly: GCA_016190935.1. GTDB lineage: Bacteria > Armatimonadota > UBA5829 > UBA5829 > DTLH01 > JACPPP01. Next base: position 1,334 of record JACPPP010000071.1, on the reverse strand, counting down.
CAAGCACTACCAAACCTACTATAGAGGATGTTGGACGAGAAGCGGGCGTCTCACAAACAACCGTATCGTTCGTGCTTTCGGGCAGCAAGCACGCGGACCGGATCAGCCCCGAGACGAAGCAGCGTATCTGGGCCGTGGCGCAAAAGCTTGGCTACAGCCGCAACTCTATCGGCACCGCTCTGCAGCGAGGATACTCGGATACCGTAGTATTGCTTGTCGTCACTTGGGACCTGGCATCGACTCTAGCACAGACAACAGTGGCAGTAAGCCGTGCGGTCACATCGATGGGCCTTGCGCCTGTCGTGCTCGTAGCCGAAGACAGTGACGAAGCAACTACTCTTGTCAGAAGAATCAATGGGTCACTTAATCCTTTCGGACTCTTGCTATTGTGGGACTCCGAGTCCGTATCGGCCGAAGTATTCCAGGAAATCAGGTCCAGCGGGCTGCCGGTTGTGGATTTAATGCCATCTCCTCCTGAAGGAATATCGAGCGTCACCGCTGACCGTGAGCAGGGATTCTTCCTCAGCACCAGGCATCTCATAGACCTCGGCCACAGGCGAATTGGGATAATGCTCGACATGGCCACAAGGTGGAAGACCAGTAATCCGAAGTTATCGGGCTACAGGCGCGCTCTGGCGTCTGCAGGTATGAAGTACGATGAGAGTCTGATGGAAGAAATCCCGAACCCGGGCTTCGACGCCGGGTACGACGGCCTTCGCAATCTAATGAATCGGCACCCCGAAGTCACAGCAGTAGCCTGCATCAATGATGCTGTGGCAATTGGAGCTATGGCTTCCGCAAACGACATGGGCCTTCGTGTGCCTGATGATGTCTCGATCGCGGGATATGGGGGGCACAGAGAGGGAACTTACGTGCGCCCCGAACTCACAACCGTAGCGGTTCCGTCAACCCAAATTGCGGAGTATGCCTTGAAGGCGATAGTGGACATGCGAAACGAGAAGGAATATATCCCTTCTTCGATATATCCTCCGATGGAGTTGATAGTACGCCATTCTACTGGACCGGTAAAGAAGTACAGCGCTGGCTCTACAGAGTAGTTGTCGATCGTGCACCGGATCGTAATGGCCTGCCCGAATATTGACATTAATGCGCCTATTATGGTATAGTTTTAGTGCCGATTCGTGGAAGGGCATCAACCCTACAAAGTTCGAAAGCAGGTGCAAAGAGCACCTGCAGGAGCATCGTTTTTAGCATATTCAAGGCATCCTGAGCCTGTCGAAGGGTGCCGACTACGAAGCGCCGCACCTTTCGTGCTTCGACACGCTCATCCTTCGACAAGCTCAGGATGGCTCAAGATGCGGCGTATATTGCTC